>NZ_CAWOOJ010000011.1:0-317508 GCF_963883145.1 Escherichia sp. E4385
CTTCTCCCAAACCAACGTTTATGAAAATGCAGAAATAACGAGCAAATGGCATCATTCCTGCTTTTGTCAGGGAGATCTACCATGCTTATTGGCTATGTACGTGTGTCAACAAATGACCAGAACACAGATCTACAACGTAATGCGCTGAACTGTGCAGGATGCGAGCTGATTTTTGAAGACAAGATAAGCGGTACAAAGTCCGAAAGACCGGGACTGAAAAAACTGCTCAGGACATTATCGGCAGGTGACACTTTGGTTGTCTGGAAGCTGGATCGGCTGGGGCGTAGTATGCGGCATCTGGTCATTCTGGTTGAGGAGTTGCGCGAACGTGGCGTTAATTTTCGCAGCCTGACGGATGCTATTGATACCAGCACACCGATGGGGCGTTTTTTCTTTCATGTGATGGGTGCCCTGGCTGAAATGGAACGAGAACTGATTGTTGAACGAACAAAAGCTGGACTGGAAGCTGCTCGCGCACAGGGACGAATTGGTGGACGTCGTCCCAAACTTACACCAGAACAATGGGCGCAGGCCGGGCGATTAATTGCATCAGGAGTTCCTCGCCAGAAGGTGGCGATCATTTATGATGTTGGCGTATCGACTTTGTATAAGAAGTTTCCGGTCGGAGATAAATGAAACCGTAGCACGTCGTATGCAAGAACGTGCAACGGCTGGCTGATGGACGTTCGATAGCGCGAGTTTGAATGAAAATCAGCCGGAGATGATTTTACATAATTGCTACGGAATTATTCAATACAGGAATTGCTCGTGTATGCATGGATTGACCTGAAATATTCCCGAAATTTTCTCTAAAACTCTCGAAAAAAATGGTAACTAATTGAATGTATTGGTATGTAATGGCATGTGTTTGGGGGTAAAAAATATGCGCAGATTCGATTAATATATTGATTTTTATGTGTTTTTTATCTCGCCAACGAAAACAGGAATCGTATTCGGTCTCTTTTTATCTATTAAGCCAGCGGATGAATACATCACTGTTTTCCCTGTGCTGACTTCACAATCAACCATAACACACACTCTACTGCTTCAGTCCAGCCTTTTTTAACATTTATGTTAAAATAATGTGACCTTCTGCGCGGGAGTAAAAAATTGATGAAAGAGGCAGGCCGCACCTATCAGAAAATTGATGGCAGCCATTGGCGACATATCTGGTTGGTGGGGGATATTCATGGCTGCCTTGGGCTACTGCGTATCAAATTATGGCATTGCCGTTTTGACCCGTGGCAAGACTTATTGATCTCGGTAGGTGATGTTATTGATCGTGGTCCGGAGAGTTTACGTTGTCTTCAACTACTGGAGCAACGCTGGGTCAGAGCGGTAAGAGGCAATCATGAGCAGATGGCGATAGATGCACTGGCCGCGCAGCAGATGTCTTTATGGTATATGAACGGTGGCGACTGGTTTGCTGCGCTGGCAGATAAGCAACAGAAGCAAGCAGAAAGGGCGCTCAGCAAATGCCAGCATTTGCCTTTTATTCTTGAATTAAACAGTCGCACTGGCAAACACGTTATTGCCCATGCTGATTATCCTGACGACGTTTATCAATGGCAAAAGGACGTCGATTTGCACCAGGTATTGTGGAGTCGTTCGCGATTACGTGAAGGCCAAAAAGGGCAGGGAATTACCGGTGCTGACCATTTCTGGTTTGGTCATACGCCGTTACCTCATCGAGTAGATATTGGAAACTTGCATTATATAGACACTGGCGCCGTCTTCGGAGGGACACTCACCGTGGAACAACTCCAGTAATTAAAAGTCACTGTACTCCTGCGCGGGCCGCCAGAACCCATCAATAAAATCCTCAACAGGAAAGCAGCCGCCGTGGCGGATCCGTTGATCGTCCATTGAGTAGACGCACTGCTGTTCCGTGTTGTAAACATCAACAACAATATCTTCACAGCCAGCGTCCAGATAGCAAACAAAAAGTACCAGCGCGAACATTTCATCCTCGAAGTGTGGTGCCGTACCGTTAAGTTTAGGAGAGGATTTTACTTCGGGGAAATAACCAGAATAAATAACCCGTCATGCCGACGGGTTCTTTTTGGATCAGGCAAGACGCATAATCCAGGCATCAGACTTTTGATCGTAGCGGGTACGGTACAGGACAGAGTGTTCGCCGTTTAGTAGAGCTGGAATGCTGGTTTCGGCGTCCCAGGCATCAAGTTGCATACACAAATCGGGGTCAGATTTACAAGGAATAGTTAATGTTCGATCACCTGGCGATTCGCCGTGTAACTCGCCGTCATCGATTTCAAAAGCGCCTATGCGCACACTGGTTTTCATCTTCGTGCTCTCCATTTATCTGCCGGTTGTGGTACGACCAGTCCGATCGCACCATTTTTCAGCGTAGTTGAGGCAGGCGAATGTGCCAGTCAAAAAGTGCGCTTTTTTTGTGCGCTATCAGGCGTTACCGGTAAAAAGTTTCCCATCGCGCACCAGTTCACGCGGGTAACTGTTTTTCAGTCGCGAGCCAATACGTTTGGCTAAACCTATTGGCTGATGCTGGAAGGTTACCAGCACATCATCCGTAGTTGGCACGGTTTGCGGGTAAACATCGCGCCCGCGATACCACTCTTCCGCTTCCTGAGGCGTCAGTTCGAAAGCGTTCGTATGGTTGGGGGAGGCCAGGGCAATAACCGCTTCATGCTGCCAGCGATAACCTTTGTTATGCGTTTCAGCAAGCTTAATTCCCAGACGGGAAAATCGGACTTTACCGATCAGGGCTTCAATACCCGCCGGGAACAGCCAGAGTTCTTTATCGCGCTGCCAGAGGCGCAGATTTTCATCCCACTGTAAGCCAACGGCAGTCGCCGCCTGGCGAATTTGTGCGGCTTCGCGATCTTTGATTGGGCTAAACGGGAAATTACCCACTTTGTATTTCGGTGCGGGTAAGGCGGGAATCGACTGTGTTTTGCGTAACCGGGCAACGAAGAAGCCTTCGCAGTCGTAAATTTGCGGAAAAACGTGCAAAAAGCCTTCTTCGGTGAGTGCCTTGTCCGCACCAGGGAAGAGATCGCCCAGCGGTAAAAACTCTACTGCATCGGGGTAAGTCTCTTTCAGCCACAAGCAAACGGCTTCGTTTTCTTCCTTGTTTAAGGTACAGGTCGAGTAAACCAGCGTACCGCCAGGGCGTAATGCATGAAAGGCACTGTCGATCAGTTCCCGTTGGGTGGCAGCAATTTCCTGATTGCTTTCTGGTGACCAGTTTTTCAGTGCGTCGGGATCTTTACGCACCACGCCTTCGCCAGAGCAGGGGGCGTCCAGTAAAATGGCATCGAACATTTCTGGTAACGCTGCACCAAAGACGCGGCCATCAAAATGAGTCAGAGAGACGTTACGGATACCGCAGCGACTGATATTGGCATGTAACACTTTTACCCGGCTGGCGGAAAACTCATTGGCAAGAATCGCCCCTTCGTTATTCATGCGAGCGGCAATTTGTGTGGTTTTTGAACCAGGCGCGGCGGCGACATCCATCACCCGCTGTGGGGTATTATCGTCGGCAAACAATGCGGCAATGGGCAACATTGAACTGGCTTCCTGAATATAAAACAGGCCGCTTAAATGCTCGGCGGTACTGCCCAACGGCAAGGTTTCTTCATCATCGCGTTCAATCCAGAAACCTTCTTCACACCACGGAATCGGCGTTAGCGTCCAGCCGTAAGGGGCGGTTAATTGCAGGAAATCAGCAACGGAGATTTTCAGGGTATTTACGCGAATGCTGCGGCGCAACGGGCGCTGACAGGCGGCGAGAAAATCATCAAAAGAGAGCGTCGAAGGCATGGCTTCGCGCATTTGTGTCAGAAAGGCGTCCGGGAAATAAACGGTGTGTTGGGCCACGAGCATGTACCACTGGCAAAAAAACAGGCGCGCAGTTTAGCATAAACGCTCCGGCGCAGGCACGCCGGAGCAATGTGGCTTATCGGGGGAGTGCTGTTCCCCATTCACGCCACTCTTTCGGTTCACTTTCCTGCAACAGGAAGTGTTTGCCTTCCTGGGCTTTCGGTGCCAGCGGTGTACCTGGAGGCGTGGCGAAGGCGATACCCCCACGGATAAACTGGTTAAAGGTACCGGTTTTCACCACGCCGCCCGTCAGACCGAAGTCCAGACTGTAGCCCGAAGCTAGCCAGAAGACGGAATTGTTACGTACCAGGTGCTGGTAACGTTTACTGATGCGCATCGCAATCATCACGCGATCTGACAATGTACCCAGCGTCATTCCGGTGACTGTACCTACTTCCAGACCACGGAACAGCACAGGCGTACCAACACCTAACGAACCGGCTTCCGGCGCTTCAACAATAATGCTTAAGCCATCAAGGTAACGCGAATCAGTAATGGTTGCTTCTTGCAATTCAAAGTCACGGCGAGGATTACCCCGACCTGGTTCGACGTTGATATACGGCTGGAGGATCGTATCAAGATGCTCAACGCCTGCTGCCGAAATTTGCGGTGTGACCACTGAGAAGCGTGTACCACCGCGAGCAAAGGTCTGGACATATTCAGGATAGAGCACCGCCTTTGCCTGTACTTCATTGCGCGCGGTGATCAGATCCAGAGTCTGGATTTGCCCGATATCAATACCGAGATAGCGAATTGGCATACCGACCGCCAGTTTTCCGGCATCGAAAGCGTGGAGCGTAATCTGCCCGCCAACCGCACGAGCCGCTGTTTCGGAAGCATACAAAATCCGCTTATCGCCTTTACGTTGGCTGGCGCTGGCACCGCTGAGATTATCGAAGCTGATGGCTCCCTTTAACGCCCGCGAAAGCGGTGACGCCTGAACGGTCAGGCCGCTGCCGTTAAGTTGAACTTTCGCGCCACCTTCAGCCCAGAACACGCTGTTGCTGGTCAGCAGGTTGCGATATTCCGGTTTAATGTGCAGATCGATATCGAACGCATTGGCCCGTGGACGTACGGTAATCACTTCACCGACCTCAAATTTACGGTACAGCACTACCGACCCTGCCTGCACATCCGGCAGTGTCTCCGCACTTAAACTCACGGTCGTGGTAGGTAAATCGCTAAGACTATTTTCGAGGGCTTTTTCCAGATTGGCGTACAGTGGGTAACTGGTTTTCATCTCACCTTTGTCGCCTGGCAGAATACGGATCCCGCCGTTGAGCCATTCTGAGGCGCTGGCACCGAGAAACTCGACACCATCCAGACCCACTTTCACGTCGACACGACTATTAACGACAAATTTGCTGTCGCCTTTTACCAGTTCGCGATGCTGGGGTTCGATAGCGACGGTAAATGTCACGCCTTTGCTGGTGAGTTTACGGTCGATAACCTGACCTACCTGTACGCCGTGAAGAATGAGCGGCTGACCGGCATCAATTCCATAGCTTTCTGGTGCTGTCAGGGTTAGCGTCAGAACATCGGGTTCATGCAGTAAAGCTTTCTCGCCAGGCACAACGACAAACTCTTTGCGTGGTTCGCCATCACCCGGTACCAGTTCGAACGTTTTGCCGGTCAGCAGGGCGCTGAGATTGGCGTCGCTGAGGGATAACTTCGGGTTACGTAATTCGATGCGGGTGTTTTCACGAAGCAGAGTGACGACGCTGGGATCAACGGTCATTTCTCCGGTGACTTTGCCACCTGGGTTTAAATTCAGTTTGGTCAGTTGCCCGACTTCCAGTCCCTGGTACATGAGCGGCGTTGAATCGGCGTTTAATCCGGCTCCACCTGGTAGATCCAGCTTTATGATCACCCCACGCTGGCTGTGGGCGAGATCCTCATACAGACCAAAGGTATCTTCCGGATCGGCAGGTTTCGACTCTTCTGGTGAATCGAAGGCAATCGCACCGTTAACCAGGGCAGCCAGACTTTCCAGTTTTACCTTCGCGCCACTGATACTGACATTGGCATCAACGCCGGAAACGTTCCAGAAGCGGCTGCCTTTTTTCACCAAATCGGTGAAACGCCGCTCAATCAGGACATCAATCACCACGCCTTGCTTATTGGGATTGATCGCATAGTCATAGACGCGTCCCACCGGAATTTTACGGAAATAGACCAGCGAACCGCTGTTCAATGAACCGAGATCGGGGGCTTGCAGGTGGATCATCAGATCACCATTATCCAGCCGATACTTTGGCTGGGTATCGAGCGCCACAAAATGATCTTGCTCTTTACCTTTGCCCGGCATCATGCCGATATAGTTACCGCCGACCAGCGCATCCAGCCCGGAAACACCTGCCAGTGAGGCTTTCGGCGTCACCAGCCAGAACTGTGTCTCTTCGCGCAGGGCATCTTTCATATCGGACTTGATGCTGACCTTGACTTCAATCTTACGTAGATCGTCGCTGAGGCTGACATCCTGCACCGTGCCGACTTCAACGCCCTGATAACGAACAGGCGTGCGACCCGGAACAATACCGTCTGCCGACATAAAGTCGATGGTGACGGTATTGCCTCTATCCTGATAACTACCCCAAATCAGCCAACCGGCAATCATTAGCGCGATGAACGGCAACAGCCAGAAAGGTGAGATACGGCGTTTAGTTTTAATTTGCGCTTCAGTCGTCGAAGCGGGCGTTTCCTGACTCATGTGCATCCCAAAGTAAGCGGCTGTCCAGCCATTCCACAGCAAGAATAGTCAAAATAACCGCTGCGCCGAAATAAAACGCAGCGGGTCCCATAGTAAAAGCGAGGATCTGATCGCGATTAATCAGCGACATGGTTAACGAAATGACAAACAGATCGAGCATCGACCAGCGGCCAATCCAGGTCACCATCCGCAATAGCAAAATCCGCGTGCGTAAGCCTTGCTGGCATTTAAAATGAATGCTTACCAGTAAAGTAAACATGACGATCACTTTGGTGAACGGCACCAGGATACTGGCGATAAAAACAATGCCGGCAACTGCAATATTGCTGTTCGCCAGCGACATAATTCCGGAAAGAATCGTATCTTCTTGTCGTCCACCGTTCAGGTAGATGATCGAAATAGGCAGCAGGTTGGCAGGTAACAACAAGACAATTGAAGCCAAAAGAGCAGCCCAGCATTTTTGAATACTATGATGGCGACGCAAGCGAAGTGGGATATGGCAACGGGGACAACGACCGCGCGGATCGGGATAGCCGGTAAAGTGACAACCCAGGCAAACGCGTAATTTCTCGTCCCTACGCGTGGCAGGGCGCTGCGGATAAAATCGCTCCCACAGCTGTTCAACATTAAGATGTGACAACGTCACCGTTGTTAAAATCACCAGCGCGAAAAAAGAGAATAGCCCGACGCCCGCCTGGATATGGGCGTAATCCTGTACCTTTATAGAAGCAACGCCAATGCCGACCAGATAGATATCCAGCATTACCCACTCTTTTAGTCGCTCCAGCATCAGCAACACCGGGCGTAAATTCATTCCCAGCCGATTGCCAAACCATAAATAAGCAATAGAGGTCACCAGTATGAGAGGTGCACCTATAACGCAGAAAAACACCATTGCGCCGGTTATCGCATCGCCCTGTTTGGTCATTTGCCAGATGCCTTGCATTACATTGGCGTCGATACGGATACCTAACAGCCAGATATGTAATAGAGGTTCGCCCCAGGCAAACGGCATAAGCAACAACATAGTAAAAGCCATTGCAGCCAGCCTTGTGAGCGACCAGTCACGCCCATCGCGAATTTTCGCCTGACAGCGCGGGCAATAGGCACTCTGGTGAGAATTTATCTCGGGCAGGCTAAACAGCATGTCACATTGCGGGCAACGCTGATAATCACCATACGGTAGTGCCTCGCCAATTGCGCTCACTGTTATCTTTTTTGTCGGCGTAATTTGTGGGGTGTTAAGAGCCATGACATGCCAAATGTAATAAGAATTAACATTTATCTTAACCCATGATGGGAATGATCTTGAGCATTAACGCATTTAATGCTTATTTTAATAGGCTGGCAGTTCCAGGTAAGACAACTAAGTGATTATATAATGAACAAAACAGAATTTTACGCGGACTTAAACCGCGACTTTAATGCGTTGATGGCGGGAGAAACCAGTTTTCTGGCAACGCTGGCGAATACCAGTGCTTTGTTATACGAGCGTCTGACTGACGTAAACTGGGCTGGATTTTATTTACTTGAGGACGATACGCTGGTACTCGGGCCGTTTCAGGGCAAAATTGCCTGCGTACGGATCCCGGTAGGGCGTGGCGTGTGTGGGACTGCAGTTGCCCGCAATGAAGTACAGCGAATCGAGGATGTTCACGCCTTTGATGGGCATATCGCCTGTGATGCGGAGAGTAATTCTGAAATCGTTCTGCCGTTGGTGGTGAAAAATCAGATTATTGGCGTTCTCGATATCGACAGTACTGTCTTCGGTCGCTTTACAGACGAGGACGAGCAAGGCTTACGTCAGCTTGTGGCACAGCTTGAAAAGGTGCTTGCAACGACGGATTACAAAAAATTCTTTGCGAGCGTCGCAGGATAATCAACGGATAACGTAGCATTTACTGATGACGTCATTATAATGACGCCTGTTCATGCCTGCGCTTGTTGGCTACGTCCGTTGTAATCAGGAAATTTCATGGAAAATCAACCTAAGTTGAATAGCAGTAAAGAAGTAATCGCGTTTCTGGCCGAACGTTTTCCCCACTGTTTCAGTGCGGAAGGTGAAGCGCGTCCGCTGAAAATCGGTATTTTTCAGGATTTGGTCGATCGCGTTGCTGGGGAAATGAACCTTAGCAAAACGCAACTGCGATCCGCTTTACGTCTCTACACTTCGAGCTGGCGCTATCTGTATGGCGTTAAACCAGGCGCGACGCGTGTCGATCTCGACGGCAACCCATGCGGTGAGCTGGACGAGCAGCATGTAGAACATGCTCGCAAGCAGCTTGAAGAAGCGAAAGCGCGCGTCCAGGCGCAGCGTGCCGAACAGCAGGCGAAAAAACGCGAAGCTGCCGCAGCTGCAGGTGAGAAAGAAGACGCACCACGCCGCGAACGCAAGCCACGTCCTGCCGCGCAACGCCGTAAAGAAGGCGCCGAGCGCAAACCTCGCGCGCAGAAACCGGCTGAGAAAGCGCCAAAAACAGTAAAAGCACCTCGCGAAGAACAGCACACCCCAGTTTCTGACATTTCAGCTCTGACTGTCGGACAAGCCCTGAAGGTGAAAGCTGGTCAAAATGCGATGGATGCCACCGTATTAGAAATCACCAAAGACGGCGTCCGCGTCCAGCTGAATTCGGGTATGTCTTTGATTGTGCGCGCAGAACACCTGGTGTTCTGAAACGGAGGCCGGGCCAGGCATGAACATGTTTTTTAGGCTTACCGCGTTAGCTGGCCTGCTTGCAATAGCAGGCCAGACCTTCGCAGTAGAAGATATTACGCGTGCTGATCAGATTCCGGTATTAAAGGAAGAGACGCAGCATGCGACGGTGAGTGAGCGCGTAACGTCGCGCTTTACCCGCTCCCATTATCGCCAGTTCGACCTCGATCAGGCATTCTCGGCCAAAATCTTTGACCGCTACCTGAACCTGCTTGATTACAGCCACAATGTGCTGCTGGCAAGCGATGTTGAACAGTTCGCGAAAAAGAAAAATGAGCTGGGCGATGAACTGCGCTCCGGTAAACTTGACGTTTTCTACGATCTTTACAATCTGGCGCAAAAACGCCGTTTTGAACGTTACCAGTACGCCTTATCGGTACTGGAAAAACCGATGGATTTTACCGGCAACGACACTTATAACCTGGACCGCAGCAAAGCGCCCTGGCCGAAAAACGAGGCCGAGTTGAACGCGCTGTGGGACAGCAAAGTCAAATTCGACGAGTTAAGTCTGAAGCTGACAGGAAAAACGGATAAAGAAATTCGTGAAACCCTGACTCGGCGCTACAAATTTGCCATTCGCCGTCTGGCGCAAACTAACAGCGAAGATGTGTTCTCGCTGGCAATGACGGCGTTTGCGCGCGAAATTGATCCGCATACCAACTACCTTTCCCCGCGTAATACCGAACAGTTCAATACTGAAATGAGCTTGTCGTTGGAAGGTATTGGAGCGGTGCTGCAAATGGATGATGACTACACCGTTATCAATTCGATGGTGGCAGGTGGTCCGGCAGCGAAGAGTAAAGCTATCAGCGTTGGTGACAAAATTGTCGGTGTTGGTCAAAACGGCAAGCCGATGGTTGACGTGATTGGCTGGCGTCTTGATGATGTCGTTGCCTTAATCAAAGGGCCGAAAGGCAGTAAAGTTCGTTTAGAAATTTTACCTGCCGGTAAAGGGACTAAAACCCGTACGGTAACACTGACGCGTGAACGCATTCGTCTGGAAGACCGCGCAGTTAAAATGTCCGTGAAGACCGTCGGCAAAGAAAAAGTGGGCGTACTGGATATTCCAGGCTTCTATGTTGGCTTGACAGACGATGTCAAAGTTCAGTTGCAGAAGCTGGAAAAACAGAATGTCAGCAGCGTCGTCATCGACCTGCGTAGCAATGGCGGCGGGGCGCTGACCGAGGCAGTATCGCTCTCTGGTTTGTTCATTCCTTCCGGTCCGATTGTTCAGGTCCGTGATAACAATGGTAAAGTCCGCGAGGACAGTGATACCGACGGCCAGGTGTTCTATAAAGGCCCGCTGGTGGTATTGGTTGACCGATTCAGTGCTTCGGCTTCAGAAATCTTTGCCGCCGCGATGCAGGATTACGGTCGCGCTCTGGTTGTGGGCGAACCAACATTCGGCAAAGGCACTGTCCAGCAGTATCGTTCTCTGAATCGTATCTACGATCAGATGTTACGTCCTGAATGGCCGGCGCTGGGGTCAGTGCAGTATACAATCCAGAAATTCTATCGCGTTAACGGTGGTAGTACCCAACGTAAGGGCGTGACGCCGGATATCATCATGCCGACAGGCAATGAAGAGACGGAAACGGGAGAGAAATTCGAAGATAACGCGCTGCCGTGGGATAGCATTGATGCCGCAACTTATGTGAAATCTGGCGATTTATCGGCGTTTGAGCCGGAATTGCTGAAGGAACATAATGCGCGTATCGCGAAAGATCCTGAATTCCAGAACATCATGAAGGATATTGCTCGTTTCAATGCCATGAAGGACAAACGCAATATTGTTTCTCTGAATTACGCTGTACGTGAGAAAGAGAACAATGAAGATGATGCGATGCGTCTGGCGCGCTTGAACGATCGCTTTAAACGCGAAGGCAAACCGGAGTTGAAGAAACTGGATGATTTGCCAAAAGATTACAAGGAGCCAGATCCGTATCTGGACGAGACAGTGAATATCGCACTCGATCTGGCGAAGCTGGAAAAATCCAGACCAGCGGAACAGCCCGCTCCCGTCAAGTAACATCAATCAGGCACAAGAAATTGTGCCTGATTTTTTAACAGTGGCAAGATGCCGTAAATCAGATGCTACAAAATGTAAAGTTGTGTCTTTCTGGTGACTTACGCTCTATCCAGACTTGAAAATAGTCGCGTAACCCATACGATGTGGGTATCGCATATTGCGTTTTGTTAAACTGAGGTAAAAAGAAAATTATGATGCGAATCGCGCTCTTCCTGCTAACGAACCTGGCCGTTATGGTCGTTTTCGGGCTGGTACTGAGCCTGACAGGGATACAGTCGAGCAGCGTTCAGGGGCTGATGATTATGGCCTTGCTGTTCGGTTTTGGTGGTTCCTTCGTTTCGCTTCTGATGTCCAAATGGATGGCATTACGATCTGTTGGCGGGGAAGTGATCGAGCAACCGCGTAACGAAAGGGAACGTTGGCTGGTCAATACTGTAGCAACCCAGGCCCGTCAGGCGGGGATTGCTATGCCGCAAGTAGCTATCTACCATGCGCCGGATATCAACGCCTTTGCGACAGGTGCTCGTCGTGATGCCTCTCTGGTTGCTGTCAGCACCGGTTTGCTGCAGAACATGAGCCCGGATGAAGCCGAGGCGGTAATTGCCCACGAAATTAGCCACATTGCGAATGGTGACATGGTTACCATGACGCTGATTCAGGGCGTGGTAAACACCTTCGTTATCTTTATTTCACGTATTCTGGCGCAGCTTGCCGCGGGCTTTATGGGCGGTAACCGTGATGAAGGTGAAGAGAGCAACGGCAACCCGCTGATCTACTTTGCGGTTGCGACGGTGCTGGAGCTGGTATTTGGTATTCTGGCGAGCATTATCACCATGTGGTTCTCGCGTCACCGTGAATTCCATGCCGATGCAGGTTCAGCCAAACTGGTTGGTCGTGAGAAAATGATTGCTGCGCTGCAGCGTCTGAAAACCAGCTATGAGCCGCAGGAAGCAACCAGCATGATGGCATTTTGTATCAATGGTAAGTCCAAATCGCTGAGTGAGCTGTTCATGACTCACCCGCCACTGGATAAACGTATTGAAGCCCTGCGTACCGGTGAATACCTGAAGTAATTTGCAGTAAATTATAAAAAAGCGCGTCCTGGTTGACGCGCTTTTTTTTAGCCTTGTGCGCGCGGTTGGGTAATGCGTAAACCACTGACACAGGCGGCGATCACTGCCAGAATAGCCGCAGCCGTCAGCGAGACGTGCGTACCATTATCACCAAACTGATTCAACATCAGCGCCACCAGAGCTGCACCGCTACTCTGACCAAGCAGACGCGCTGTACCCAACATTCCACTGGCACCACCGCTACGCTCACGCGGGGCGGAGGTAATAATGGTGTGATTATTGGGGGACTGGAATAACCCAAAGCCTGCACCGCATAAGATCATCGGCCAGATGATATTGATATCGGCAGGCGAAGCTGGCAACAGGACCAGAGAAAAAAGTCCCGCGGCCATGATGAACAGCCCTAAAGCACCAAGCAATCCTGCATGGACGCGCTCTATCAAATAACCTGCCAGCGGAGCCATTACCATCGTTGCCAACGGCCACGGGGTCAGGAGCAAACCTGTCTCAACTTCACTACGTCCAAGTACGGTTTGCAAATAAAAAGGCAGGGAAACCATCGCCAGCATTTGCGCGCAGAAAGAACAAATGGAGGTACAAATTGATAGTGTAAACAGCGGAATACGCAGTAAATCCACCGGTAGCAGTGGAACAGGAAGGGAAAGCTGGCGGCGAATAAAGAAAATACCAACAATAATCATTACCGCCAGTTCAGCACCGATCAGCGTCAGTGATTGCCCCTGAGCAAAACCACTCAATGCGGTAATAAGCAGGCCAAATGTCAGCGCATTCATCACGGCGCTGGGCAGGTCAAACCGCGGCTTACTGGCACGAGAACCATTTGGCGGCAGAAAACGCATTGCCAGGAGTAGGGCGATAATACCCAACGGTACATTAATTAAAAATAACCACTTCCAGGACGCAATTGAAAGGATTGCGGCGGCGATCGTCGGCCCGGCAGCGGAGGAGACGGCGACGATAAAAGAGTTAATTCCCATCCCTCGCCCCAGAAAACGTTGTGGGTAGATTAAGCGGATGAGTGCAGTATTGACGCTCATTAACGCCGCGCCGCCAAAACCTTGTATTACACGCGCCAGGGTTAGCATTTGCAGTGAATCAGAAAGAGCGCAGAACAACGATGAGAGCAGAAAAACCACCAGACCGAATTTATAAATTCGTCGATAGCCAAACATATCGCCCAAAAAAGAGAACGAGAGTAAGGAGATAACAATCGCGATTTGGTAGGCATTCACCACCCAGATGGAACTGGCTGGTGTGGCCTGGAGATCGGTTGCAATGGTTGGCAAGGCGACATTAGCGATAGCGCCGTCGAGAACCGCCATCGAAATACCAATAATAATGGTTAAAATTGCGCCGTACCGCTGAGGCAACGGCAGGCCATCGGCCTGAACTTTTGGCATAGGAATTTTATATCTTTTGGTAATAATCAACAGGGGTATGATTTTAGCACTGATATTCACGGTGAATGTCGCAGAATTGTAACTAACCGGCAAAAGATGGATTGCGACCACCCTGGCGCGAAATTATAATAAAAAACAGTTCTAATTTTTATAAAACACTCGCAATGAGGTGATAAATGGCTAACGCAGATCTGGATAAACAACCTGATTCTGTATCTTCCGTACTGAAGGTTTTTGGCATTTTGCAGGCGCTGGGCGAAGAGCGCGAAATAGGGATAACCGAGCTGTCACAGCGCGTCATGATGTCAAAAAGCACCGTTTATCGCTTTTTACA
Source organism: Escherichia sp. E4385 (assembly GCF_963883145.1). Taxonomy (NCBI): domain Bacteria; kingdom Pseudomonadati; phylum Pseudomonadota; class Gammaproteobacteria; order Enterobacterales; family Enterobacteriaceae; genus Escherichia; species Escherichia sp. E4385. The sequence continues at coordinate 14,145 of NZ_CAWOOJ010000011.1, forward strand.
GACCATGAAAACCTTGGGCTATGTCGCGCAGGAAGGGGAGTCGGAGAAATACTCTCTGACCCTGAAATTATTTGAGCTGGGCGCTCGTGCGCTACAAAACGTCGATCTTATTCGCAGTGCTGATATCCAGATGCGTGAGATCTCCCGTTTGACCAAAGAAACCATTCATCTTGGCGCACTGGATGAAGACAGTATCGTTTACATCCACAAAATTGACTCTATGTACAATTTGCGCATGTATTCACGGATTGGCCGTCGTAATCCGCTGTACAGCACTGCGATTGGTAAGGTGCTGCTTGCATGGCGCGATCGCGATGAAGTGAAGCAAATTCTTGAGGGCGTTGAATATAAACGCAGCACCGATCGGACCATCACTAGCACAGAGGCGTTATTACCCGTGTTAGATCAGGTCCGTGAGCAGGGATACGGCGAAGATAACGAAGAGCAGGAAGAAGGGCTGCGCTGCATCGCCGTTCCGGTGTTTGACCGCTTTGGCGTGGTGATTGCCGGCTTGAGTATTTCCTTCCCGACGCTGCGTTTTTCTGAAGAACGTTTGCAGGAGTATGTGGCTATGTTGCATACGGCAGCGCGCAAAATATCCGCACAAATGGGGTATCACGACTATCCATTCTGATTAAAATAAGAACCTGTCTGCATAAAATTCAGACAGGTTCTTCATTTAGCGTGGATTAAATAATGTTAATAGTGATATCGTTCGAGCAGAAGATGAAAGTACTTTATATCCATTAGTTTTGATGTGGATATTTGTACCGTTATCTATCAATCATTATCGACGACGATATTGCTTTTACGTAGCAGCGGGCAATCTGTAATCCCCAAAAATCCACTTTTAGTATGCAGATATTGCACCGTGCTTGTGCTTCGGGCGGTGAGATATGTGCATTGCAGCCCTAACCCGGCAGCATTTTCCTTGCTTCCAATCAGAACGCCATATCCGCTGAGTAATAATCCTGTCCATACCAGTGCTATCAAGATAATTGTGCGAATGATGAATCGCATTACGACCTCTTCTCTTTTTGTTTGCTTAATCGTAGCGGCAATATGGACTGAAGTAAGCGTATCATTCCGAAAAAGCACGAATATCGACATGGTTAGACGTTGTTTAACTAACGCATGATAGTTTAAAGGCAGAAGATAGGTTAAACGGAGATTGGAGTGAAAAAGTTTCGATGGGTCGTTCTGGTTGCCGCTGTGCTGGCTTTCTTGCTGCTATGGATGCAGGTATTCAACATAATGTGCGATCAGGATGTGCAATTTTTCAGCGGAATTTGTGCCATCAATCAGTTCATCCCATGGTGATATCATTTTTTCATCAGTAGATTTCCTTCCTGCGTAGCAGTGGTAAAATGGCGCCTCTACTTAGAGGTGGTTAAATGAACGAAGTTGTAAATTCAGGCGTGATGAACATTGCGTCTTTGGTCGTATCGGTAGTAGTTCTTATTATTGGGCTCATCTTGTGGTTTTTCATCAACCGTGCCAGTTCCCGGACTAACGAACAGATTGAACTGCTTGAGGCATTACTGGATCAGCAAAAACGGCAGAATGTACTGTTACGCCGCTTGTGCGAAGCTAACGCACCTGAAAAAGCCGATGAAAAGGTTACTGAGAACCAAAAAACGGGTGAAGATGAAGATATTATTCGTCTGGTAGCAGAACGGTAATCCTTCCTGCAATTTGAGTAACCCTGTGTTGATGGGTTACTCATCTCATCATTCTTACATGCACTATAATGATGCAATTGATTAAAATTAATCCTTTATTGGATTTTGATTATTTTCTCTGTTATTTATTCATTTATTTTGATATCAGAAAAAGTTATTTTTTGTACTTGCTGATTGGGATGTTTGCATCGGAATATTGATTAATTACAGTATTGTTTATAAGCGAAACGTTTCTCTTCTCATTTTTTATCATTCATCATTTTTTCTTATTTTACATTATTAATATGCTTTGAATATGGCATCGGCATTGCATCTATGTATGTTGTTAACTGACTGTTTTATGAGATAAAGTTATATAACACTTTATCATTACATAGTATAAAAGGTGATATCACACACATTGTGGAATTAAATTGTATTTCTGAACTGGAAGATTAGAACTTATTGAACTATGTTAGAAACCACATCAGTTCAGGCATCTGTTTGTACTGGTATGCTTAAGTGTCTCGATATATCGACACGCAGTTCGTTGCATAAATGTGCAAAAAAAGTGGAAGGCGCATCGAGATTTGTGCAGCTGATCGAGACATGTTTAAAAATGGCTTGCCATAATTAACGTTGTATGTGATAACAGCTTTGGGTTAAACGAGGTACAGTTCTGTTTATGTGTGGCATTTTCAGTAAAGAAGTCCTGAGTAAACACGTTGTCGTTGAATACCGCTTCTCTGCCGAACCTTATATTAGTGCCTCAAGCAGTAATGTGTCAGTTTTATCTCTGTAATGCCTGCGGGCGAAGAAAACAATCTAAGGAATTTTTCAAATGGCAAAGATTAAAGGTCAGGTTAAGTGGTTCAACGAGTCTAAAGGTTTTGGCTTCATTACTCCGGCTGATGGCAGCAAAGATGTGTTCGTACACTTCTCCGCTATCCAGGGTAATGGCTTCAAAACTCTGGCCGAAGGCCAGAACGTTGAGTTCGAAATTCAGGACGGCCAGAAAGGTCCGGCAGCTGTTAACGTAACCGCTATCTGATCGAATTCACTGATCTGAAGTGTTAACGCACTTCAATCTCGCTATAAAGCCTCGTCGAAAAAGCGAGGCTTTTTACTTTGTTTAATGCTCGCTTACGACCTTCGAATATTTGCCCGCAGCGCGATTCGCGCTACACTTGCGGCATTTAGTATCCCGCCGGAGTTTTCATGTCGTTTTCCTGTCCACTTTGCCACCAGCTTCTATCTCTTGAAAAAAATAGCTATATCTGTCCGCAGCGGCATCAATTTGATATGGCGAAAGAGGGATATGTCAATCTGCTACCCGTTCAATATAAACGATCCCGCGATCCGGGAGACAGCGCGGAAATGATGCAGGCGCGACGTGCGTTTTTAGATGCCGGTCATTACCAGCCGCTTCGTGATGCGATAGTCGCTCAATTGCGTGGATGTCTTAATGAGCACGCAACAGCGGTACTGGATATTGGCTGTGGGGAAGGGTATTACACTCATGCTTTTGCCGATGCCTTGCCAGTAGTGACAACCTTTGGTCTTGATGTCTCTAAGGTCGCAATTAAAGCTGCGGCGAAACGCTATAAGCAGGTTACCTTTTGTGTCGCTTCCAGCCATCGTCTGCCTTTTGCCGATGCCAGTATGGATGCCATTATTCGCATCTACGCGCCATGCAAAGCAGAAGAGTTAGCGCGTGTCGTCAAACCGGGAGGGTGGGTAATTACAGTTACTCCAGGGCCACGACATTTAATGGAGTTGAAAGGGCTGATTTACGACGAAGTACTTCTGCATGCCCCCCATACTGAACAACTGGAAGGTTTTGCATTACAGCAGAGCGATGAACTGCGGTATCCGATGCGTCTTCGCGGCGATGAAGCTGTTGCATTGTTGCAGATGACGCCGTTTGCCTGGCGTGCGAAGCCTGATGTCTGGCAAACGTTGGCGGCAAAAGAAGTATTCGACTGCCAGACGGACTTTAATATTCACCTCTGGCAGCGAACAAATTAACCGTGGTAGTGCGTCCAGAGGATCTGGACGCCGATGCCGATCAGTACCAGCCCGCCGAGAATTTCCGCTTTTTTCCCAATAATTGAGCCGATAAAGCGACCAACCATCATCCCTAATGTCGACATAATCAAGGTTGCACAACCAATGGCCAATGCGGTCGCGATAATGTTGACCTGCAGGAAGGCAAGACCTACACCAACAGCCATGGCATCCAGGCTGGTGGCAATCGCGGTGGTTACCAGTAGCCAGAAACCGTGTCGACGGCGCGGTTCTTCATCTTCATCATCTGCGCCACGAAAACCCTCAATAATCATTCGCCCGCCGAGGAATATCAGCAGCACAAACGCAATCCAGTGGTTCCATTCGAGGACAAAGCGGCTGGCTAACATGCCCATACCCCAGCCGATCAGCGGCGTCAGGGTTTCGACGGCACCAAAAATAAGGCCGGTTCGCAACGCTTCAGAAAATTTCGGTTTATGGAGGGTGGCACCTTTACCGATTGATGCAGCAAATGCATCCATCGACATACCAAACGCAAGAAGAACAGTAGCAGTGATATTCATGACAACGTCCTGACCGGGGTATCCATAAAACACATCTTCGCCCCCCGCAAACATGCACACATGAACGACAAGAGGCGCTCATGCAGGCATAGCGATTGATGTGCATATGGTCTCGCCTGACTGAAAATGTTCAGTCCGTACGTGCCACGTTTTGCAACGAGTATGTTGACACGTACATTTCCGGAGTCTGGAAATCGGCTACTCCCCAAATGAGGGCGCAACCTTAACATATTTTGAGAATATAAAACAACTGTTGGAATATATTATTTCATTACTTCATTGATAACGATTTTCATTTAGATTTATATATAAATGAAACGTTAAAATAAATAACAAATGATCGAAGAGATAATATAGCCTATTGAGTTGAAACAAGAAGTTTATAAATCTTTTCCAGATCGTCGATATTTCGAACGCGGATTAACAACCGACGCTGTTCTAATTGCATAACCAGGACACCATCTTCCGATAAGTTCATTGCTTTTATCCGGCTATATTCAATCCAGACATTGGCGAAGAAAAAACCTTTTTGTTTAAAGATGATCTTCGGAACGCGGATCCAGAATATATAAAAACCCATCAGAGCCAGTGCACTTAATAACCATGTTGTTATTAGCGCGCCATGATTCGTGACGTTGTTATAGATAAGAATGACAATCAATCCGACGAAGATAACGCTATCGATGCGACCACGCCGGAGCAAAGGAATTGCCAGCAGGGTGGGGCCGTTACGGCGGGGCATGATGAACTGATCGTAGATCGCGAAGGCCAGGAGTGCGGCGATGAAAAGAATCAGTACCAGGTCCGTGATTGTCATTAATCCTCCAGATAAAAAAACGGGGCCAAAAGGCCCCGGTAGTGTACAACAGTCTTACAGTCCCAGCAGGCCGCAAGCGTAACCAGCGATACCGATGACGAAGAAGCCAACGATGATCCACAGCGGATTAACTTTTTTGCGCAGCAGCCACATACAAGCAAAGGTCAGCAGCAGTGGTACAAGGCCTGGCATTAACTGGTCAAGAATGGTCTGTACAGTGGTAACGTGCTCTTTACCCGTCTGGTCAGTGATGCGTGAGACCACCAGCGGGATATTGACATGTGTCCACTTGTTAACCAATGCCCCCATGACAAACAGGCCGAGAATAGACGCCCCTTCCGTCAGTTTTTGCAGGAAGCCGCCGCCCATATCTTTAACGATATCGATGCCCTTGGAGTAACCATATGCTACGCCGTAGTAACGCGTTGCCAGACGTACCAGGTTAAACAGGATAAAGAACAGCAACGGACCTAACAGGCTGCCGCTCATCGCGATACCGGCGCCCAGCGCTGCAAATACCGGACGTACCGTACCCCAGAAGATTGGGTCGCCTACACCTGCCAGCGGACCCATCAGACCTACTTTGATACCGTTGATTGCACCATCGTCGATCTCTGCACCGTTAGCACGCTGTTCTTCCAGCGCCAGGGTTACGCCCAGAATTGGTGCCGCCACGAACGGTTGGGTGTTAAAGAATTCGAGGTGACGTTTAATCGCCTGTTTACGGGCATCGTTATTTTCCGGGTAGAGGCGACGAATCGCCGGCACCATAGAGAAGCAGAAGCCCAGCGCCTGCATACGCTCGAAGTTCCATGAACCCTGGAAGAGGTTAGAACGCAGGAAGACGCCACGAATATCACTCTTAGTGAGTTTTTTCTCAGTGGTAGTTTGAGTTGTATCAACCATTTCGCTCACCTGTTAGTCCAGTTCGTTGTCGAGATCGTTGTTACCAGCAGCCTGAACTGGCGCACCGGCGACACGGTTATATTTCGGGCTCAGCTGAATGTAGAGCACCGCCATAACGGTACCGATGACACCCAGAGCAACCAGGTTAAAGTTGGTGAATGCTGCGGTTACGAAGCCGAGGTAGAAGAACGGCATCAGGTAGCCAGCACGCATCATGTTGATAACCATCGCATAACCAACTACCACGATCATGCCACCGGCAATGTTCAGACCATTGGTCACCACTTCCGGAATGGCGTTCAGCATGTTTTGAACTTCACTGGTACCAACAGAAAGCGCAACGATAACGGCCGGAATAGCCACACGCATAGCTTGCAGGAACAGAGACGAAACGTGAATCCATGAAATCGCCGTCAGGTTACCGTTTTCAGCTGCTTTATCCGCAGCGTGCTGGAAGGCAACGGTAATAGTACGAACGATAATGGTCAGCACCTGGCCTGCTGCTGCCAGAGGGATTGCTAGCGCGATACCGGCACCGATGCTCTGATGACCAGCAATAACCAGAATGGTAGAAATAATAGAAGCCAGGGCGGCGTCAGGTGCAACAGCGGCACCGATGTTCATCCAACCCAGTGCGATCATTTCAAGGGTACCACCGATAATAATACCGGTTTTCATATCCCCAAGAACGATACCCACCAGGGTACACGCGATTAGCGGACGGTGAAACTGAAATTCATCGAGGATTGATCCCATACCTGCGATACAGGCTACGATAAATACCAGCACAATTTGAAGAGCGGTAATCTCCATTGTACTTCTCCTGTTTACGTAAGACTTAAGTGTGAAAACTGAGTGATAATCAACACAATACGTTACTTATCGATTTTGCTGATCAGATCCATCATTTTCAGTTTCTGGTCGGTGGAAACCTTACGGACTTCCAGCTCGATACCGCGCGCATTCAGTTTCTTGAACGCTTCGATATCTTTTTCATCAACCGAAACCGCGTTATTCACCTGAGTTTTGCCCTGACGGAATGCCATACCACCGACGTTGACTGAGGTGATTTTCACGCCGCCTTCAACGAGACGCTCAACATCTGTCGGGTTGGTAAATAACAGCATCACGCGTTCGCCCGCATATTTCGGGTTGTTGTAGACGCGAATCATTTTGGCGACATCAACTACATGCGCTGTTACGCCGGGAGGTGCAACCTGGGTGAGCAGTGTCTTACGAACGGTATCCGCAGCCACTTCGTCACTAACTACGATGATACGGGAGACATTAGTTTCTTTGGTCCAGCGGGTAGCAACCTGACCGTGAATCAAACGATCGTCGATACGCGCGAGGCCAATTACCATATAGTCGTTTGGTCCCATCGGTTTTGCCGGTGCAGGAGCCGCTTTCGGTGCCGCTGCGGCGGGGGCAGGTGCTGCTTTTTCAACTGGTTTCGCTTTCAGTGCTTTCACACCTTCGCGGCCTGTTTCTACGGCCAGTGCTACCAGTTCGTCAAAGCTTGGATCATCATCACGAGCCATTAACGTTTCCACTAGCATTGGAATGTTAACGCCTGCGATCACTTCATAATGCTCTTTGTCGACGACAATGCGGCTGGCAGCATTGAACGGACTGCCTCCCCATGTATCAACGAGAAACAGCACGCCTTTAGTGGTGTCGAGTTTTGCCAACTGAGCGTTGTACTTTTCAATCAGCGTTTCGGCATTTTCACCTGGAACGAAATCGATCCAGCCGACGTTTTCCTGCTCGCCTAACAGCATTTCTGCCGTTTTAAGCAACTGCTCTGCAGCCCAACCATGTGTGCCTATAACAATAGCAATGGTCACTTGCTACCTCCTTTATTATCGTTAACACCTCAACGTGCCAGATGTATTTTTGAATCGTCGTCCACAATCGAATCGATTCAGATAAGGGCTACAACCAAAAACCCCTGCGTTTCGCGATTTATTTTAGATATCGAAAAAATTATTTTATGTGATGAAGATCCGTAATTTAACTTTCGATTAGCAGAAATTTCGAAAGGTAAAATATCCTTGTCACATTCGTTTGCAAAGGAAGGTAAATCTTTGCCAAATCAGAGGCGTCTCTGATATGTTTAACTCCCGTTTAACAACCATGGAGTATAGGGCAGTAGCCCGCAGTATGGATCGTCACCGACGTCATTTCAGTATCAGGCCTTTTAACGCCTGCCTTTCTGGCACTCTATGCCGCACCTTTCGTTTGCATTTTGTCGTTACGCCTGCATTATTTCTGGCGTCGAATAGCTATTCCTTAAGCAGGAGCTTGTCATGGAATTCTTAATGGACCCCTCAATTTGGGCGGGGCTACTCACGCTTGTTGTTCTCGAAATTGTGCTGGGTATCGATAACCTGGTCTTCATCGCCATTCTTGCTGACAAACTGCCGCCAAAACAACGCGATAAAGCGCGTTTGCTGGGGTTATCACTGGCGCTGATTATGCGTCTGGGGCTGCTGTCGCTGATTTCATGGATGGTCACGCTGACCAAACCGCTATTTACCGTCATGGATTTCTCCTTCTCCGGACGCGACCTGATTATGTTGTTCGGGGGGATATTCTTGCTGTTCAAAGCAACAACCGAACTGCATGAACGGCTGGAAAACCGCGATCATGATTCCGGCCACGGTAAAGGCTACGCCAGTTTCTGGGTGGTCGTCACACAGATTGTCATCCTTGACGCCGTCTTCTCGTTGGATGCGGTAATTACTGCAGTAGGGATGGTTAACCATCTGCCGGTGATGATGGCGGCGGTAGTGATTGCGATGGCGGTTATGTTGCTGGCATCCAAACCGCTGACGCGATTCGTTAACCAGCACCCCACGGTGGTGGTGCTCTGTCTGAGCTTCCTGTTAATGATTGGTCTGAGTCTGGTGGCAGAAGGTTTCGGTTTCCACATTCCGAAAGGTTACCTGTATGCCGCGATTGGCTTCTCGATCATCATCGAAGTGTTTAACCAGATTGCGCGTCGCAACTTTATTCGTCACCAGTCGACTTTGCCGCTGCGAGCCCGTACTGCCGATGCCATCCTGCGTTTGATGGGCGGGAAACGTCAGGCCAATGTTCAGCACGATGCCGATAACCCGATGCCGATGCCGATCCCGGAAGGTGCATTTGCCGAAGAAGAACGTTACATGATTAACGGCGTACTGACGCTGGCGTCGCGTTCTCTGCGCGGGATCATGACGCCGCGCGGTGAAATAAGCTGGGTTGACGCTAATCTCGGGGTCGATGAAATCCGCGAGCAGCTGCTCTCCTCACCGCACAGCCTGTTCCCGGTATGTCGCGGTGAACTGGATGAAATCATCGGAATCGTACGTGCTAAAGAACTGCTGGTGGCGCTGGAAGAGGGCGTTGATGTGGCGGCGATTGCTTCGGCGTCTCCGGCGATTATCGTCCCTGAAACCCTCGATCCGATCAACCTGCTGGGCGTGCTGCGTCGTGCTCGCGGGAGCTTTGTTATCGTGACCAACGAGTTTGGTGTGGTACAAGGCTTGGTCACGCCGCTGGATGTGCTGGAAGCCATTGCGGGTGAATTCCCGGACGCTGACGAAACGCCGGAAATCATTACTGATGGTGACGGCTGGCTGGTAAAAGGCGGTACAGATTTGCATGCCTTGCAGCAGGCGCTTGATGTTGAGCACCTTGCCGATGACGATGATATCGCGACGGTCGCGGGCCTCGTGATCTCGGCAAATGGTCACATTCCCCGTGTGGGCGATGTGATTGATGTAGGGCCACTGCATATCACCATCATTGAAGCCAATGATTATCGTGTTGATCTGGTTCGCATTGTTAAAGAGCAACCGGCGCACGATGAAGATGAGTAAGCGTTAACGTAACGGCATAATGGGCGTGATATGTCCATTATGCCGGGCGGGCGGCGGTTGGCTGCCCGCCAGCCATTTGGGAAAATCACGTAGCGGCATCGGCTGTGCGTACAAATACCCTTGCAAAATATGCACGCCATGACGGCGCAAATACTTCGCCTGTTCTTGCGTTTCCACGCCCTCCGCCACCAGTTCAATATTCAGTCTTTGCCCCAGCGCGATGATGATATCGGTCACCGTCGAGTTAACCGCGTCAGAACCTATAGCTGCGGTAAATGACTTATCAATTTTCAGCACGTCAGGACGTAATGTTTCAAGCCAGGAAAACGAGCTGTTGCCGGTGCCGAAGTCATCAATCGCCAGTTTGACGTTTTTACGATGCAGCTCGCGGGCAATCCGATAATCAACATCCAGTAAGGCATCGCGTTCGGTGATTTCGAGGATCAGTTGCTGAATCGGGTGAGCGCTAAACCAGTACTGATTGAGATCTTTTATCAGCACACCACGGCGAAAATGGCTGGGTGCGACGTTAATGCCAACATGAAACTGACTACTCATCGGGAAAACATGGCGCTGACGAATGGTTTCTGCCATCACATAGCGGGTCAGTGGCACAATTAAATGATGTTCTTCCGCGATAGGAATAAACACATCCGGTGAAATCCAGCCCTGACGCGGATTGTTCCAGCGCAGCAAAATCTCTACACCAATACATTGCTGCGAGCGTGCATTGAGCAGGGGCTGACAAAATAACTCAAATTCGCGCTGCGCCAGCCCGAGATTTATCTCGCGTGAAAAGCTCATTCTATGGGCCGTGGCCAACCATGCGATGTACCCCACCAGTAAACTCAACAGTACCGCTAGTGGGAACTGGCTGGGAAGATATTGCAACGCCAGCACTGTCGCACCAGGTCCACTAACGCTGATGATAAAAGGAAAATTCTGCGATGAAACCTGGTAACGTTCATTGCCATTAAGCGGAGGTAAAGAATCAACCAGACCATCATCATAGAGTAAATGGCGATCGGCTACCGTCAGGCTGGCCGTTCTTATTTGCGGTAATTGCGGCTCCAGCAACATTGCCATCAACAGGTCGATGTTGATCATCTCCATCACGCCATCTCGACCATTGCCCGGTAAAGGTGTCCACTGAATCAATACCGGGCTGTCTTTAATTAATACGCGGTCGGTAGTTAAGCGTAAAAGGGGCTGCGGCGCGGGTAAATCAGCCTGGATATCTTCAGCAGGAACATTGCGATAACCAAAAATGCTGGAACAATAAAGCGTGCCGTCTTGCACCAGGCCAATTGACCGTACAGTTTGCAGTTTTGCCGCCTGTTTGCGTAAGGGGAGATGGGCGACTGAGCAGGGGAGTCCAATCAGGGGAAGCAGTACGTTGTTACCCGCCTGAAGTGGAAGCAGGACTTTGTCTAATTCCTCAACGGCGTGATTGGCAAAGAGCACTACCCGCTGCTGATTTAAGTTCCGCTGTGAAATAAATCGCACGCTCAGTGTTGCCACAAACGTAAAGAGTGCGCAAATCGTACAAACAATCATTCGATTACGGCGATAGGTTTTAATGATCCGTTGTGCTTTTTGCATGCGGGCCACCCGGTAAGCGTATGGCGACAAACGCCTGACGCAACAGTGGAAGTGTAGTGGGGAAAATTACAGCAGACGAGAAAGCGGGGATAAATTCGCCCATCCGTTGCAGATGGGCGAGGATAAAGTATTAGTCACACTGGACTTTAATCGCCAGACCACCGCGTGAGGTTTCGCGATATTTAGCGTTCATATCCTTTCCTGTTTCGTACATCGTTTCGATGACTTTATCCAGTGAGACGCGTGGTGCACTAGTACGACGCAGAGCCATCCGCGCGGCGTTAATCGCCTTCACTGATGCAATAGCGTTACGTTCAATGCACGGAACCTGAACCTGACCCGCAACCGGGTCGCAAGTCAGACCAAGATTGTGTTCCATGCCAATTTCCGCCGCCACGCAAACCTGTTCAGGGCTACCGCCCAACAGTTCTGCAAGACCCGCCGCAGCCATTGAACAGGCAACGCCCACTTCGCCCTGGCAACCGACTTCCGCACCGGAAATAGACGCGTTCATTTTGTACAGTGCGCCAATCGCTCCGGCCGCCATAAAGTAGCGGGTATAAATATCAGGGCTGACCGATTCAATAAAGTGGTCATAGTATGCCAGCACTGCCGGAACGATGCCGCAAGCACCGTTAGTCGGTGCAGTTACCACACGCCCCCCCGCTGCGTTTTCTTCGTTAACTGCCAGCGCAAACATGTTTACCCAGTCGATGACATTCATCGGATCGTTAGACAGTTTATCGCTGGAAACCAGCATTCGGCGCAGGGCAGACGCACGGCGCGGAACACGCAGCGGGCCAGGCAATACGCCTTCGGTGTTCATGCCGCGATCGATACATGCCTGCATGGTTTGCCAGACATGAGCGAAATACTCGTCGATCTCTTTCTTACTGTGCAGCGCCAGTTCGTTCTGCATTGCCAGACCGGAAAGGGAATAACCGGTTTCATTACAGTATGCCAGCATCTCGGTGGCGGATTTAAACGGATACGGCACGCTCACTTCGTTGGCAGCATCGTGACCAAAATGTTCTTCATCGACGATAAAACCGCCGCCGATGGAATAATAAGTTTTGCTGTAAACAACTGTATCGCCGTTATACGCGTGGATCTGCATGCCGTTTTCATGCAGCGGCAGGTTACCGTTATGAAAACGCATCCCGTTGTCGCGTGGGAAATCCACTTCATGCCGTCCCTGTGCCAGCAGCAGACGTTCGCGCTCTTCTACGTCGCGAATAAAACCGGGAATACTGTCGATATCCACGGTGGCAGGTTCGTTACCTGCAAGACCCATAATAATGGCGATATCGGTGTGGTGGCCTTTACCCGTCAGCGACAGTGAACCATAAACGTCCACGGCAACGCGGGTAACGCTATCCAGTAAGCCTTTTTCGACCAGATCATCGACGAACTGTTTACCCGCCTTCATAGGCCCTACAGTATGGGAAGATGAGGGACCAATCCCCACCTTAAACATGTCGAATAGACTAATCACGATAATACTCCTGACAAGGTGACTGGACTTCCAGTAACGAACGAATAACAGCGCATAGTGTAAGAGGGAACGCGGCGACAGGCTTAACTATTCACATGAATTAAACTAATCAAAAACCGCGATTTAACTAATATTGCGATGATTGTCTCAAGTAGTGTTTTGTAGATGTAAAGATAAGTATAGTCAGGGTTTCACACCAATTTGCAGCGCCAGTTCACGAATTATGCCTGCGGTCATTCCCCATACAAAATACTGTTCGTACCAGGAAAGCCATATCCGATGCGAATCGCCACGGCGGTAGATATCCAAAGGATGATAACGGCCCAAATGTAACGCCTGGGCGAGCGGCATTTCAAATACTGCGGAGACTTCATCTTCACTGGCGCGATACGGTAAATCAGGCGGGATAATGCCGACCACGGGAGTGACCTGGTAGCCCGTAACGCTATCGACAGGGGGTAACACGCCGATAACCTCAACGGCTGAAGGCGGTATGGCGACCTCTTCTTCGGCTTCACGCAGCGCAGCGGCGATAACTGACGCGTCCGTGTCATCGACTGCACCTCCAGGGAATGCGACTTGTCCAGCATGTTTGCGCAGATGAATGGAACGCTGAGTCAGCAGCAAGCCCGGTTGCGGTCGGCGTACGATGGGGATTAACACGGCAGCCTGACGATGATTTAAGGTTTCCCGGTTAATTTGCGGACGCAATAGTTGAAATCGCGATAAAAAATCATCAAGCGTCAGGCCACGGTATTCCACGTCTTACTTCTCCAGTTGCTTCAGGATACGATTAACTTTATCAAAAGTTTCCTGATATTCCGCTTCTTCCTGGCTATCAGCAACGATGCCGCCACCAGCGGAACAGTAAATCTGCCCGTTAACCGCCGTCAGCGTGCGGATGGTGATGCTGGTATCCATATTGCCGCAGAAGCTTAAATAGCCAATGCTGCCGCACCAGGCATTGCGTCGCTGCGGTTCCAGTTCATCAATAATCTCCATTGCCCGCACTTTCGGCGCGCCGGTGATTGAACCACCAGGAAAAGCCGCGCGCAGCAGATCGCTGGCGTGTAACTGTTCTGGTAGTCGCGCCGTTATGGTGCTGACCAGATGATGCACGGCAGGGAAGGGTTCTACAACAAACAGTTCAGGCACTTTTACTGAGCCTGGTACAGCAACGCGACCGATGTCGTTGCGCATTAAATCGACAATCATCAGGTTTTCGGCGCGATCTTTCGGTGAGTTCGCCAGTTTTTCAGCTTGTTTTCTATCTTCCTGAGGATCGGACAAGCGTGGGAGCGTGCCTTTAATCGGGCGGGTCTGGATCTCACCACCATCACAAAGAATAAACCGTTCTGGTGAAAGGCTTAAAATCACGCCTTGTTCCAGACGCAGGAAGGCACTGAACGGTGCGCGGTTGGCCTGATTAAGCTGAGCGAACGCCTGCCATTCATCGCCAGAATAGGTCGCGTGAAAACGCTGGGCGAGATTCACCTGATAGCAATCGCCGCTGTGCAGATATTCCTGCACCTGGCGAAATTTCTCGCCATACTGCTCGCGGTTCATATTGGATTGCCAGGCGGAGGTTAACTTGAAATCTTGCTGTGGTGCTATTTGCTGGCTGTCCAGCCACGCCAGACGAGCATTGACATCACGATGGCTGAGTAGCGAAATACGCTGACGCTGGTGGTCGACGATCAGCGCCCAGTCGTAGATACCAACCGCCATGTCAGGCAAGTCGACATCTCGTTGCGCAATTTCTGGCAGTGACTCAAACCGACGACCCAGATCGTAGCCAAACAGCCCAAGCGCGCCGCCCTGAAATGGCAAATTATTGCTATGCGACGGGTGAATGTTTGCGCGGTCCAGTGCCTGTTGGAGCACTTTGAGCGGATCGTCAGTGGTCGTTGTGCGGATTTCTCCTTCACATACCCGGGTTTCATTATCGTGAGTGGTTAAAGTGCAAACGGGGTCAGCCACCACAATATCAAAGCGACTATGCGGATGGTCGGCGTAGCCGGAGTGCAACAACATCGCCCACGGCAGGTGGCTTAAGCGGGCAAAATAAAATTCAGCGGCGTCCTGACGCCAGGGTAAAGTAATCACAGCGGGAGATAACGTCTTCATCAGTCCTGACTCTACTGGCTATGTGCCGGGTAGCATGAAATAATTAGCGCCAACAATTTAGCAGGAGTTAACAATGTTTGCAGGTTTACCTTCACTCACCCATGAACAGCAGCAAAAAGCCGTTGAGCGTATTCAGGAACTGATGGCACAGGGGATGAGCAGCGGTCAGGCAATCGCGCTGGTGGCAGAAGAGCTGCGCGCCAACCATACCGGCGAGCAAATAGTGGCGCGTTTTGAGGATGAAGACGAGTAACACAAAATGATCCGTATCGATTTCGTCACGGATGACGTCCTGTATCTTGATACGGATAGCCTCATCGGCTGGGATTTTTCCGGCATGAACTTACATCGTGCCATTTTTGACGGTCTGTGCCTGGACGGCGCGCGTTATGACAATGGTCCGCTGTGTTGAAACAAAAATCACGGGGCCATATCTGTTGATTAATTTTGGCTGTGTTTATGATGACGAGAAAAAAGGACGCTTTTCTGAGGTCAATGAAAGCGTCCGGATTGATTTTTAAAGCTGGAGTTTTAACTCACACAAGGGCTTTAAGTTCTTCCTGCATATAAGACGAGAAGTATTCAGGGTTTTTAATCACCACGCGTTCGCCAGAATCCATCTTTTTTGCCCATCCCACCATTTTTTCCGTGAATCCAGGATTCCAGCCTTCCTGTTCAGCTCGCGCAGTAATATCGGCGGTACTCGCGGGGACTCCCAGGTCATGCAAATATTTAAATATTCCTTTCGCCGTACTTTCATTCATCGAGCTTGGTGTTGATGCTGATACATCCATGGCACTAATGAAATCCAGGGCTTTATCTATTGCAGCAGGCATATTCTTGTCCTTAAATTAACCACGTTTTTGATAAGGCTATATATGACCTTAAATTGCATCTAATATCAAAGGGATTATAACGATATCTCATTAGTTAACCTGTTGACATTCAGGTATTTTAAAGGTAGCAGGTCATGGCGGGTTTTCTAGTGATATGGCAAAAAATTAACGGTAAATCGCCGCGCTCCAGCCAGATTGTTAAGGGCAGAAAAGTCAGAGTAAACGGCTCGGGGAGTTAACAGAATGGTTTAATTTGGGTGATTAATATCATTTTTGTATAGATGCAGTTGAAATCATAAAAATAAGTTACCTGACGGATTTCATTATTTATCTAAAGTATCCTCTTAAACACTGGCCGATTTGTTTATAACCGACCAGTATTTTCGAACAATTATCGTCAGATTTTTACTTTGATAGAATTCTTTTTCAGGAATTAAACCGCAGCGATAATCTTAATTTCAACCTTGTACTGCGGATTCATCAGCCCCGCCTGCACCGTGCAGCGCACCGGCGCGTGACCCGCTACAACCCAGGCATCCCATGCTTTATTCATTGCCGCAAAGTCGTTTTTATCGGCAAGGAAAATGGTGGCATCCAGAATGCTCGATTTATTGCTGCCCTGTTTTTCCAGCACGGCGTCAATTTGCGCCAGCGTGTTGGCGGTTTGTTCAAAAGCATCGGCATCGAGGTTTTCTGGTACGCCAGTGTAGTAGAGCGTGTTGTTGTGGATCACCACATCAGACCAGCGGGCTTCAGCGTCGATACGAACGATAGTCATCATTATGTCCTCATTAACTTTCCATTTTTGTGCTGCAAAGACTGCCACAATGTGAGGTTGCCGTCACCACTTCAACTGGCGAAAACCAGCCTGGCCTGACATAATCCCTGTTCAAATCAACAGGGGGTAGTGTGACGGACGATTTTGCACCAGACGGTCAACTGGCGAAAGCGATACCTGGTTTTAAGCCGCGTGAACCACAGCGACAGATGGCAGTCGCTGTGACCCAGGCGATAGAAAAAAGCCAGCCGCTGGTGGTGGAAGCGGGAACCGGTACGGGTAAAACCTATGCCTACCTTGCTCCTGCACTGCGGGCGAAAAAGAAAGTCATCATCTCAACTGGCTCAAAAGCGTTGCAGGATCAGCTCTACAGCCGCGATTTGCCGACGGTGGCAAAGGCGCTGAAATACACTGGCAACGTGGCGTTGCTGAAAGGGCGCTCAAACTACCTCTGCCTCGAACGACTGGAACAGCAGGCACTGGCGGGCGGAGATTTGCCAGTACAAACCTTAAGCGATGTGATCCTCCTGCGTTCATGGTCAAATCAGACGGTAGATGGCGATATCAGCACCTGCGTTAGCGTGGCGGAAGACTCGCAGGCGTGGCCGCTGGTCACCAGCACCAACGACAACTGTCTTGGCAGCGACTGCCCGATGTATAAAGATTGCTTTGTGGTCAAAGCGCGTAAAAAAGCGATGGATGCTGATGTGGTTGTGGTGAACCATCATCTGTTTCTGGCGGATATGGTGGTTAAAGAAAGTGGATTTGGCGAGTTGATCCCGGAAGCAGACGTGATGATCTTCGACGAAGCCCACCAGCTGCCGGACATTGCCAGCCAGTACTTTGGACAGTCGCTCTCCAGCCGACAACTGCTCGATCTGGCAAAAGACATCACCATCGCCTATCGCACCGAATTAAAAGACACTCAACAGTTACAAAAATGCGCCGACCGTCTTGCCCAGAGCGCGCAGGATTTTCGTCTGCAACTCGGCGAGCCAGGTTATCGCGGTAATCTGCGCGAACTGTTAGCCAACCCACAAATTCAGCGGGCGTTTTTACTGCTCGATGACACCCTTGAACTCTGTTACGACGTGGCGAAACTGTCTTTGGGGCGTTCCGCCTTGCTGGATGCGGCATTTGAACGTGCCACGTTATATCGTACACGTCTGAAGCGGTTGAAAGAGATCAACCAACCAGGCTACAGCTACTGGTACGAATGCACTTCGCGCCATTTTACTTTGGCGCTCACGCCGCTCAGCGTGGCGGATAAATTTAAAGAGCTAATGGCGCAAAAGCCCGGAAGCTGGATCTTTACCTCGGCAACGTTGTCGGTGAATGACGATCTGCATCATTTCACCTCGCGGCTTGGCATCGAACAGGCCGAGTCGTTGCTGTTACCCAGCCCCTTTGATTACAGCCGCCAGGCGTTACTCTGTGTGCCGCGCAACCTGCCGCAAACCAACCAGCCAGGTTCCGCACGGCAACTGGCAGCAATGCTGCGACCGATCATCGAAGCCAACAACGGTCGTTGTTTTATGCTTTGCACCTCGCACGCCATGATGCGCGATCTGGCTGAGCAGTTCCGCGCCACCATGACGCTTCCCGTATTGTTGCAGGGGGAAACCAGCAAAGGGCAATTGTTGCAGCAATTTGTCACTGCCGGTAACGCGCTTCTTGTGGCAACCAGCAGCTTCTGGGAAGGGGTGGACGTGCGTGGCGATACGTTGTCGCTGGTGATTATCGACAAATTACCGTTTACCTCGCCGGATGATCCACTGTTAAAAGCGCGCATGGAAGATTGCCGTTTGCGTGGTGGTGACCCGTTCGATGAAGTGCAACTACCAGATGCCGTCATTACTCTCAAACAGGGAGTAGGGCGACTGATTCGCGACGCCGACGATCGCGGCGTGCTGGTGATTTGTGACAATCGGTTGGTGATGCGCCCTTATGGCGCTACTTTCCTTGCCAGCCTGCCGCCCGCGCCGCGTACCCGTGATATTGCCCGTGCGGTTCGTTTCCTTGCGATACCATCCTCCAGGTAATTTGTGATGGAGTATGGTATGATGCGCGCCTTTTTATTGATCTAAGCACGAAGACCCATGCGAATTCTGGCTATCGATACCGCGACAGAGGCCTGCTCTGTCGCCCTGTGGAACGACGGTACTGTCAATGCTCATTTCGAGCTTTGCCCACGTGAACATACTCAACGAATCTTACCGATGGTGCAGGATATCCTGACCGCCAGCGGAACCTCCCTGACTGACATTAACGCTCTGGCTTACGGGCGCGGCCCCGGTAGTTTCACCGGCGTACGCATCGGTATTGGCATCGCGCAAGGACTGGCACTTGGTGCGGAGCTACCGATGATTGGCGTCTCCACGCTAATGACGATGGCGCAAGGGGCGTGGCGCAAAAACGGCGCAACCCGCGTGCTGGCAGCCATTGACGCGCGAATGGGCGAAGTTTACTGGGCCGAATATCAGCGTGATGAAAACGGTGTCTGGCACGGTGAAGAAACCGAAGCCGTACTCAAACCAGAACTCGTTCATGAACGGATGCAACAGCTTTCCGGTGAATGGGCGACCGTGGGTACAGGCTGGCAAGCCTGGCCGGATCTCGGTAAAGAGAGCGGTCTGGTTTTGCGCGATGGCGAAGTGTTACTGCCCGCTGCAGAAGATATGCTGCCGATTGCCTGTCAGATGTTTGCCGAGGGTAAAACGGTGGCGGTGGAACATGCCGAGCCGGTTTATTTGCGTAACAACGTCGCGTGGAAGAAACTTCCGGGCAAAGAATGAATCTTAAGAGTATGCCCTGAGAAAAAAGGAGTCGCATCATGGCGGTTCAAAACAATGTTATCAAAGGCATACTGGCAGGTACGTTTGCGCTAATACTGAGCGGTTGTGTCACTGTGCCGGACGCCATTAAAGGCAGTAGCCCAACGCCGCAACAAGATTTAGTTCGGGTGATGAATGCGCCGCAGCTGTACGTTGGTCAGGAAGCGCGATTTGGCGGTAAAGTGGTTGCGGTGCAAAACCAGCAAGGGAAAACCCGCCTGGAAATTGCCACTGTACCACTCGACAGCGGAGCAAGACCGACGCTGGGAGAACCGTCGCGTGGGCGCATTTATGCCGATGTGAATGGTTTTCTTGATCCGGTCGATTTCCGAGGCCAGCTGGTGACAGTTGTCGGGCCAATCACCGGTACGGTTGACGGAAAAATTGGCAACACGCCATATAAATTTATGGTAATGCAGGCAACGGGTTACAAACGTTGGCATTTAACCCAGCAGGTGATTATGCCGCCACAGCCGATTGATCCCTGGTTTTATGGTGGGCGAGGCTGGCCCTATGGCTACGGCGGATGGGGCTGGTATAATCCCGGCCCCGCGAGAGTACAAACAGTTGTAACTGAATAATTGCTTGTTTTTAAAGAAAAAGAAACAGCGGCTGGTCCGCTGTTTCTGCATTCTTACGGTAAAGATAAAAATAAATAGTGACGCGCTTCGCAACCTTTTCGTTGGGTAATTATCAAGCTGGTAAGATGAGTTAATATTATGTTAACAATATGTTTATCACTTGGGGTTGCGATGACGACGAACACGCATTTTAGAGGTGAAGAATTGAAGAAGGTTTGGCTTAACCGTTATCCCGCGGACGTTCCGACGGAGATCAACCCTGACCGTTATCAATCTCTGGTAGATATGTTTGAGCAGTCGGTCACGCGCTACGCCGATCAGCCCGCGTTTATGAATATGGGGGAGGTAATGACCTTCCGCAAGCTGGAAGAACGCAGTCGCGCGTTTGCCGCTTATTTGCAACAAGGGTTGGGGCTGAAGAAAGGCGATCGCGTTGCGCTGATGATGCCTAACTTATTGCAATATCCAGTGGCGCTGTTCGGCATTTTGCGCGCCGGGATGATTGTCGTAAACGTCAACCCGTTGTATACCCCGCGCGAGCTTGAGCATCAGCTTAACGATAGTGGCGCATCGGCGATTGTTATCGTGTCTAACTTTGCTCACACCCTGGAAAAAGTGGTTGATAAAACTGCAGTCCAGCACGTTATTCTGACCCGTATGGGCGATCAACTTTCTACGGCGAAAGGGACGCTGGTCAACTTCGTTGTTAAATACATCAAGCGTCTGGTGCCGAAATATCATCTGCCAGATGCCATATCATTTCGTAGCGCCCTGCATAACGGCTACCGGATGCAGTACGTCAAACCTGAACTGGTGCCGGAAGATTTAGCTTTCCTGCAATACACTGGCGGCACTACAGGCGTGGCGAAAGGCGCGATGCTGACTCACCGCAATATGCTGGCGAACCTGGAACAGGTCAACGCCACCTATGGGCCGTTGCTGCATCCAGGTAAAGAACTGGTAGTAACGGCACTGCCGCTCTATCACATTTTTGCACTAACCATTAACTGTCTGCTGTTTATTGAACTGGGCGGGCAGAACCTGCTTATTACTAACCCACGTGATATTCCGGGGCTGGTGAAAGAACTGGCAAAATATCCGTTTACCGCTATCACCGGCGTAAACACCTTGTTCAATGCGTTGCTGAACAATAAAGAGTTCCAGCAACTGGATTTCTCCAGTCTGCACCTTTCCGCAGGCGGTGGGATGCCTGTTCAACAAGTGGTGGCAGAACGCTGGGTGAAACTGACCGGACAGTATCTGCTGGAAGGTTATGGCCTGACCGAGTGCGCGCCGCTGGTCAGCGTTAACCCGTATGATATTGATTATCATAGCGGTAGCATCGGTTTGCCGGTGCCATCGACGGAAGCCAAACTGGTGGATGACGACGACAACGAAGTACCACCGGGTCAACCGGGTGAGCTTTGTGTCAAAGGACCGCAGGTGATGCTGGGGTACTGGCAGCGTCCGGATGCTACCGATGAGATCATCAAAAATGGCTGGTTACACACTGGCGACATCGCGGTGATGGATGAAGAAGGATTCCTGCGCATTGTCGATCGTAAAAAAGACATGATTCTGGTTTCCGGTTTTAACGTTTATCCCAACGAGATTGAAGATGTCGTCATGCAGCACCCTGGCGTACAGGAAGTCGCGGCTGTTGGCGTACCTTCCGGCTCCAGTGGCGAAGCGGTGAAAATCTTCGTAGTGAAAAAAGATCCATCGCTTACCGAAGAGTCACTGGTGACCTTTTGTCGCCGTCAGCTCACGGGCTACAAAGTACCGAAGCTGGTGGAGTTTCGTGATGAGTTACCGAAATCTAACGTCGGAAAAATTTTGCGACGAGAATTACGTGACGAAGCGCGCGGCAAAGTGGACAATAAAGCCTGAGCGTTAAGTCAGTCGTCAGACGCCGGTTAATCCGGCGTTTTTTTTGACGCCCACTAAAGAGAATACAATTTGAATTACCAAATGATTACCACGGACGATGCGCTGGCTTCTTTGTGTGAAGCTGTCCGTGCCTTTCCGGCAATAGCCCTGGATACTGAATTTGTTCGTACGCGCACTTATTACCCGCAGCTGGGGTTGATTCAACTTTTCGATGGCGAGCATCTGGCGCTAATCGATCCGCTCGGGATCACCGACTGGTCACCGCTGAAAGCGATCCTGCGTGATCCGTCCATTACCAAATTTCTCCATGCGGGCAGTGAGGATCTGGAAGTGTTCCTCAATGTCTTTGGCGAATTACCACAACCCCTAATTGACACGCAAATCCTCGCTGCTTTCTGCGGACGCCCGATGTCGTGGGGATTTGCTTCCATGGTGGAAGAGTACACCGGCGTTACGCTCGACAAGAGTGAATCGCGCACCGACTGGTTGGCAAGACCGCTAACCGAACGTCAATGCGAATACGCGGCAGCGGACGTCTGGTATTTGTTACCGATCACCGCAAAGCTAATAGTAGAAACGGAAGCCTCTGGCTGGTTACCTGCGGCGCTGGATGAATGCCGCCTGATGCAAATGCGTCGTCAGGAAGTCGTTGCGCCGGAAGATGCCTGGCGTGATATCACCAATGCCTGGCAATTACGTACGCGCCAACTGGCCTGTCTGCAACTGTTAGCCGACTGGCGACTGCGCAAGGCGCGGGAGCGCGATCTGGCGGTGAACTTTGTCGTGCGTGAAGAGCATTTGTGGTCGGTAGCGCGTTATATGCCGGGAAGTTTAGGAGAACTGGACAGCCTGGGTTTATCCGGTAGCGAAATCCGCTTCCACGGTAAAACGCTGCTGGCGCTGGTGGAAAAAGCGCAGGCATTGCCGGAAGAGGCCTTACCGCAGCCGATGCTTAACCTGATGGACATGCCCGGTTATCGCAAAGCGTTTAAAGCGATTAAATCGCTGATTACTGACGTGAGCGAAACGCACAAAATCAGCGCCGAATTGCTGGCATCGCGTCGGCAAATCAACCAGCTGCTGAACTGGCACTGGAAACTGAAACCGCAGAACAATTTGCCGGAGCTAATTTCCGGCTGGCGCGGTGAGCTGATGGCAGAAGCATTGCACAATTTATTGCAGGAATATCCGCAGTAAAACCTTCCTGAGCCGGACAGGTGCGTCCGGCTTCAGGCAAACTACAAATCCAACACCAGGCGTTTACCCTTCGCGCGTGAACAACAGATCAACATACTTTGCTGGCTGGCGCGTTCTTCATCGCTAAAATACTGGTCCCGATGGTCAGCTTCACCTTCCAGAATCACCGTTTCGCAGGTCCCGCATACCCCTTCACGACATAAACATTCCACTTTTGCCGCTTTATTATTTTCAATAACCTGCAAAATGCTCATCTCTTCCGGCACCACAAACTCTTTACCGGAACGGGCGAGCACTAGTGTAAACGCATCGCCGGTTTTGTCTTCAATAGCAAACTGCTCAAAATGCAGCGTATCGGCGGCGATGTCCAGACGTGCAGCTTCACTTCTTACCGCTTCATTTAGCGCCTCGGGGCCACAGGTATAAACGTGTGTGCCAGGTTCGATATCCGCCAATAATCGCGCTAATTCAAGTCGCGTTCCGATCGATGAGTGATGAAAATGGATTTTATCAGTCTGCGGATGCTGGACTAGCTCATCACGAAATGCGCAACTTTCTGGATTTCGCGAGCAGTAATGTAGCTGCCAGTCGACGTCGCTGTGTTGCAACTCTGCCATATGCGACAGGAAAGGGGTGATACCAATACCGCCCGCAATAAACAGATGCTTTCTGGCCGAGGGAATTAGCGCAAACAGATTATTAGGCGTCGAAATGGTCAACCGATCGCCAGCTTTCACCTGCTGATGCAAAAAGCGCGAACCACCGCGCGAGTTTTCTTCCAGTCGAACGGCAATCTGATAATGAGTTGTATCGAGCGGCGAACTCAGCAGCGAATACGCATTGCTGTACTGGTTATCACCATCGCTCATCTGCACAATGACGTGACTTCCTCCGGTGAACGCAGGTAATGGTTTGCCATCGGTTGTCACCAGCGTGAAGCGTTTCACCTGCTCGGTAAGCGGTTCTACCTGACTCACCTGTACTTCAAACATTTGATAGTCTGACATTGCTGTACTCCATCAAAAATCAGCCCGGCGGCGGAATAGACCGCCGCCGATGTCATTAGTCCTTAAATACCTGCGCCAGCAGATTATGGAAATGGGCGATACCGTGTTCGGAAATCCCGCTACCGCTACTGTCGGCCATGATGCGCCCCTGACCACGATAGCCACGCGATTTCAGCCCTTTCTGTACGCTTTCAACCAGACGTAAATCCTCCGGACGGAACACATCGCGATACCACTCAATCAGCGATTTTTGCTCGTCGGTTAACTCTTCATTGGTGAAGTAAATATCGTAGTTTTGCAGGGTGGTTTCAGAATCCACCGGGAATTCATAAATGACCGTCATCATCCCTTTGATCGGTGTGACGTTCAGCATAGTGCACGGCCACAGCCAGAAACCGTGGAATGCCGCATCCGTACCCTCTTCAAATTTAAACGACTGTTCTGACGGTTTGGCGAAACCGTATTGCAGTGTCCAGTTACCGTGCATGGTGTGCCAGTAACGATCAACCTGAACGGAGTCGGAGAAACCTGGATGCGCCGGACCACAGTGATAGCACTCGAGATAGTTATCGACAATGTTCTTCCAGTTGGCAGGCGTGCGGGTGGTAAAGCGGGCCGCCAGTTTCAGGTCGTGGACTTCCGGGCAGGCTTCCAGCACTTTCGCTCCCAGACCGGGTAACTGATCTTCTACGCTGGTGGCGTTGGGGTCCATGTTGATGAAGACGAATCCGGCATACTCTTCAAGACGCACCGGGACCAGTTGCGCTTTGTCGCTATCGAAATTGGCGACGTTTTCGCAGTTACGCGCATGGGCCAGGTTGCCATCGAGTTTGAATGCCCATGCGTGATACGGGCAGGTAATCACATTTTTTGCTTTTCCTTCACCGCTCAACAACTGATGACCACGGTGCGGGCAAACGTTATAGAACGCGCGCAAAACCTTATCACGACCGCGTACCAGCACGATGCTTTCGCCAATGATCTCACGCGTCACGTAATCATTAGCATTCGCCAGTTCGCTACTGTGGGCGACACAAATCCAGCTTTTAGCGAAGACGTTCTCTTTTTCGTGTTCAAAGGCGTTCTGATCGGTATAAAAACGGGCAGGAATGGTCCACGCCTCTTGCGGGTTAGCGCAAAAATTTTCGGGTAGTACAAAGTCAGGGCTCAGATTGCTCATAGGGATACCTTTATCGTTAGGATGATGGCGCTCAGTTGTCGCCTTTGAATACGGTTCCCGCAGGGAGCACAGGCGTTTTTTCCGGGGCTTCAACCGGTGTCTGCGGGAGATAATGTTCAACTTGATGAGCCGGAATGTCGGCGTAATCCTGTTTCAGCCAGCGAAGAAATCCGCCGACTTTCACCAGTAAAATGACGAGGAAGGGAAGGGCTGTGAGCACGACGGTGGTTTTCATCGTTTCCAGCGACGCGCCGGTGAACAGAATTGAAAGCGGGATCAGTGTGATCACCACGCACCAGAAAAGACGCAGCCCACGGTCAGGATCTTCACCTTCCTGGAGATTACGCGTACTGGTCGCCGCCATGGTGTAGGCCACCGCATCCATATGCGAGGCAAGGAAAATAATCATCACGCCCAGGTATGCGGCGAGGAACAATTTACCGGCTGGCAACGACATCAGAACTTGCTGCACAGCTGTTTCACCGCCCAGTGTTTCCAGCACCTGAGGGACGTTGATTACGCCATTGATAAACTGATGAATGGCATAGCTTTCCATTACACCGAAGAAGAACCAGCAACCGACGGTGCTGCCGAGGATCAGTCCCCAGATAACTTCTTTAATCTTACGGCCGCGCGAAACGCGGGTGACAAACATTGCCACGCCGGGCGTGTATGAGATCCACCACAGCCAGTAGAAAACGGTCCAGTTGCGGGTAAATGAACCATCGCCAAGCGGATCGGTAAATAAGCTCATTTGCAGGAAGTTTTGCGTGGTCAGGCCGATGGCATTGATGATGCTGTTGGTAATAAATTCGGTTGGGCCGACAATCAGAACCAGCAATGGCAGCAGGAAGGCGCCCCAGCCGACCATTTTGCTCAGACGTTGCAAACCGTTGTTGATACCAATCCACGAGCTAAGGCAAAAAATGCCGCCGGAAAGCAGGATAACAAAAGCCTGTACGGTAAAGTTATCCGGTAAACCGGTCAGTGCGGAAAGACCACGAGTAAAAGTTGCGGCGGTGACGACCAGGGAAATAGTCAGTGCGCCGACAGTGGCGATCAGGAACATCAAATCGACCAGTTTTCCCCACGGACCTTGCGGGCGAACGCCGGTAATAGCAGCAATAATGCCGGAAAGACTCAGCCCTTTATTTTTCCGCACATGAAAGTGGTAAGCCATGATTAATGAGGCCAGCGTATAGGTTGCCCACGCGCTGATGCCCCAATGGAAGAAGGAGTAGGGAACGCTAAATTCGAGTGCCTGTTGTGAACGCGGCGCGATATTTAAACCAGGCGTTTGATAATAATAGGCCCACTCAGCAACCCCCCAATAAAGCGTAGAAGAACCTAAACCGGCACAAATAAACATAAACAGCCAGGAGAGCGTGCTGTATTCCGGTTTTCCTTCGCCAAGACGAATATTGCCGTATTTACTGGTGGCTAAATAAATCACCAGTCCCATTGCCAGCAAAACCAATACCTGTACGGCGGAACCTAACGTACGCGTGACAAAAGTGAATATTGCGTTGGCCGCGTCGGCCGATTGTTGTGGGAAAAGGCTTAATGCAGCTGCGATGAAAAGAATGGCCACCAGGCTGATGCTTATCAGCGGCACATCTTTTTTCTTAACATTGCTCATCATGAGTCATCTCCTGGGCATAAAAGCCCGTCTCTGGCTTTTGCCAGTTGTAATTATGTGCAGGGTAATGAATTGCATGTTGTGTTTAACAAATTGATTATTTGCATGTTACATAAATTAAACAATTAAGAATACGGAAAGCCATAAAACACGAAACGGAAACAATAAAAGGTGAAATGACGCAGGTTATTTACTGAAGAGAATGAATAAAAAAACCGCGTCAGTGACGCGGTTCAAATAAACTGGTTTGACCTTAACGCAAAATAATTTTGCAAATCGCGTCGGCAACCTGTGGCGTGGTGGCATTGCCTTTCATATCGGGTGTTTTCGGCCCGTGAGCAATCACTTCTTCAATCGCTGCCAGAATAGCGTTATGCGCTTGCTGGAAACGCTCATCGCCATTGCCGAGGAAATCGAGCATCATTGCACCGGCCCAAATCGTGGCGATAGGGTTAGCAATATTTTTCCCGTAGATATCCGGCGCGGAACCGTGGACAGGCTCGAAGAGCGACGGAAAAGTACGTTCCGGATTCAGGTTGGCGGATGGGGCAATGCCGATGGTGCCGGTGCAGGCCGGGCCAAGATCGGAAAGGATATCGCCAAACAAATTGGATGCCACCACCACGTCAAAACGTTCTGGTTGCATCACAAAGCGCGCGCAGAGAATATCAATATGCTGTTTGTCCCAGCGGATCGCCGGGTAATTCTCAGCCATTGCTTCCACTCGCTCATCCCAGTACGGCATGCTGATGGCTAAACCGTTCGATTTAGTGGCAGAAGTTAGCGTCTTACGTGGGCGGCTTTGTGCCAGATCAAAGGCATAACGCAAAATACGGTCGACGCCACGGCGGGTAAATACCGATTCCTGGATGACAACCTCATGCTCCGTTCCTTCGTTTAACCGTCCACCCAGAGACGAGTATTCGCCTTCTGTGTTCTCGCGCACTACGTAAAAATCGATATCGCCAGGCTGTTTCCCCGCCAGTGGGCAAGGTACGCCAGGAAAGAGGCGGACCGGACGCAGGTTAACGTATTGGTCAAATTCACGGCGAAATTTCAGCAGCGATCCCCATAACGAAATATGGTCCGGAACGGTATCCGGCCAGCCGACAGCACCAAAGTAGATAGCGTCGAAACGGCTGAGTTGTTCATGCCAGTCGTCCGGCATCATTTTGCCGTGATGGCTGTAATATTCGCAACTTGCCCACTCCATCTGCTCAAAGCTTAAGGCAAAGCCCCAGCGTTCAGCGGCAGCCTGTAACACACGAATCCCTTCAGGAAGGACTTCTTTGCCGATTCCATCCCCGGGTATTGCAGCGATCCGAAACGTTTTCATCATTGGGTTCTCACTTCCTGACCATCAAAATTGACAATACCCTCATCCTATAATTGACTGAAAAGGAATTAATCCCCGCAACTGGTGAAACATAAAACACGAATCATGAATAATTTACCGCTGCTGAACGATTTGCGCGTCTTTATGCTGGTGGCTCGCCGGGCTGGTTTTGCTGCTGTAGCAGAAGAAATGGGTGTTTCTCCGGCTTTCGTTAGCAAGCGTATCGCCTTACTGGAACAAACACTGAATGTGGTGTTATTACACCGCACCACGCGTCGCGTGACGATCACCGAAGAAGGTGAGCGGATTTATGAGTGGGCGCAGCGCATATTGCAGGATGTCGGGCAGATGATGGATGAACTCTCCGACGTGCGACTCGTGCCACAAGGGATGTTGCGTGTTATCAGTAGTTTTGGGTTTGGACGGCGAGTTGTAGCTCCGGCATTATCGGCGCTGGCAAAGGCTTATCCGCAACTGGAATTACGCTTTGACGTGGAAGACAGACTGGTCGACCTGGTCAATGAAGGCGTCGATCTCGATATTCGTATTGGTGATGACATTGCACCTAACTTAATCGCCCGCAAACTGGCGACCAATTACCGTATCCTCTGCGCGTCGCCGGAATTTATTGCACAACATGGTGCGCCGAAACATTTCACGGACCTTTCAGCGTTACCTTGTCTGGTTATAAAAGAGCGCGATCATCCATTTGGCGTCTGGCAATTGCGCAATAAAGAAGGAAACCACGCCATTAAAGTCACTGGCCCGCTAGCGTCTAATCATGGTGAAATAGTGCATCAATGGTGTCTCGATGGTCAGGGTATTGCGCTGCGCTCCTGGTGGGATGTCAGCGAAAATATTGCCAGTGGCCATTTGGTGCAGGTACTACCGGAGTATTATCAGCCCGCGAATGTCTGGGCGGTGTATGTATCCAGGCTGGCAACATCAGCGAAGGTGCGGATAACGGTAGAGTTTTTACGCCAGTATTTTGCCGAGCACTACCCGAATTTTTCACTGGATCACGCCTGATTAATGATTCAATTATCGGGTTATTATCAGGTTAAAACCTGATTTTCTCCTTTCTAAGCCACTACAGATTGGTTAGCATATTCACCTTTAATCGCGCATTTCCCAAAGAAAATTAAAGAGGTTAACGTGTTCGCTGAATATGGGGTTCTGAATTACTGGACCTATCTGGTTGGGGCCATTTTTATCGTGCTGGTGCCTGGGCCGAATACTTTGTTTGTGCTTAAAAATAGCGTCAGCAGTGGAGTGAAAGGTGGTTATCTTGCAGCCTGCGGCGTATTTATTGGTGATGCGGTATTAATGTTTCTGGCGTGGGCAGGTGTGGCAACGTTGATTAAGACCACACCGATATTATTCAACATCGTACGTTATCTTGGCGCGTTTTATTTGCTCTATCTTGGGGGTAAAATTCTTTACGCCACCCTGAAGGGCAACAATAGCGAGGCCAAATCGGATGAACCACAATATGGCGCTATTTTCAAGCGCGCCTTAATATTGAGCCTGACCAACCCGAAAGCTATTTTATTCTACGTGTCATTTTTCGTGCAATTTATCGACGTTAATGCGCCACATACGGGTATTTCGTTCTTTATTCTGGCGATGACACTTGAGATAGTCAGCTTCTGTTATTTGAGCTTCCTGATTATTTCCGGCGCCTTTGTCACGCAGTACATTCGCACTAAAAAGAAACTGGCAAAACTAGGCAACTCTCTGATTGGTTTGATGTTTGTCGGTTTTGCCGCTCGACTGGCGACGCTGCAATCTTAGTGCTTTCCGCCCGCGATCCCGCGGGCTTCCTTCCTGAACGCTACCGCGCCTGGACGTTGACGCAGTGCTAAAAAGTAACCAATAAATGGTATTTAAAATGCAAATTATCAGGCGTACCCTGAAACGGCTGGAATAAACGGTTTTCAGCGCATTTACCGAAGGAGGGAGAAGGATGCTACAAATCCCACAGAATTACATTCATACACGCTCAACACCTTTCTGGAATAAACAAACCGCACCTGCCGGAATATTCGAACGTCATCTTGATAAAGGAACTCGTCCCGGGGTTTACCCTCGATTGTCCGTTATGCATGGGGCGGTCAAATATCTCGGCTATGCTGATGAACACAGCACAGAACCTGATCAGGTGATCCTTATCGAAGCGGGGCAATTTGCGGTGTTCCCGCCGGAAAAATGGCACAACATTGAAGCCATGACAGACGATACTTATTTCAACATCGACTTCTTCGTTGCCCCTGAAGTCCTGATGGAAGGCGCAAAACAACGGAAAGTCATTCATACCGGGAGATGAATTATGGGCAAAGCAACGTATACCGTAACCGTCACCAATAACAGTAATGGTGTCTCTGTTGATTACGAAACAGAGACACCGATGACATTGCTGGTGCCAGAAGTTGCGGCGGAAGTGTTAAAAGATCTTGTTAACACGGTGCGCTCTTATGACACAGAAAACGAACATGATGTTTGTGGCTGGTAATTTTACCTGATAGAAAAATTCGCCATTTTATGCGCCATCGCAAAAAAAATATGCGTGATGCTCATCACAATTTTTACTTCTTTGATGTTGTGCTATGCTTTTTATTAGCGACCAACTCGCTAATACAAAACAGATAAGGAAGGATAAAATGGGCATTCTGTCATGGATTATTTTTGGGCTTATTGCTGGTATTCTGGCGAAGTGGATTATGCCAGGTAAAGATGGTGGTGGATTCTTCATGACTATCCTGTTGGGGATTGTCGGCGCCGTGGTTGGCGGATGGATCAGTACACTGTTTGGCTTTGGTAAAGTCGATGGCTTTAACTTTGGCAGCTTCGTGGTTGCGGTGATCGGTGCGCTTGTCGTGCTGTTTATCTACAGAAAAGTCAAAAGCTAACGCTCAAATAAAACAAAGGCTGCTTTTTCGCAGCCTTTGCTATTTTTACAGGTGCTGTGTTACCACCACCCTAGCTCGGTACCAAGGACGACAATAATCGCAACACCCATCATAATAATCGTTGTTTTTTTCATCTTTATGCTCCCGGGGCAGCATAGCCGCCAATAAAAAACCACGCTAAAAATACGACTGCCGTAATAAAGATTACGACAGGGAAAATAATACCGATTCGCATGTTATCACCAATCAAAAGGATTTGAATACGCCTCAGGAATCCAGAGCTGAATGCGCGACAAAAGGTTTTTTCTCTTTGTGTTTTTTCTCTTGGTACATTGCGATATCTGCGGCATGCAGGGCGCTGTCGGCATCAGTTGTTTCAGGATCCACTTCAATAATGCCGAGGCTGGCGCCAGGATAAAACAAGTCAACATCACCTAAGTGATATTCACCGCGTATTTGCTGCTGAATACGCTCACGCAATGACGGGATATCGGCATTTTCATCGGCCAGCGATGCGACCAAAAATTCATCACCGCCGAGACGACCAATAATCTCGCTATTCTGATGTAGTGTGTTAAGGCGCTGGCCAACCTGAATAAGAAACAGATCTCCGCTATTATGACCAAAACGGTCATTGATTAATTTGAAGTTATCCAGATCGATAAAGGCAATAATGGCTTTACGTTTCAGATGCCGCGCGAGAGAAAACAGTGTCGTCAGATTATCAAAAATTGCCCTTCGATTCGGCAGTCCCGTCAAAGAGTCAGTATAAGATTGCGCAATCAACGCCGCATTAGCTTCACGCAATTGCTCAACCAGCGCCTCTTTTTGGATGTATTGTGTAATAAGCCCGGCGAATAACTGCAAAACTTGCTCCGCGCGTTCGCTCCACGGGCGTTTCTCGCTGCTGGCGGCGCAAAGCGTGCCGTAGAATGAGCCATCCGGTAAGTGAATCGGCGTGCTCAGAAATGTCGTGATCCCAAGATTGCGTGCCGCAATGCAGTCGCCCCAACGGTCAGGGACTTCATCGCTGAAAAAACAGTTCTCATCAATTGCGCGTTTGCACAATGAGTGATCCCAGGAAACGGTAAAATTCTCCGGGATGTGCATTTTCTGGCTATTACGGGCATACAAAATGTGTTGCAGGCGCGCGTCAATATCCACTTTTGTCAGATACGTCGACTCCATGTCGGTAACCATTTCCAGCATCTCCAGAAGTTGCCGGACCAGACTTTCCAGAGACTGTTCCGAGACGAGTGACTGCGAGACGCGGGCAATGATCTGATCTGACACGAAAGAACTCCAGGCGGTGGTAGGTAAAATGCTGAATATTTAATCTTTACAGGCATGATAAAACATCATCAACAAAGATGAAACCAGACGTAATATATTTCGAATGAATGTAAAAGAAATAGTGCTGCAAAACATAACGATACCGCGATACTCTAAAGTGTAGATAAACGAGTGAGATCACTATATGAAAATTATCCGTTTTGTTTTGCCTTGCCTGTTAGTCCTGGCGGGGTGTTCAACTGCTTCTCAACCCGATGCGCCTAAACCGCCACATGTTGGAATGGCTAATCCTGCATCGGTCTACTGCCAGCAAAAGGGAGGTACGCTTATTCCGGTACAAACAGCGCAAGGGGTCAGCAACAATTGCAAATTACCGGGCGGCGAAACGATTGATGAATGGGCATTATGGCGGAGGGATCATCCGGCTGATAGAAAATAACAACCGGATGCCGGGCGAGAATTACAAACTGCGTAGCCAATCGGCCAGCACCAGAGCATGGTTTTGCGTGGTATTTTTTGCCGAATAGAGTAGGGTTAGTGTCTGCTGGCGGGCAATATCCGCCAGTCGTTTCCCTTCTTGCTCATGCTGCGCCAGTTCTGCAAGATATTGTTCGCGAAAGGTTTCAAAATCGATCACTTCGCCGTGAAAGGCTTTGCGTAATTCCGTTGAAGGCGTGATGGTTTTGTCCCATTCATCAAGTGCTAAATCTGTTTTTTTGATACCACGCGGCCAGAGACGATCGACCAGTACGCGATAACCATCGCCTTGTTCAGCCGGATCATAGACGCGTTTACACTGAATATTCATCGTGTTTGTTCTCCCTTTCACGCAACATTGCCACGCCACTATAGCACTTTGTTTTTATGGTTATGGCGGCTGCGGCAAAAACTACTGCTTACCAATTATCAGCGAAACCAGGCCAGCAGCAATAAGCGGGCCGACGGGCACACCGCGAAAAAGCGCTACGCCTAAAACCGTACCCATCAGCAATCCGGCTACCAGTTGTGGCTGACTACCCATTAACGTGACGCCGCGTCCGCCAAGCCAGGAAACAATCACGCCTACGGCAATAGCGACTAATGATTTCCAGTTCAGAAACGAGTGAACAAGTGTCGACGGTGGCAGCGTCCCGCTGGCGATTGGGGCCATAACACCGATGGTGAGAATAATTATCCCGATACTCAACCCTTGTTTTTCAATCCAGGGGAAAAAGGTGCTCAACGGTGTGACGCGGACAATGATCAACACCAGAATTGAAACGGCGACAGTGGTGTTGTGGCTGACAAAGCCCAGCGCAGCTAATCCGAGGAGGATTAACAAAGTGACATCAAACATCGTGGTTTCCTTGCCAAAAAATAATTATCCCTCGTACTTTACGCTTGCTGAGGGCAGGAATCAGACATTAATTACACTTTTTGCATAAAAAATAGGGAGAATTGTCATCAAACTGCCATGTGCGTACGCTAACAATAACGTGAAAACAGTTATCTCCAGGGGTAAAACCATGAACGATCAAATGTTCATTGAGACACTGATTATCACGTCATCGTTTTTTGCCATTGCGGTTGTGCTGGTACTGTCAGTTTTGCTACTTGAACGGACCAGCTAGTTATACAGTACGGCGGAAATGGACCAGCTCTGGTTGCGCAATGCGTAAATAATCTGCGGTGTTAAGAATAACTGATTTATCCAGCATGCCTGCGTTGAAGGCAATTTCATCGAATCGCTCGAAGAGTAGTGGGTCAGCGACCAGTTTGAGTTTGGGGTGGAAGCTGAAAGGCGGGATGGCGCCAAAAACGCAGCCCGTGAGTTCATCGACCTCCGCCGGGCTGGCAAGCGAGGCGCGTAACCCGCCAATGTGACTGGCGAGTTGGCTCAGATCGGCCTGTTGATCGGCAGGAAGTATCGCTAATACATGTTGATTAACGCCATTACCTTTGACTTTACATACCAGCGCCTTAGCGCCCTGACCTAAAGCGGTGCCGCGAATTTCTGACACCGCTTCACATTTGCCCACCGCTTCGTGGGTGACGATGCGGAAGTTAGCGCCTTCTTGTGATAATAAAGCGATTAAGCGCTGATGCGTCACGCTTCCTTTAGCCGTTTCAGTCATTTCACGCTCCTGGATTTATAACTAAACAACCACAGAAGATTATCATGAACTGCTGTTTTTGTTCTGTTTATTGACATACAGACGTTCGTCGGACGCTTTATAAGCATCGTGAATCGTATCGGTTTCTTTCATCGCATAAATGCCGGAAGAGAAGCCGATCTCTTTTTGCGGTGCGATGTGTTGCAGGCGTTTTTCAATACGTTCAGGCAATTGCGCAGCAATTTGTGGCGTCGAATCGACCAGGATGATGCAAAATTCATCACCGCCGAGACGGATAGCATAATCGCTTTTACGAATCGACTGTTTAATCGCCTGTGCCAATAAAGTAATCGCTAAATCACCTTCCTGGTGGCCGAGTGTGTCATTAATTTGCTTTAACTTGTCCATGTCAATAGCAATGAACATGACTGCAGAACCTGCCTGAACCAGGCGTTGCAAGCGTTGCTGCAATTCAGGAGTCAATATTTTGCGGTTATACAATCCGGTCATCGCATCGCTAATATTTTCGCGAGTCACGTTTTGGTACAAGCGGAAGTGCATGCGCACCATATTCAGTAATATCAATGCCGTCAGCAGCCAGAAGACAACGCTTTTCCATGAAGATGTAATAAAGTAAAGAATATCAATGGATAATGTAACGCGAATTCCGCCAGGTAAGTCATGGACGTAACTGACATACTGAAACAGATTGTCTTCACTCTGGTTGATAATAATGTCCCGACCCGAATCTACATCGGTAAGCGTAACATTGAGAAAACGCCAGAGGAGAGGGCGGTCATGAGTGTAAAAGATATTCCGCAGGTTGTTTTTATTGATATCCAGCAGCACTATCCCTTTAAGTTGACCTGCGAGATAAACCGGCGTCAGCAGGCTCATCACATTCTGTTTGGTACGCTGATCCTGGTAAATGCTCGATAATACGGTTCGACCGGTAAACACCTTTTCAATGTCTTTACGGTTAATGCCAATGCTTCCTGATTGCAAAAACGACCAGTTATTCATGGCGAAGTATTCAACATTTACCGGCTCATAAAAATAGACATAGCGGTCATTGAGATCGAGATAATAGTGAAATTTCTCTTCGGCCATCCCAAGACCGGAACCATATTCATCTTGGTGGCGATTACCTTCCACCGCTTGATCAAATGCGGGTAATAGCGCCGCTGCTTCCACAATTGTGTCACAGTCATCGGATGCGCTCTGTAATGTCCCGCGCAAGCCAGAATAAGTATGGGCCGTCAGATTTAATCCATGAGTATTATTGGCCGTTTCAAAAGCCTCACAGATAGCACGTCGCTGTTCTGGCGACACCTCTGACTGCTCAGCAGCAAGTGCGCGCATGACATGTGCGGCAATACTCTGATTTTGATACTTATCATAGAGAAAGGAGGAATCCGCTTTCTGGACGATATAGCGCAAGTAGGCGCTCATCGCTCTGTCGCTGGCGACAAGTTCAAAAATAAGGAAGGAAGATGTCAGCACAATGACACTTGCGGCGATAAAATGCCGGAGCATTCTATGGTGCAATTTCATGATAAATGGCACTCCTTCGGTTAGTGAAATGAGAAAACCAGTTAAAGTTCGATTGCGGCCTGGCACAGGGGCGCTAATTATACTCATCTCTGTGCCGTTGGGGAGGAGAAATTTAGTGGTATTAGATATTAATTGTATGCAAAAGCCACGCAAAAAGCATGGCGGTGAATATTTTTGCACTCAAAGACGATGAATAATCACTTTGTTGCCTCCCTCGCTTTTCGCCTCACGTAAGGCTTTATCTGCTTCTGTCATGACAAGTGAAAGATTGTGCGTATCTCCGGTGGAAAAAACACTGCCAATGCTGATAGTCATTGGTTCAGGAACAGCATATCTGTTACTAAAGCCGGTCAGGAGTTCGACATTTTTACGCACACGTTCAGCAATAATTTTTGCCTGGGCAGCATTGAGTTCGGTAAATAGCAGGCCAAATACTTCACCCTCAAGACGGGCTAAAATGTCATCGGGGCGGATACTTTGCTGGATAATATCGACAATTGAAACCAGCACTTTATCACCCACATGATGCCCCCATTGGTCATTGATGCGTTTGAACTGGTTAATATCTACCAGCATGATACAAAAATCCTTCACAACAGGTCGCGACAATAATGACTCTACGCTGTTGAAAAAGTAACGGCGATTATAAATATTGGTCAACACATCATGAACCGCCAGTTTGCTGGAGAGTTGCAGCTCCTGAAAAATATTATAAATCAGAAAAGCAACAACAAACAGTTTGCTGGAAACTTCGATACCACGACTGATGTACCAAATGGTGTAATTGTATTCATCCAGAGTCAGCAGAAGTAAGTTACAGCAGAGCGATGCCAGACATAATAACGCTATTGACGGCCAAAGTTCGCTTGCTAGTCGTGTGCGCATGATAATAAAGAACAGCAAAAATGCCCACAGACAAACCAAAATTTTTGTGTAGTTAATTCCCCAGCTCGCAGAATTGCTATCCGGACAGTAATCTACGACGTATAAGGAATAGTCAGGATTATAACTGCTCAGGTTGTGTGCCAGTAAGGGAAACAACATGAAAGGTATCAGCGCCAACAACAGGATGCAGGTTTTTTTCTTGTTGTTCGTTAGAATACTTTTTCGGTCATAACAGAAGAGAGCTAACGCTGTTAAGCAAATGAAACTTAGCTGGCGAAACAGATATAATATGGAAACATCATTTGATTTAGCCTGAATAAGCGTACTGTCACTGATAGGTTTATGAATAATGACAATGGTTTCAGTTAAATAGAAAATGCCACTTAAAAATGCAAGGCTTAAAATGAGTGTTGGTAAAATTTCACGGTTAGTGAAATATTTCATTAGCATGAATAGAAAAATGACGGCGTTAAGGAAAAACAAAGCCACAACAACCATCAGGTAATTCATCTGCGGGATGAGTTTTACATTGGTGTTTTCGTTATATAAGGTGGTGATGCAAAATAAAATCAATGTCAGCAGTAAACTGAAAATAAAAAAGCTTTGTGCTTTTAGCTTTTGTGTACACATAGAAATCATAAAAAGGAGAGCAATGTGAGTGCTGAATTTTATTGATGCTCGAGATATATAGTTTTGACCAAGATCAATTTTCGCTATCAATAAAAAATAATTAAAGAATAGCCCCGGGAAAATACGTGTTAACCGAATCATTTTTCCGAATGATTGTTTTCTGGAACTAAATTGTGTAAAGGTTGCGCTGTCATACTTAAAGCAATTGTAAGCTAACGTATGTAATAAATTAAATAATTTACAGTAAGCTAAAAATCAGCCAGGTAATAATGACCTGGCTGATGGTATTAGTCTTTAGTAGTTGCGTTTTGCTTATGAAACAGTTCACGGAATACCGGATAAATATCATCCTGATCGCGGATATGCTGCATCGCAAAGTTTTCGAAAGTAGATTGCAGGTGCTCATATTCGCGCCACAATGTCTGATGAGCACGACGGGTAATTTCGATATAGCTGTAATAACGAACAACTGGCAGTAATTTCTTCGCCAGTATCTCATGGCACAGCGGAGAGTCATCAGCCCAGTTGTCGCCGTCCGATGCTTGCGCAGCATAGATATTCCACTGCGCCGGGTTATAACGCTCTTTTACCACATCATCCATCAGTTTCAGTGCGCTGGAAACAATGGTGCCGCCCGTTTCCTGTGAGTAGAAAAACTCATGTTCATCAACTTCTTTCGCTTGGGTATGATGGCGAATGTAAACGACTTCTACGTTCTTGTATGTTCTGCTCAGGAACAGATACAGAAGAATGTAAAAACGTTTGGCCATATCTTTGGTGGACTGATCCATCGAGCCAGAAACGTCCATCAGGCAGAACATTACTGCCTGGCTGGAGGGATCGGGCCGTTTCTCATAATTTTTGTAGCGTAAATCGAAAGTGTCGATGAAAGGAACACGTTCAATTTTAGCTCGCAGTTCGGCTATTTCTTTGCGCAAGCGTTCCTCTTCCAGCAGTTGCGCAGGTTCAGTATTGCTGATTATCGCTAAATCTTCTTCCAGCGCGTGCAGTTCCCGCCGCTTGCCCGCGGTCATCGCGGTACGTCGCGCCAGCGAATTTTGCAATGAGCGTACCACGCTAATATTGGCCGGAACGCCGTTAGCGGTATAACCCGCGCGATGCGTTTTAAATTCGGTCAACTGGCGTTGCTGGTTTTGTTTCAGATTTGGTAAAGCCAAATCT
Source organism: Escherichia sp. E4385 (assembly GCF_963883145.1). Taxonomy (NCBI): domain Bacteria; kingdom Pseudomonadati; phylum Pseudomonadota; class Gammaproteobacteria; order Enterobacterales; family Enterobacteriaceae; genus Escherichia; species Escherichia sp. E4385. The sequence continues at coordinate 53,034 of NZ_CAWOOJ010000011.1, forward strand.
TCAAACAGCAGATCGAGATACTCATCTTTCGAAATCTGAAAGACGAATTCATCCTGACCTTCACCGTCCTGGCTGGCCTGGCCCTGACCGCTACCAGAACCACCGCCGCCGCCTTGAGGCCGCTCAATACGGTCGTTCTGTACGAAATGGTCGTTGCCCGGATGAACGCGATGGCGCAAGCCGCCACGCCCCTGATGAAACATTGGTTCGCTGATATCTTCCGTTGGAATGGAAACGGACTCGCCGCTGTCGACATCGGTCACCGAACGCTTATTAATGGCCTCGGAGATCGACTGTTTAATTTGCGCTTTATAACGGCGTAAAAAACGCTGGCGATTCACCATGCTTTTATTTTTGCCGTTCAGACGCCGGTCAATAAACCAGGTCATATGCCCCCCGTACTGCATTTGCCAACTGTATGCTACGCCTGTGTTGCCGCCTGTCTGGCACACGGTTCGCTGTCGTTGTAGGCCCGGCGCATGCGCACCGGGCCGTTGTTGTTAAGACGATTTACGTACGCGCAAATACCATTCGCACAGTAAACGTACCTGTTTACGGGTGTAGCCTTTTTCCATCATACGGTCGACAAAATCGTCGTGTTTCTTCTGCTCGTCGGTTGAGGTTTTGGCGTTAAACGAAATGACCGGCAACAACTCTTCGGTATTGGAGAACATTTTCTTCTCAATGACCGTGCGCAGTTTTTCGTAACTGGTCCAGTTCGGATTGCGTCCGCTGTTATTCGCTCTGGCACGCAGTACAAAGTTGACGATCTCGTTACGGAAATCTTTCGGATTGCTGATCCCCGCCGGTTTTTCGATTTTCTCCAGCTCGGCGTTCAGCGACTCGCGATCAAACAATTGACCAGTATCCGGGTCGCGATACTCCTGATCCTGAATCCAGAAATCCGCATAGGTGACATAACGGTCGAAAATGTTCTGCCCATATTCAGAATAGGATTCAAGGTAGGCCGTCTGAATCTCTTTGCCGATAAACTCGGCATATTTCGGGATCAGATAACCTTTCAGGAACTCCAGATAGCGTTCGGCCTGTTCTTGCGGGAACTGCTCGCGTTCAATCTGCTGTTCAAGAACGTAGAACAGATGAACCGGGTTAGCCGCCACTTCCACGTGATCGAAGTTGAACACGCGGGAGAGGATCTTAAACGCGAAACGCGTAGACAGACCGTTCATCCCTTCATCGACGCCCGCGTAATCACGATATTCCTGATATGACTTGGCTTTCGGATCGGTATCTTTCAGGCTTTCGCCATCATAAACGCGCATCTTCGAATAAATGCTGGAGTTTTCTGGCTCTTTCAGGCGCGAAAGAATGGAAAAACGTGATAATGTTTCCAGCGTGCCTGGCGCGCATGGCGCGTGAGTCAATTCACTATGATTAAGTAATTTCTCGTAGATTTTGATCTCTTCGGAAATACGCAAGCAATATGGCACCTTCACGATATAGACACGGTCGAGGAAGGCTTCGTTGTTTTTATTATTACGGAAAGTCACCCATTCAGATTCGTTCGAGTGGGCGAGAATAATCCCGTTGAACGGCAGGGCGGAGATACCTTCCGTCCCGTTGTAGTTACCTTCCTGAGTGGCGGTTAACAGGGGATGCAGCACTTTAATCGGTGCTTTGAACATCTCAACAAATTCCATGATCCCCTGGTTGGCGCGGCACAGCGCACCGGAATAGCCGTAGGCATCCGGATCGTTCTGGGCGTGGTGTTCGAGTTTACGAATATCCACTTTCCCCACTAGCGCGGAAATATCCTGGTTGTTCTCATCGCCCGGTTCCGTTTTGGCAATGGCAATCTGTTGCAGAATAGACGGCCACACTTTGACCACGCGGAATTTAGTGATGTCGCCACCAAATTCATGCAGACGTTTTGCCGCCCACGGCGACATAATGGTGCCAAGGTAGCGGCGTGGAATGCCGTACTCTTTTTCAAGGATCTGCGCATCTTCCTGTGGATTGAACAGACAGAACGGATGATCGTTAACCGGGCTTCGCTCACCGTTGGCGCTCAATACATAAATAGGCACGCGTTGCATTAATGATTTCAGTCGTTCAGCAAGTGACGACTTACCCCCACCCACAGGTCCCAGCAGATACAGGATTTGTTTCTTCTCTTCCAGCCCCTGAGCCGCGTGTTTCAGATAAGAGACAATCTGTTCAATCGCGTCTTCCATGCCGTAAAACTCTTCAAATGCCGGATAACGTGCGATGACCCGGTTAGAAAAGAGTCGAGAAAGTCTGGGCTCCTGGGCTGTATCGACCATGACAGGCTCACCAATAGCCATCAATAGCCGCTCTGCCGCGTTGGCATAAGCACTGCGATCTTGCCGACAAATGGTAAGAAACTCCTGCAGTGTGAACTCTTCGTCCTTGGCAGCTTCATATCGCTGGCGATAGTGATCGAATATATTCATGGTATGCCGTCCTTTCGTTTTTTAGCACAGGTTAAGAGCCGTTCATATGAATAGTAGAGGCTCCCGGAAGAGGTAAACTGAACGACGTCTCTTGCTAAAACACAGCAACTCTCATGCCATCCTGCGGACCATGAGACCAACGTGCCCGGTGATACACCTTCAAAATTAAGCGTAGATGGCAATTGAGAAACTTGCCTGCACGGCTTTCTGAATTTCAATGGCATATCAACAACTCATCCATAAAAATTGCATAACTAATGTAAAGAATAATGCCGCCATTAACGCAAAATTCATTCAGCTGTAAGCGCCGCGTCATCAGCGTCAGGAAAATTAAACAGTTACCTTTTGAAATGAAAACGCAAAAAGTTTGGGTTTCGTTGTATTGACGGGTAAACTTTGTCGCCCGCTAAACATTTGTTTAAGGAATAATTAATTGTGACCAAACTCAAACTTCTGGCACTTGGAGTGCTTATCGCAACGTCTGCAGGCGTAGCACACGCTGAAGGTAATTTTTCCCTGGGCGCAGGCGTAGGTGTCGTTGAACACCCTTATAAAGATTACGATACCGATGTTTACCCAGTACCAGTAATCAACTACGAAGGCGATAACTTCTGGTTCCGTGGCTTAGGTGGTGGTTACTACCTGTGGAATGATGCAACGGATAAACTTTCGATTACCGCTTACTGGTCGCCGCTCTACTTCAAAGCCAAAGACAGTGGCGATCACCAAATGCGTCACCTGGATGACCGTAAGAGCACCATGATGGCAGGTCTGTCTTACGCTCACTTTACCCAGTATGGTTACCTGCGTACCACCCTGGCTGGCGATACCCTGGATAACAGCAACGGCATTGTCTGGGATACTGCCTGGTTATACCGTTACACCAATGGTGGTCTGACTCTGACCCCGGGTATCGGTGTTCAGTGGAACAGCGAAAACCATAACGAATACTATTATGGCGTATCGCGTAAAGAGTCCGCTCGCAGCGGCCTGCGTGGCTATAACCCGAATGACAGCTGGAGCCCGTATCTGGAGCTGAGCGCCAGCTACAACTTCCTCGGCGACTGGAACGTTTATGGCACCGCGCGCTATACCCGCCTGTCTGACGAAGTTACCGACAGCCCGATGGTGGATAAATCCTGGACTGGCCTGATTTCTACCGGGATCACCTACAAATTCTGATAATGCATCTTTCCAGGGCATTTTGTGCATAAAAACAGGGCGTAATGCCCTGTTTTGCATTACGGTGGTGCAAAAACTGGGAGGAAGCGATGCAACAGAAAACGATTCAATTTAGTGGCGATGTCTCACTGCCAGCCATAGGGCAGGGAACATGGTATATGGGCGAAGAGGTCAGTCAGCGTAAAACCGAAGTTGATGCACTGCGTGCGGGCATTGATCTTGGTTTAACTCTCATTGATACCGCTGAAATGTATGCCGAAGGCGGTGCCGAAAAGATGGTTGGTGAAGCATTATCCGGCCTGCGTGATAAGGTTTTCCTCGTCTCCAAAGTCTATCCGTGGAATGCCGGCGGGCAAAAAGCCATTAACGCTTGCGAAGCCAGTTTACGTCGTCTCAATACCGATTATCTCGATCTCTACTTATTGCACTGGTCTGGCAGTTTCGCTTTTGAAGAGACTGTTGCGGCAATGGAAAAACTGATCGCCCAGGGCAAAATTCGGCGCTGGGGCGTTTCTAATCTTGATTATGCCGACATGCAGGAACTCTGGCAGGTGCCAGGGGGAAATCAATGCGCTACCAATCAGGTGCTTTATCATCTCGGCTCGCGCGGTATTGAATATGATCTGCTACCCTGGTGTCAGCAACAACATATGCCAGTGATGGCATACAGTCCATTGGCGCAGGCCGGGCGCTTACGTAATGGCTTGCTAAAAAACGCAGTGGTCAACGAAATTGCTCATGCTCACAATGTCACTGCGGCGCAAGTTCTGCTGGCGTGGGTGATCAGCCATCAGGGCGTGATGGCGATTCCGAAAGCGGCAACTGTCGCACATGTCCAACAAAATGCGGCAGTGTTGGAATTGACGCTTTCAGGGGAAGAACTGGCGATGCTGGAAAAAGCGTACCCGGCACCAAAAGGAAAAACTGCGCTGGATATGGTGTGATTTGCTGCAAGGCCGGATGCATGCATCCGGCACAGTGACTAACGCAAATTAACGTTTGGCAACGCGAATGGATTGCGCCAGATGTGAAGGTTTCTCTTTGGTGACTTTTTGAGTTTCTGAAGCGTAAGCTGTTTCCACACAAACAAATGTTTTGTAGCCATCATCCGGCATATCGCCCATGCTGACAGAAAGCGCCGGTCCTGGGTTCCAGCCAACGACGTTCAGATGATGCTGGTGGCCTACGGCGATAATACGATTTAACGCCTCGTCATTAATCACACTGCAATCCTGGGCATCCAGATACACGCGGTCGGTACGATCCGGGAATGTCTGGACCCCGTCAGTTAGTGCACCTTCTTTTGCATCATTCACTTTATCAATGTAGCGATCGCCCAGACCACTGACGCTCACCCCGGCAATATCGCCAACATTAAAGTAGGTATGCAGGGCAGAGGTGGTTTCAAATTCGCCATGTGATTCAAGATCGATTTCACAGGTTTTACCCACGCGGAAATGCGCTAATAGCGTAAAGTCGTGTGGCCAGTATTTTTTCGTCTCTTCGCTTTGTGTCAATTCGAAAGTCAGCGCCACGCCATCGGCATCTTCACTATGTGATTTCAGCGTCCACGGCAGGTTACGGGCAAAACCGTGCGCAGGCAGACCTTGTTGTGCAGCCGGACCAAACCACGGCCAGCAAACCGGTACGCCGCCGCGAATGGCGACACCATTTTTAAACGGGGTATTGTTGCTCAACCACAGAACTTCTTCCTCAGCCGCAGGTTTCCACGAGAGAAGATGAGCGCCCTGTAATGCAAAAGAGGCTTTTACCTGGGGATGATCGACCACAATAAGGTCCAGTTCATCCAGTTTACGACGGGAGAGGACAGGGGTAATTTGTTCGATGACCGGAAGGGCAAAAATTTTCTTAATCATGACGCAGTCCTTTAACTTCATTTCATCAGGTAAAAAAAAGAGCGACCGAAGTCGCTCTTTATAGATCACAGTGTCATCTCAACTTATTTGGAGATGTGAGCGATCAGGTCCAGAACTTTGTTGGAGTAACCGGTTTCGTTGTCGTACCAGGATACCAGTTTCACGAAGTTGTCGTTCAGAGCGATACCTGCTTTAGCATCGAACACGGAAGTGCAAACTTCGCCGTTGAAATCGGTAGATACTACGTCATCTTCGGTGTAGCCCAGAACGCCTTTCATTTCGCCTTCAGCAGCAGCTTTAACGGCAGCTTTGATCTGCTCGTAAGTTGCAGCTTTTTCCAGACGAACGGTCAGGTCAACTACGGATACGTTCGGAGTCGGAACGCGGAACGCCATACCAGTCAGTTTGCCATTCAGTTCTGGCAGTACTTTACCTACAGCTTTAGCAGCACCGGTAGAGGACGGGATGATGTTCTGAGAAGCGCCACGGCCGCCGCGCCAGTCTTTGTGAGACGGGCCGTCAACGGTTTTCTGAGTAGCGGTGGTAGCGTGAACGGTGGTCATCAGACCTTCGATGATACCGAAGTTATCGTTGATAACTTTAGCCAGCGGAGCCAGGCAGTTGGTGGTGCAGGAAGCGTTGGAAACGATGTCCTGGCCAGCATATTTGTCGAAGTTAGCGCCTTTAACGAACATCGGAGTGTTGTCTTTAGACGGACCAGTCATAACCACTTTTTTCGCACCAGCGGTGATGTGTTTACGAGCAGTTTCGTCAGTCAGGAACAGACCAGTTGCTTCAGCGACAACGTCAACACCAACTTCGTCCCATTTCAGGTTAGCCGGATCACGTTCAGCGGTAACACGGATTTTTTTACCGTTAACGATCAGATGACCGTCTTTCACTTCAACGGTGCCGTCGAAACGACCGTGAGTGGAGTCATATTTCAGCATGTATGCCATGTAATCAGCGTCTAACAGGTCGTTGATTGCAACGATCTCGATGTCAGAACGTTTCTGAGCAGCACGGAAAACAATGCGACCGATACGGCCAAAACCGTTGATACCTACTTTGATAGTCATATATTCCACCAGCTATTTGTTAGTGAATAAAAGGTTGCCTGTAAAATTACAAAAACCTTACGCAGCGTCAAGCGGAATCGTGTCAATCATTGCGACAAATCAATCCTCTGCCTAAGCATTACGCGACTGACTTGCCTCACTCTTCCTTTGTGCCTGAAACCACATGAGGGCGGCGCCGAGAATTTTAAAGGGCAATTATGATAAAAATGTGATTTTCATCACGATTTAGGCGCTGCCATTTCGCTGAGATCAAGTTTAGGACAAATTTTTGTCAGTTGGTGTTAATGTTTTGTTAGAATTGGTCGCGTAATGTGAGCGTGATTAAAGTGAGATGTGAGCAAATGGCTAACAAACCTTCGGCAGACGAACTGAAAAACAAATTGTCCGAGATGCAGTTTTACGTGACACAGAATCACGGGACCGAGCCGCCATTTACTGGCCGTTTACTGCACAATAAGCGTGACGGCCTTTACCACTGTTTGATCTGCGATGCCCCTCTGTTTCACTCCCAGTCTAAATATGATTCAGGTTGTGGCTGGCCGAGCTTTTACGAACCGGTGAGTGAAGATTCAATTCGTTATATCAAAGACTTGTCACATGGAATGCAGCGCATCGAGATTCGTTGCGGTAACTGTGATGCCCATCTTGGACATGTCTTTCCTGATGGGCCGCAGCCCACAGGCGAACGTTATTGTATTAACTCAGCCTCTTTACGTTTCACTGATGGTGAAAATGGCGAAGAAGTCAACGGTTGAAAAAACGATTCAGCAACTTATTCCACAGGAGCGGAAAAATCATGAATCTTGATGAAATGATCAACAGCATGACGCCTGAGGTTTATCAGCGTTTATCGACCGCTGTTGAACTGGGAAAATGGCCAGATGGCGTTGCGCTGACCGAACAACAAAAAGAGAACTGCCTGCAACTGGTCATGCTTTGGCAAGCTCGAAACAATACCGACGCGCAGCATATGACCATCGACACCAACGGTCAGATGGTGATGAAGAGCAAGCAGCAACTGAAAGAAGATTTTGGTATTACGGCGAAGCCGATTGCTATGTTTAAGTGATGGAGTTATCCCCTTTACAGGTAATTAATAAAGGGGATTGCCTGAAATTAATTGTCCAATCCCTCGTCGATTTCGTTTGTAGCTTTAAACCTTTCCGGAGCTTCACGTCTGTATTAACCCCCCTGAATTTTTCATCCCTGCATCCTTTCTTTCGTTAAGTAGGGATCACTGCTGAATTTCCCTCTTTTGCGTACCGCCTTCCATCAATCTGTAACCCATTCTCAGGTTTTCTGCGTATTTGTGATCTAAGTTGTAAATCGCAGATCAATATCTGTGTTTTAAAGATTTAATGTTGACCTCAAAAATTATGTGGGTAAGTATGATGGTCATCTAAGCAAAACAAAACACAAAGGATGACGCAATGAAAGCACTGGCTCGGTTTGGCAAGGCCTTTGGCGGCTACAAGATGATTGATGTCCCACGGCCCGTTTGTGGCCCGGAAGATGTGGTGATTGAAATTAAAGCCGCAGCTATCTGTGGCGCAGACATGAAACACTACAACGTTGATAGCGGTTCTGATGAGTTTAACTCTATCCGCGGCCATGAGTTTGCAGGTTGTATTGCGCAGGTTGGTGAAAAAGTCAAAGACTGGAAAGTGGGGCAACGCGTCGTGTCGGATAACAGCGGTCACGTTTGCGGCGTTTGTCCGGCCTGTGAACAAGGTGATTTTCTGTGTTGTACAGAAAAAGTAAACCTTGGTCTGGATAACAATACCTGGGGCGGTGGTTTTTCCAAATATTGTCTGGTTCCTGGTGAAATTCTCAAAATTCATCGTCATGCGTTGTGGGAAATCCCTGATGGTGTTGATTATGAGGACGCAGCTGTACTTGACCCTATCTGTAATGCCTACAAATCCATCGCGCAGCAATCGAAATTCCTTCCTGGTCAGGATGTGGTCGTCATCGGCACTGGCCCACTCGGGCTGTTCTCCGTACAAATGGCGCGGATTATGGGGGCGGTAAATATCGTCGTCGTTGGTCTGCAAGAAGATGTGGCGGTCCGCTTCCCGGTTGCAAAAGAACTGGGGGCAACGGCAGTAGTAAATGGTTCTACCGAAGATGTGGTGGCGCGCTGCCAGCAAATTTGTGGCAAAGACAATTTGGGACTGGTGATTGAATGCTCCGGTGCCAATATCGCATTGAAACAAGCCATCGAAATGCTCCGCCCGAATGGGGAAGTGGTACGCGTTGGAATGGGCTTCAAACCTCTTGATTTCTCGATTAATGACATTACCGCCTGGAACAAAAGCATCATTGGACATATGGCTTATGACTCCACCTCCTGGCGTAACGCTATCCGGCTATTAGCCAGCGGTGCTATCAACGTCAAACCGATGATCACGCATCGTATTGGCCTTTCGCAATGGTGCGAAGGGTTTGATGCGATGGTCGATAAAACCGCAATCAAAGTGATCATGACTTACGACTTTGATGAATAACTACTCTCCTGAAGGAACGTTATCGCATGGAACAGATAACAAAACCGCATTGTGGTGCACGGCTGGATCGCTTACCGGATTGCCGCTGGCATTCGTCAATGTTTGCCATCGTCGCATTTGGCTTGCTTGTCTGCTGGAGTAATGCCGTTGGTGGCTTGATCCTCGCGCAGCTGAAAGAGTTGGGCTGGACAGATAATTCCACCACCGCCACATTCTCGGCAATCACGACCGCCGGAATGTTTCTCGGTGCGCTGGTGGGCGGCATCATCGGTGACAAAACCGGTCGCAGAAACGCGTTCATCCTCTATGAGGCCATTCATATTGCCTCGATGGTTGTCGGTGCTTTCTCACCGAATATGGATTTCCTTATTGCCTGCCGTTTTGTGATGGGCGTTGGGTTGGGAGCTTTATTGGTTACACTGTTTGCTGGTTTCACCGAATATATGCCCGGTAGAAATCGTGGAACGTGGTCCAGTCGGGTTTCCTTTATTGGCAACTGGTCATATCCGCTCTGTTCATTGATAGCGATGGGACTCACGCCGTTGATTAGCGCAGAGTGGAACTGGCGGGTACAACTGCTTATTCCTGCAATATTGTCGCTTATCGCTACGGCGCTGGCCTGGCGCTACTTTCCTGAATCCCCGCGCTGGCTGGAATCGCGCGGACGGTATCAGGAAGCCGAGAAAGTCATGCGGAGTATAGAAGAAGGCGTCATACGCCAGACGGGTAAACCCTTACCGCCAGTGGTTATTACTGATGACGGTAAAGCGCCACAAGCGGTGCCGTATTCTGCCTTACTGACGGGAGTATTACTAAGACGCGTTATTTTAGGTTCTTGTGTACTTATTGCCATGAACGTTGTGCAGTACACGTTAATTAACTGGTTGCCAACGATATTCATGACCCAGGGAATTAATTTAAAAGACTCCATTGTCTTAAATACTATGAGTATGTTTGGCGCGCCGTTTGGCATTTTTATTGCTATGTTGGTGATGGATAAAATTCCGCGCAAAACAATGGGTGTTGGGCTATTAATTCTGATTGCGGTGCTCGGGTATATCTATTCACTGCAAACCAGTATGTTGCTCATAACGTTGATTGGTTTCTTCCTGATTACTTTCGTCTATATGTACGTTTGCTATGCCTCAGCAGTGTATGTCCCTGAGATCTGGCCGACAGAGGCCAAACTCCGTGGCTCCGGTCTGGCGAATGCGGTAGGGCGAATCAGTGGTATTGCCGCACCTTATGCCGTTGCAGTGCTGCTCAGTAGTTATGGCGTAACGGGTGTCTTTATTCTTCTGGGGGCGGTTTCAATTATTGTCGCAATTGCTATCGCCACCATTGGAATTGAAACCAAAGGTGTCTCCGTTGAAAGTTTAAGTATTGATGCAGTAGCCAATAAATAATACTGGTGGATTCAAAATGAAAAATTCAAAAGCAATATTGCAGGTACCGGGCACAATGAAAATTATTTCAGCGGAAATACCTGTGCCTAAAGAAGATGAAGTTTTGATTAAAGTAGAATATGTCGGTATTTGTGGTTCAGATGTACATGGTTTTGAATCAGGCCCGTTTATTCCGCCTAAAGACCCAAATCAAGAAATTGGCCTTGGTCATGAATGCGCCGGGACGGTTGTGGCTGTGGGAAGCCGCGTGCGCAAATTTAAACCGGGGGATCGGGTAAATATCGAACCTGGCGTTCCTTGCGGTCACTGTCGTTACTGTCTGGAAGGCAAATATAACATCTGTCCGGACGTTGATTTTATGGCGACACAACCGAACTACCGCGGCGCATTAACGCACTATCTGTGTCATCCGGAGAGCTTTACTTACAAACTGCCCGACAATATGGACACGATGGAAGGGGCGCTGGTGGAGCCTGCGGCGGTCGGGATGCACGCCGCCATGCTGGCAGATGTTAAACCGGGTAAGAAGATAATTATTCTGGGAGCTGGTTGTATTGGTTTGATGACGTTGCAAGCGTGCAAATGCCTGGGAGCAACAGAAATTGCCGTCGTTGATGTGCTGGAAAAACGTCTGGCAATGGCGGAACAGCTTGGCGCGGCAATGGTCATCAATGGCGCTAAACAAGACACTATTGCGTGCTGTCAGCAATTTACCGAAGACATGGGCGCAGATATTGTTTTTGAAACTGCGGGTTCTGCGGTAACGGTAAAACAAGCTCCCTATCTGGTGATGCGCGGTGGAAAAATTATGATTGTCGGCACAGTACCCGGCGATTCGGCCATCAATTTTCTCAAAATCAATCGGGAAGTCACCATCCAGACGGTTTTCCGCTATGCCAACCGTTATCCGGTCACGATTGAAGCTATTTCATCAGGGCGATTCGATGTGAAATCGATGGTAACGCATATTTACGATTACCAGGATGTACAACAGGCATTTGAAGAGTCGGTTAACAACAAATGCGACATTATTAAAGGCGTTATTAAACTTAGCGATTAATTACTACGGGAGAACGGAATATGCTAGCAGATATCAGATTTTGGGAAAATGATGCTACCAATAAACATTATGCTATTGCCCATTTTAATGTATGGAATGCTGAAATGTTAATGGGGGTTATCGACGCAGCAGAAGAAGCAAAATCACCGGTTATTATTTCTTTTGGTACGGGATTTGTCGGAAATACCTCATTCGAAGATTTCTCGCATATGATGGTATCAATGGCACAAAAAGCAACGGTACCGGTAATTACCCACTGGGATCATGGCCGGAGTATGGAAATTATCCATAACGCCTGGACTCATGGAATGAACTCCTTAATGCGCGATGCATCCGCGTTTGATTTCGAAGAAAATATTCGTTTAACCAAAGAGGCTGTTGATTTCTTCCATCCGCTGGGTATTCCGGTAGAGGCGGAATTAGGACATGTCGGTAATGAAACCGTTTATGAGGAAGCGCTGGCGGGCTATCACTATACCGATCCTGACCAGGCCGCAGAATTTGTTGAACGCACGGGCTGTGACTCATTGGCTGTCGCCATTGGCAACCAGCATGGGGTTTATACGTCAGAGCCACAATTGAACTTTGAGGTCGTCAAACGCGTGCGCGATGCCGTTTCTGTTCCGCTGGTTTTACATGGCGCATCGGGGATCAGTGATGCTGATATTAAAACCGCGATTTCATTGGGTATAGCGAAAATCAATATTCATACTGAACTGTGCCAGGCCGCAATGGTGGCAGTGAAAGAAAATCAGGATCAGCCTTTCTTGCACCTGGAGCGAGAAGTCCGTAAAGCAGTTAAAGAAAGGGCATTAGAAAAAATCAAATTATTTGGTTCAGACGGCAAGGCGGAATAATGTAATGGACAATCTTGAAGTTATATGTATAGGTGGCGCTATCGTTGATATTCCATTACAGCCGGTCAGTAAAAAAATTTTTGACGTAGATTCTTATCCGCTTGAAAGAATAGCAATGACCACGGGAGGCGACGCAATCAATGAAGCAACGATTATTTCTCGCCTGGGGCATCGCACGGCATTAATGAGCCGCATTGGTAAAGATGCCGCAGGACAATTTATTCTCGACCATTGTTGCAAAGAGAATATTGATATTCAAAGCCTGAAACAGGACGTCAGCGTAGATACCTCTATTAACGTTGGACTTGTAACGGAGGATGGCGAGCGGACATTTGTCACTAATCGCAACGGCAGTTTGTGGAAATTGAATATTAATGATGTCGACTTTGTACGGTTTTCTCAGGCAAAGTTATTATCGCTAGCAAGTATATTCAACAGTCCACTATTGGATGGTAAAGCGCTAACTGAAATTTTTACGCAAGCGAAAGCCCGGCAGATGATCATTTGTGCCGATATGATCAAGCCTCGTCTGAATGAAACACTGGATGATATTCGCGAAGCATTGCGTTATGTCGATTATCTGTTTCCAAATTTTGCCGAGGCAAAATTACTCACCGGAAAAGAGACGTTGGATGAAATTGCTGACTGCTTTCTTGAGTGCGGTGTAAAAACGGTAGTAATTAAGACGGGTAAAAACGGCTGCTTTATCAAGCGTGGTGAAATGACGATGACGGTACCAGCAGTAGCGGGAATTACGGCCATCGACACCATTGGCGCGGGCGATAACTTTGCTTCTGGTTTTATTGCGGCACTGCTGGAAGGTAAAGAGCTGCGTGAATGCGCGCGCTTTGCCAATGCAACGGCAGCTATATCGGTACTGAGTGTTGGTGCCACCACCGGTGTGAAAAACAGAAAGCTGGTCGAACAATTGCTGGAAGAATATGAAGGGTAATGAAGGCAAATGAAAATGATACCTTTAGGCACAACGGATATAACGCTTTCACGGATGGGGTTGGGGACATGGGCCATTGGCGGTGGTCCTGCATGGAATGGCGATCTCGATCGGCAAATTTGTATTGATACGATTATTGAAGCTCATCGTTGCGGTATTAACCTGATTGATACTGCGCCAGGATATAACTTTGGCAATAGTGAAGTTATTGTCGGCCAGGCGTTAAAACAATTGCCACGCGAACAAATTGTCGTCGAAACGAAATGCGGTATTGTCTGGGAACGAGAAGGCAGTTTATTCAACAAAGTCGGCGATCGTCAGTTGTACAAAAACCTCTCTCCTGAATCTATCCGCGAAGAAGTCGATGCCAGCTTGCAACGTCTCGGCATTGACTACATCGATATTTACATGACGCACTGGCAGTCGGTGCCGCCTTGTTTTACGCCGATTGCAGAAACCGTAGCTGTACTTAATGAGCTGAAGGCTGAGGGGAAGATTCGTTCGATAGGCGCTGCTAATGTCGAAGCTGATCATATACGCGAATATCTGCGATATGGTGAGCTGGATATTATTCAGGCGAAATATAGCATCCTCGATCGGGCAATGGAAAACGAATTGCTGCCGCTATGTCGGGATAACGGCATTGTGGTTCAGGTCTATTCACCGTTAGAGCAGGGGCTGCTGACAGGTACCATCACTCGCGATTATATTCCAGGCGGCGCACGGGCAAATAAAGTTTGGTTCCAGCGTGAAAACATGCTCAAAGTGATTGATATGCTTGAACAGTGGCGGCCACTTTGTGCGCGTTATCAGTGCACAATTCCTACTCTGGCGCTGGCGTGGATATTAAAACAGAGCGATTTAATCTCCATTCTTAGCGGAGCAACTGCGCCTGAACAGGTACGTGAAAATGTGGCGGCGCTGAATATCAACTTATCGGATGCAGACGCAACATTGATGAGGGAAATGGCAGAGGCCCTGGAGCGTTAACTACCCCACACGATCCACCTCTGTTTCTGTGAAAACTGTGATGAAAATCTGTGATTCAAACAGGTTATTTTGAAAGTAAACATCGCTTATGCGATAATCGCGCTAATGTGATGTAAAAAGAGACAGGGGTGTAATCGTGGCGGCAAAAGACAGGATTCAGGCAATTAAACAGATGGTTGCCAACGATAAAAAAGTAACGGTTTCGAATTTGAGCTCGATTTTTCAGGTAACCGAAGAAACTATTCGCCGCGATCTTGAGAAGCTGGAAGATGAAGGCTTTTTGACCAGAACTTATGGTGGCGCTGTTTTAAATACAGCGATGCTGACGGAAAATATCCATTTCTATAAGCGAGCTTCGTCGTTTTATGAAGAGAAGCAGCTTATTGCTCGCAAGGCGCTGCCGTTTATCGACAATAAAACGACGATGGCAGCCGATTCCAGTAGTACCGTTATGGAATTGCTCAAACTGTTGCAAGACCGTAGTGAGCTGACGTTGCTAACCAACTCGGCAGAAGCTATTCATGTTCTGGCTCAGTCAGAAATTAAAGTTGTTTCAACCGGTGGGGAACTGAACAAAAACACGCTTTCTCTGCAAGGACGAATTACTAAAGAGATCATCAGTCGTTATCACGTCGATATTATGGTAATGAGTTGTAAAGGTCTTGATATTAACAGCGGCGCACTGGACTCGAACGAAGCGGAAGCTGAAATCAAAAAGACAATGATCCGCCAGGCGACAGAAGTTGCGTTATTAGTCGATCACTCGAAGTTTGATCGCAAAGCTTTTGTTCAGTTAGCTGACTTTAGTCATATTAATTACATAATAACTGATAAATCACCGGGTGCAGAATGGGAAGAGTTTTGCAAAGACAATAATATCCAGCTTGTGTGGTAGCTTAAACACACGTTGTCAATGTTATTTGTTCCAGCGCCCGTGAAATAAAATGATGATAAAAATGCGGCAAGTGAGTTTGCCGCAATTGCTACCTTTTTTAGCAAAATTCGAGGCACCAAATGGAACAATATGATCAAATTGGCGCAAGACTGGACCGCTTGCCTTTGGCCCGGTTTCATTATCGTATATTTGGCATAATCAGCTTTAGTCTGTTATTAACGGGGTTTTTAAGTTATTCAGGCAATGTTGTTTTAGCAAAGCTGGTAAGCAATGGATGGTCAAATAATTTCCTCAATGCTGCTTTTACGTCGGCATTGATGTTTGGTTATTTCATCGGTTCGCTTGCTGGTGGATTCATTGGTGATTACTGTGGACGGCGCCGGGCATTCCGCATGAACCTTCTGATTGTCGGTATTGCGGCGACAGGCGCTGCTTTCGTCCCTGATATGTACTGGCTCATCTTCTTTCGCTTCCTGATGGGGACAGGAATGGGGGCGCTGATTATGGTTGGCTATGCTTCATTTACTGAGTTTATTCCCGCTCTGGTTCGTGGAAAATGGTCCGCGCGACTCTCATTTGTCGGCAACTGGTCGCCCATGTTGTCAGCGGCGATTGGCGTTGTCGTTATCGCTTTCTTCAGTTGGCGCATAATGTTTCTGCTGGGCGGTATTGGGATAATATTAGCATGGTTACTCTCTGGTAAATATTTTATTGAGTCGCCTCGTTGGTTGGCGGGTATTGGACAATTACCGGGAGCAGAAAGGCAACTTCGTGAAGTAGAGCAGCAAATCGAAAAAGAGAAGGGTATTCATCTACCACCACTTGCTTTGAGGCAAAGCGAAAGTCGGAGTCATGAAATCAGTGGTACTTTTTGGTTGCTATTTAAAGGCGAGATGTTGCGGCGCACGTTAGTCGCGATTACGGTTTTAATTGCAATGAATATTTCGCTTTATACTATTACCGTATGGATACCGACCATATTTGTTAACTCTGGTATTGATGTTGATAAATCGATATTAATGACCGCTGTTATTATGATTGGTGCTCCGGTTGGAATATTTATAGCTGCGTTAGTTATTGATCACTTTCCTCGCCGATTATTTGGCTCGTCTTTGCTTATAATTATTGCTGTGTTGGGATATATATATTCGATACAAACTACAGAATGGGCTATTTTAGGCTATGGCCTGGTGATGATCTTCTTTCTTTATATGTATGTTTGTTTCGCGTCTGCGGTGTATATCCCGGAACTTTGGCCAACCCATTTACGCCTGCGCGGCTCGGGATTTGTTAATGCAGTAGGACGAATCGTCGCGGTCTTCACTCCGTATGGCGTCGCGGCGTTATTAACGCATTATGGTTCGATAACGGTCTTTATGGTGCTTGGTGTCATGTTGGTGTTATGTGCGCTGGTCCTCTCCATTTTTGGCATCGAAACGCGGAAGGTGTCGCTGGAACGAATTTCTGGTGTGAATTGAATTTTCGCTGATTGTGTCAATTGTCAGATGCAATGCTGGCGTGTTTATCTGGCCTACGATGTAATTAAGGAATTGTAGGCCAGAGATGGATCTGACTAATTTTATCCCTGCGTCTCTTCCCAGTCTGCCAGCGTGTACAATGTTGCCCCAGCGGCTGACATCTCCATAAACGCGTGCGCACTGTCCTGTGGCTGGATATTCACACCGCGACAGCCATCGGTAATCACGTTCACCTTATAACCTAACTGTAACGCGTCCAGGACGGTAAACTTCACGCAATAGTCCGTAGCCAGCCCCATAATGATCAGTTCATTGATTTCATGGTCGCGCAACCAGCCATCGAGCTCGGTTTTCTGCCGCCGCCCGTTATCAAAAAAGGCACTGTAACTGTCGACTAAAGGATTTTCGCCTTTGTGAAACACGGCATCAATCGACTTTTGCGCCAGCAGAGGGTGCAACGCTGCACCTTCGCTGTGTTGCACACAGTGATCGGGCCAGAAGGTTTGCGGTAGGCCATCAAGCTGACCCTGTGTATAAGGCTCTACACCTTGCTGGCTGGCGAAGCTGCCGTGATTGGCCGGATGCCAGTCCTGACTGGCGACGACCGCTTCACCGCGTGCTTTGCACCAACTTATCAGGGCATTAGCAACATCAACCGTGCTATCGCCTTCGGCAACAGCCAGCGCACCGCCAGCGCAGAAATCATTTTGTAAATCGACCAGTAACAGAGCTCGTTGGGGCATTACAGTCTCCTTAATCATCCGGCGTCAGTTCGCCGCGCAGGTTTTGGCTCATGGCCTTGCGAATGGTTTCGGTATCCAGTCCCTGGCTGAGCAGGTAGTGCAGTTTGGTTAGCGTGGCTTCTACGGTCATATCCGCACCGCCAATAACACCGGCATGAGCGAGGGCGTTACCGGTGGCATAACCGCCCATATTCACTTTACCGGACATGCATTGTGTCAGGTTAACCACCACAATTCCGCGATCGCTGGCTTCTTGTAATTCTTGCAGGAATGCTTTGTTTTGCGGCGCATTACCCACGCCATAAGAGCGCAGAATCAACGCTTTAACCGGTTGACGCAGGAAGTTACGTACGACGTCGGCAGAAATCCCCGGATAAATCGTCACTACGCCGATCGGCTGTGGTGTAATCGGATGAACGATCAGCTCACCAGTGCCGTGTGGGGCGGGCGGTGTATTTAAACGGCGAATATGAATACCCGCTTCCAGTAACGGTGGAAGGTTTGGTGACGCGAAGGCATCAAAACCATCGGCATGGGCTTTGGTGGTGCGGTTGCCGCGATACAGGCGATTATTAAAAAAGAGTGTGACTTCGTTGATGGGATAGTTCGCCGCAACGTACAACGCATTCAGCAAATTGATTTGTCCGTCAGAGCGTAACTCGGCTAATGGGATTTGTGACCCTGTCACAATAACCGGTTTTCCGAGGTTCTCCAGCATGAACGACAGCGCAGAGGCGGTATACGCCATCGTGTCGGTGCCGTGCAGAATGACAAAACCATCGTACTCGTCATAGTGCGCTTTAATATCTTCAGCAATATGCTGCCAGTCCTCTGGCGTCATATCAGAAGAATCCATCAGCGGCGTGTATTCATGAATGGTGAAATCCGGCATCTCCGGGCGATGGAACTCTGGCATCAGCGCCAGCTGGCGTTGTAGATGGCCCGACACCGGAATATATCCCTGCTCGGAACGCTGCATCCCGATGGTCCCGCCCGTGTAGGCAACGTAAATTGATTTCTTTTGCATGATATTGATATGAATGATACCGAAAGAGCAAAAGTATATACGTGAGGGGCAGCAAGCGCACCTGGATACTCTGTGGATATGAGAAAAGCCCGGCGGAACAGAGGGATTAGCGTTCCGCCGGAGAAAAATGGTTAATCCTGCAACGCATAGGTTACGGTCGTGACTACACGCACCGTTTTGTTAATCGCCGAGGGATCATCTTCGTCACTGCCACTGGCGAAAATCTGGAACACGCCTTGTGACGCATCGCTAATGGACCCCACCTGACTACCTGAATCCGTCGCAAACTGTAATGCTGCGTTACGTGCGTCTTTCGTTGCGGCAGCAATCATCTCCGCGCGAACTGCGCCAATACCATTAAAGCGGTAGGCGATTTTGCTATCAGCGATCGCGCCATCTGTGGCGATTTGCAGGTCGTTTAATTTAGCGACGATTTTTTCGACGGCAGCAACGTTATGCGTTTTTATCGTAACAGACCCGTCAGCGTTATAGCGTGGCATCGTCGGATCATCTTTGAGGTAAAAGGCATCCGTTCGCTTACTTGTCCATTGACCCACGTTGATCTCTTTGTCGTTAATCCCCTGAGCGTGGAATTCGGCAACAATCTTTTTCTGCGCATCTTCAAGTATCGGGAACAGTTCGCCAGGAACATTACCCTTAAAGTTGATAGCAATTGTTAATTCAGCCGTATCTGCGCGAACTTCTTTTTCTGAAAGCCCCCGCACGTTTACATAACGGTTGTTGGTTTTTAGATGTTTAACACCATCGCCAACAAAATAACCACAGGCGCTGATCCCCAGTCCGAGGACAATAGCGGCAATTAAAGAGGGTGCCTTATTCACTGATGACTCCATATCAGATGCTAAATGAGCAAGGGAATGTAGTGGAGAGAGGGAGTGAAAGACAGTCCGGTTCAGGAGTGTGGCCGACAGCATATCGGCCACATATTTGCAGGAATTAACGCACGTTGGCGCAGGTCAGGCAAAACGCGTAACGGTTTTGCGGATCGTTAAAGGCCGCCAGCTTGTCGCTTTCGCTTTTAACGGTTGAAGCGACCGAGGCCAGCGGCGCAGGCAGCATGGCCTGGAGCGTATCTGGCAGCATCGCCCGTACTGAACCTGACATGTTGTCCATCACCTTGTCGAAGAAGGTCGGTTCATCGACGTAATATTCCAGATGCCATTGTTTCAGTTTTGCCAGTTCAGCCGCTTTGGCAACTGCATCATCGAAATCACCGAGACTATCGACCAGCCCATTCGCTTTTGCATCCTGACCGGTCCAGACATGGCCCTGGGCGATTTTATCAATCTGCTCTGGCGTCGAATTACGCGAATCAGCAACCAGCGTGATAAAGCGTTTATAGCCGTTCTCAATGCTCAATTGCATCATCTGCTGCACTTCTGGCGGCAGTGATTTAGTGATGGAAACATCTGCCAATGGTGATGTAGACACGCCATCGGTATGTACACCAATCGAATCAAGGCTGTTTTCTACAGTGGTGATCACGCCGAAGATCCCGATAGAACCGGTCAGGGTGCTCGGGTTAGCCACAATGTAATTGGCCGGCGTGGAGATCCAGTAACCACCGGATGCTGCCATACCGCCCATTGACACAACCACAGGCTTGCCAGCGGCTCTGGCAGCTGCCAGTTCAGAGCGAATCACTTCAGAAGCCGTTACGCTTCCGCCAGGGCTGTTTACGCGCAGAACGATCGCTTTCACTTTCGGATCAAGGCGAGCGTCACGGATTTGTGCCGCAGTCGTATCGCCGCCAACATTCCCCTGAGTTTCTTCGCCATCCATAATCGCGCCATTAGCGAAGACGACACCGATGCTGTCGCCGGTATCTGCCGGAGTTTTCAGTGCGTAATCGTAATAACTGATGGCGCGATAATTTTTATCAGCCTTGCTCCAGCCAAACTCTTTGGTCAGGGCTTTTTCAATTTCGGCATTCGTTGCCAGCGCGTCGACCAGTTTGTTGTCCAGCGCGTACTTCGCAGTATCGCCGCCCGTTTCGGTTAAGCCAGCAAGTAGCCCTTGCGCCCCAGGGAATACCTGCTGGGCAGAGATCTGGCGGTTAGCGGCAACGGTGTTGAGATAGTTTTGCCACAGTTCGCCAATCCAACGGCTATCGGCTTCGCGAGCCGCCGGGGACATATCATCACGAATAAACGGTTCAACGGCAGATTTATACGTACCCACGCGGAACACATGGGTGGAAACTTTCAGCTTATCCAGCAACGATTTGTAGTACAGACCGTTGGTGGCAAAACCGTGCAGATCAACCACGCCTTGCGGGGACAGCCAAATTTTGTTGGCGAAACTGGCGAGGTAATATTGCCCCTGGCTATAGTTCTCACCAATGGCATAAACCGGTTTACCGCTGTCACGAAACTCTTTCAGAGCCTTACCAATATATTGCATGGAAGGTTGATCGCCGCCCGCAAAGTTTTTCAGATCCATCACGATACCGGTGATATTCCGGTCATCTTTAGCCTGGCGAATCGTGTTCACGATATCAAACAGCGAATTTTCCTGCAGACGATCGGAACTGGCGCCAAGCAGCTGGCGGCTTAACTTACTAAACCGCTGCGAACTGTCGGGCTTATCGACGATCACGCCTGAAATATCGAGCAGTAATGCGCCACGACCGGCGGTTTCTTTGGTATCGCTACTACTGACCTGCGTCCAGATCCCCACGCCAACCAGCACGAGGAAAATAAAGAACAGGTTAAGTACCATTTCACGGACAAAATTGAGCAGACGCCACGTCCATTTAAAAAATCCGGCAATAAATCGCCAAAGGGTTCGCATGTATTCTCCCAGACTAAAGGTCACACCTGTTGCAGGTGCAATAGATGTGGTTATCGTAATGACCCAACCGGCACTTGTCAGCAGGAATCGCGGACTGTGCTGTAACAAAATCCACTCTCGTGTTAATTTTGTGAATAAACATCATGACAGGAGTTAATCAAATGGATGCACTCGAACTATTGATCAACCGCCGAAGCGCCTCACGTCTGGCTGAACCTGCGCCGACTGGCGAACAACTGCAAAATATCCTGCGTGCCGGAATGCGTGCACCGGACCATAAGTCCATGCAACCGTGGCATTTTTTTGTGATTGAAGGGGAAGGCCGCGAACGTTTCAGTACCGTGCTGCAACAGGGTGCAATTGCTGCGGGTAGTGATGATAAAGCTATCGACAAAGCCCGTAATGCCCCGTTCCGTGCGCCGCTCATCATCACCGTGGTGGCGAAATGTGAAGAAAATCATAAAGTCCCGCGTTGGGAGCAGGAGATGTCTGCGGGTTGCGCGGTTATGGCGATGCAAATGGCGGCGGTTGCCCAGGGCTTTGGCGGCATCTGGCGTAGTGGCGGGTTAACCGAAAGTCCGGTGGTGCGCGAGGCGTTCGGTTGTCGGGAGCAGGATAAAATTGTCGGCTTTCTCTATCTCGGCACGCCGCAATTGAAAGCGTCAACGTCGATTAACGTTCCGGATCCGACGCCGTTTGTGACTTATTTTTGATAATTTTCGCAAAACTGTCTGGATTATGAGCAAAGGCGCAGGAATTCAGACACTCTCACTTATCACTTCACGGAATGAAGGTTACCATACCCGGATTGCATTGACAGGAGATGTCCATGAGCGAGAACTCGATTCGTTTGACCCAATACAGCCACGGAGCAGGTTGCGGCTGTAAAATTTCCCCAAAAGTGTTGGAAACCATTCTGCACAGCGAGCAGGCGAAGTTTGTTGATCCGAATTTGCTCGTGGGTAACGAAACCCGCGACGATGCGGCAGTATACGATCTTGGTAATGGCACCAGTGTCATCAGCACCACCGATTTCTTTATGCCGATCGTTGATAATCCTTTCGATTTTGGTCGCATTGCGGCGACTAACGCCATCAGCGATATCTTCGCGATGGGCGGCAAACCGATTATGGCCATTGCGATCCTTGGCTGGCCGATTAATAAACTTTCCCCGGAAATTGCCCGCGAAGTGACTGAAGGTGGACGCTATGCATGTCGTCAGGCGGGTATTGCGCTGGCTGGCGGTCACTCCATCGATGCGCCGGAGCCGATTTTTGGTCTGGCGGTTACGGGGATCGTACCGACCGAGCGAGTGAAGAAAAACAGCACCGCACAAGCCGGATGTAAACTGTTCCTGACAAAACCTCTGGGGATTGGCGTTCTTACCACGGCTGAGAAAAAATCACTGCTGAAACCGGAACATCAGGGACTGGCGACGGAAGTGATGTGCCGGATGAATATCGCAGGTGCGTCATTTGCCAACATTGAAGGCGTAAAAGCGATGACCGACGTCACCGGTTTTGGTCTGCTGGGCCATTTGAGCGAAATGTGCCAGGGGGCAGGCGTGCAGGCTCGCGTCGATTATGAAGCGATCCCGAAACTGCCGGGCGTGGAAGAGTACATTAAACTGGGCGCTGTGCCGGGCGGCACCGAACGCAACTTTGCCAGTTACGGCCATTTGATGGGCGAAATGCCGCGTGAAGTACGCGATCTGTTGTGCGATCCGCAAACTTCTGGTGGTCTGCTGCTGGCGGTTATGCCGGAAGCTGAAAATGAAGTCAAAGCTACCGCAGCCGAGTTTGGCATTGAACTGACGGCGATTGGCGAACTGGTGCCTGCGCGTGGCGGTCGTGCCATGGTTGAGATCCGTTAATTCAATGCGGTTGTTTATAGCCGAAAAACCGAGTCTGGCACGCGCTATTGCTGATGTCCTGCCCAAACCGCACCGTAAAGGCGATGGCTTTATCGAGTGCGGCAATGGTCAGGTGGTGACCTGGTGTATCGGTCACCTGCTTGAGCAGGCGCAGCCAGACGTCTACGACAGCCGCTATGCGCGCTGGAATCTGGCGGATTTGCCGATTGTCCCGGAAAAGTGGCAACTGCAACCGCGCCCCTCCGTAACCAAACAACTTAACGTCATTAAACGCTTTCTGCATGAAGCCAGCGAAATTGTTCATGCCGGTGACCCGGATCGTGAAGGGCAATTGCTGGTGGATGAAGTGCTGGACTACCTGCAACTGGCACCGGAAAAGCGCCAGCAAGTTCAGCGTTGCTTGATCAACGACCTGAACCCGCAGGCGGTTGAGCGGGCGATCGATCGTCTTCGCTCCAATAGCGAGTTTGTACCGCTATGCGTTTCTGCACTGGCGCGAGCGCGTGCCGATTGGCTATACGGTATCAATATGACCCGCGCGTATACCATTCTCGGTCGCAATGCTGGCTATCAGGGTGTGCTTTCCGTTGGGCGCGTACAGACTCCCGTTCTTGGGCTGGTGGTGCGGCGCGATGAAGAAATAGAAAACTTCGTGGCAAAAGATTTCTTTGAAGTCAAAGCGCACATTGTGACGCCTGCCGATGAACGATTTACCGCCATCTGGCAGCCGAGTGAAGCGTGCGAGCCGTACCAGGATGAAGAAGGGCGCTTATTGCATCGCCCGCTGGCGGAGCATGTGGTTAACCGCATCAGTGGTCAACCGGCTATTGTCACCAGCTATAACGATAAACGGGAATCAGAATCCGCGCCGCTGCCGTTTTCGCTTTCGGCGTTGCAGATTGAAGCGGCAAAACGCTTTGGTCTGAGTGCGCAGAACGTGCTTGATATCTGCCAGAAGCTATACGAAACGCACAAGCTAATCACTTATCCGCGTTCCGATTGTCGTTATTTGCCAGAAGAACATTTTGCCGGACGCCACGCGGTGATGAATGCCATCAGCGTTCATGCGCCGGGACTATTGCCGCAGCCGGTGGTTGACCCGAATTTACGCAACCGCTGCTGGGATGACAAAAAGGTCGATGCTCACCACGCCATTATCCCGACCGCGCGTAGTTCTGCCATCAACCTGACGGAGAACGAATCGAAGGTCTATAACCTGATTGCTCGTCAATACCTGATGCAGTTCTGCCCGGATGCGGTGTTCCGCAAGTGTGTTATAGAACTGGAAATAGCCAAAGGCAAATTTGTCGCTAAAGCCCGTTTTCTTGCCGAAGCAGGCTGGCGCACGCTGTTAGGCAGCAAAGAGCGCGATGAAGAAAACGACGGCACACCACTGCCTGTAGTCGCGAAAGGCGATGAGTTGCTGTGTGAAAAAGGTGAAGTGGTAGAGCGACAAACCCAGCCGCCACGTCATTTTACCGATGCAACACTGCTTTCGGCGATGACCGGGATCGCACGCTTTGTTCAGGATAAAGATCTGAAAAAGATCCTCCGTGCGACCGATGGCCTGGGAACAGAAGCGACCCGAGCCGGGATTATTGAACTGTTGTTCAAGCGTGGTTTCCTGACCAAAAAAGGGCGCTATATCCACTCCACCGACGCCGGAAAAGCGTTATTCCATTCGCTGCCGGAGATGGCCACGAGACCGGACATGACCGCACACTGGGAATCGGTGCTGACGCAAATCAGCGAAAAGCAGTGTCGCTACCAGGACTTTATGCAACCGCTGGTGGGGACGCTATATCAGCTAATTGATCAAGCCAAACGTACGCCGGTGCGGCAGTTTCGCGGCATAGTGGCTCCGGGCAGTGGTGGCAGTGTTGATAAGAAAAAGGCTGCTCCGCGTAAACGTAGTGCGAAAAAAAGTCCGCCATCAGAAGAAGCGGGCAGTGGAGTGATAACATAAAGGTCGGATGCCTGAATCCCAACTCACTGATACAGCACCTTTCGTAGGCCGGATAAGGCGTTCACGCCGCATCCGGCAGATGCCTGATGCGGCGCTAATGATTTAAATCACACCTTGCGCCAGCATCGCATCGGCAACCTTCACAAAACCGGCAATGTTCGCGCCCTGTACGTAGTTGGTTTGCTCACCTTCACCGCCGTGTTCAACACAAGCGTGGTGGATATCCAGCATAATGTGATGCAAACGGGCGTCGACTTTCTCGGCTTTCCAGCCCAGACGCGCAGCGTTTTGCGCCATTTCCAGGCCCGATGTTGCTACACCGCCAGCATTAGCCGCTTTACCCGGAGCAAACAGTACGCCTGCCTGCTGGAACAGTTCAGTCGCTTCGATGGTGGTTGGCATATTTGCCCCTTCGGCGACGGCTTTAACGCCATTGGCGATAAGCTGATGCGCGGCATCTACGTCCAGTTCGTTCTGGGTGGCGCAAGGCAGGGCGATATCAACCGGCACGGACCACGGCTGTTGGCCTTCGAGATAGACCAGGCCAAATTCTTTGGCGTAATCTGCCACTCGACCATCGCGGCTGGCTTTGATTTCGATAAGACGCGCCAGTTTCTCTTTTGTGAATCCGCTTTCATCAACCACTGTGCCGCTGGAGTCTGATGCCGTGACCACGCGAGCGCCAAATTCCATCGCTTTTTCGATAGCGTACTGGGCGACGTTGCCGGAGCCAGAAACGGAAACGCGCATTCCTTCAAAACCCATACCGTGGCGTTTCAGCATCGCTTCAGTGAAATAAACCAGACCGTAACCGGTGGCTTCCGGGCGAATCAGACTGCCGCCAAAAGAAAGGCCCTTACCGGTGAAGACGCAGGCGGTATTGTTGGAGAGCTTTTTCATCATCCCCGCCATAAAGCCGACTTCACGACCACCAACGCCGATATCACCTGCCGGAACGTCGGTATCCGCGCCCAGGTGGCGATACAGTTCAGTCATCAGTGCCTGGCAAAAACGCATCACTTCGCCTTCGCTTTTCCCTTTCGGGTCGAAATCGCTGCCGCCTTTACCACCGCCCATCGGCAGGGTAGTCAGGGCATTTTTGAAGGTTTGCTCGAAGCCAAGGAATTTAAGAATGGAGAGGTTAACTGAGGGATGGAATCGCATACCGCCTTTGTACGGGCCGATGGCGGAGCTGAACTGCACGCGCCATGCGCGGTTGACCTGCACCTGGTTGCGATCATCAACCCATACCACGCGAAACTGGATCACGCGCTCCGGTTCAACCAGGCGCTCCAGTAATGACATCTGGCGATATTGGGGATTTTGTTCAAGAAAAGGCCAGAGAGTAGTCATTACTTCACGAACGGCCTGCGCGAACTCGGTTTGATTCGGGTCGCGCTTTTGTACATGGTTGAGGAATGACTCCAGAGAATATGTCTGATCCATAGATATAAAACCCTTATATATTAAGACGATTGTGCGTATGTTGTTTGTTTTGCAGTTTTCGACTATACCATCAAGAATGTGACGGTAAGCAAGTAAAAAATGGCACCGGAAAGCAAATTAATAATGTGAGGAATTTATAAACGCCGCCTAATGTCGGATACATCTTCTTCGGCCTACCAAAATGGGGACATTTGGTGGATAAGGCATTCACGCCGCATCCGGCAACCAGACGCTAAAGTTTTCCCGCCAGGTTACCGTTATCAGTAGCAGAGACAACGAAATATAAGGAGTTTCCTGTGAATCGAGCATTGCTCGCTGTAGCGTTGGTATTCCCGTTTTTTGCGCTGGCTAATCAGCATTATCGTCCGGATGTGCAGGTAAATGTGCCGCCGGAAGTGTTTAGTTCTGGTGGGCAGTCAGCGCAGCCCTGTAACCAGTGCTGCGTTTATCAGGATCAAAACTATTCCGAAGGGGCAGTGATTAAAGCCGAGGGAATACTGCTGCAATGCCAGCGGGATGATAAAACTATTAGCACTAATCCGCTGGTCTGGCGGCGCGTAAAGCCATAAACGCCTTTAATAGTGGAATGTCAGCAGGGGCCAGCGGATATTGCATCGCCTCTTCAGGTGAGCACCAGACCAAAGCCTGATGCTCATGTGCCTGTAACGTCCTGTGGAAGTCGGGTACGTGCCAGGCATGAAGATTGATAATACGCCCTGAAACTTCCCGCTGGTGGCTGGCTACATATTTCCCGATGATAGCATCGATACCGAGCTCTTCACGCAGCTCGCGTATCAGCGCCTGCGGCTGGCTTTCCCCTGGTTCGACTTTACCACCAGCAAATTCCCATAATCCCGCTTGATCGCTATGCGCAGGGCGTTGCGCGATTAAAATTTTGCCATCCCGTTCGATAATGGCGGCAACAACATCAATCATTTCCATAAATTACACACGGTCGAATACAGGAAAAATGCCATAATATCCGCAGTGTTGCCCGAGCTGAAGGGTTTTATTTCTTAAGGAGTACCCGTGTTAGACCGCCATCTTCATCCCCGAATTAAGCCTTTGTTGCATCAGTGCGTGCGGGTTCTGGATAAACCTGGCATTACACCTGATGGTTTAACGTTAGTGGGATTTGCCATCGGCGTGCTGGCACTGCCGTTTCTGGCACTGGACTGGTATCTGGCGGCGCTGATTGCCATTTTACTGAACAGGTTGCTTGATGGTCTGGACGGTGCGCTGGCGCGGCGCAGAGGGTTAACCGACGCGGGGGGCTTTCTCGATATTTCGTTGGATTTTCTTTTTTACGCGCTGGTACCGTTCGGGTTTATTCTCGCCGCACCGGAACAAAATGCGCTGGCGGGCGGCTGGCTGCTGTTTGCGTTTATCGGCACGGGCAGCAGTTTTCTCGCATTTGCTGCACTGGCGGCGAAACATCAGATTGATAATCCCGGTTATGCGCACAAATCGTTTTACTATCTGGGCGGGTTAACAGAGGGCAGCGAGACGATTTTGCTATTTGTTTTAAGTTGTCTCTTTCCGGAATATTTCCCGTGGTTTGCGTGGATATTTGGCGCGCTTTGTTGGATGACGACATTTACGCGGATTTGGAGTGGGTATCTGACGCTGAAGTCGCTCCAGCGTCAGTAATTGCAATGTTATTTGCTGCTGTCCGGGCCGCGTTCACCGGTTGCTACCGGGTTTTTCGGATCGCTGCTCCATTCGTACCAGCCACCGTCATAAACGGAGACGTTATTCCAGCCCATGGCGCGTGCGTACATAAAGGTTTCAGACGCGCGCCAGCCGGTGCCGCAGTAGAATGAAACTTGCTGATCTGGTTTGATATTCCACGCTTTCCACATAGCGGCAATATCATCGGCGCTGCGCATGGTGCCATCCGGGTTATGGAAATCTTCCATATGGGTCGAGTCGCTGCCTGCGTGTCCCCAACGTGCCCCGGCTATTTCACCTTTTGGTTTAATGTAGCTGTAACCGCTGGTCGTACCGATAAATTCTGGCCACGAACGAATGCTCACCAGCGATGCATCCCGGCGATGCAGCAGCCCGCGAGCCTGCTCCATATCAAGCATCAGTTGTGGTTGCGCAGGGATCTTCACGCCGAAGTCTGGTTCCGCTTTCACTTTCGGTGGCGTACCGCGCTCAACGGGCAGACCTGCGTCGGACCAGGTTTGCCAACCGCCGTCCAGAAGGCGGACATCTTTCACGCCAGCGTAGAGCATAATTTGCGCCACGCGCGCTGCGGCGTAAACATCACGCCCGTACAGAATGACCGTGGTGTCATGACGAATGCCGTGCTTCGCCAGCATTGCTTTAAGCTGTTCATCAGAAACTTTGTTCCACAGCGGTTCGCTTTCCACTTCGTTGGTATCGATGTAGTCAGCGCCGGGAATATGGCTGATAAGGTAAAGCTTAGGTGCGCCCCAGGCCGCTTCGATCACTTTCCAGTCACCCGCAGGTTTCGCCGTAACTTCTTTACCTTGTTGCAGGTCATGCAGCCACTGCGGATATACCAGCTGTTCAAAGTGAGGCAGTTTTTGCAGTCGGGAAGGTTCGCTTAGTGCATCACTCAAGATAGAGATATGCGTAAAGCCTGCTTTTTGTAGTCGCGTTTTGACGGCATCGACATCTTTGTCATTACCGTACAGCGCCACCGGGGCATCCGTTTTCAGGTTATGTAGCTTGATCCACTCGTTGAGCTGCTCAGTGCTCATTTTGTCGAGCCAGCTTGCAGAAAGGTTTAAGGCGGCAGGTTCATGACCGGAAGGGCCATTTAGGGTTTGTGGCCAGCCGTTATAAAACGCGCTGGGGCGAGTATCAATCGCTTTGCCATTTTGTTGTTGAAGCTGGTCAAGTGTAAGAGGCTTCGTAAGTTCAGCGGCCCACGAAGAAGCGCAAGCCAGCCCTAAAGCCATTGCCAGCGCGGTCATTTGAGAAACACGTTTCATCGAAAATCCCGACATTGTAGTTTTGAGTGCGCCATTCTGAACTGACACATCGGGGAAAACTTTGCGTTACCGCAGTTTGTTGTAATTTTCTGACCACTGCGTCATATCCAGAACGGGACTATCGGCAGGAACATCCTGAAGATCGTGGGTTACCTGAACGACGGGGATCGCCAGCTCGCGAACTTCATTGAATACCCACTGACGAAAATTATCGCGCAGAGCTACGTCAAGACGGCTGAATGGTTCATCCAGTAGCAACGCTTTTGGCTGAGCGAGAAGGGCGCGCAGCAGGGCCACCCGCGCTCGCTGACCGCCTGATAATGTCGCAGGATCCTGGTGATAAGTTTCAGCCAGTCCCGCTCGCTCAAGCGCGTCTTTCACGGCATTGCGCCTGTCAGTCCCCTTGAGCGTCGACGGTAGCGCCAGCAGTAAATTTTGTCCGACGCTGAACTGGTCAAATAACAGTGCATCCTGGAAAAGAATGCCAATCTGACGCCGGGCGGTGGGCAGGGTATTGATACGTTGATCATTGAGCCATAGCTCACCTGTACAAGAAAATTGCCCGGCCAGCGCACCAATCATCCATGAAAACAGCGTAGATTTACCGCAGCCTGAGGGACCCATTAACGTGACAATGTCACCTTTATTGACTGTAAAGTTAACGTTTGTCAGCAAGCGGCTTTCTGGTAAACGTAGCGAAACATTTTTCACGCAGAGCATTAGCGGAGTCCTTGTCTGACATAACCTACCCATTTTGCGACTAACGCGGTCAGGGCAAAAATAATAAGTGGCAATAGCAGTTGCCATAAAGCCTGGGCGGCGAGAATACCGTTGCTGCCGCCGCTGCTTAGTGCCACCGCTTCGGTGGTGAGCGTCGAGAAACGTCCGGCTCCCAGCCACAGCGTTGGCATATACTGCGCAATACTGACTGAAAATCCGACAGCGAAGGCAATCAGCGCAGGGCGTAACATCAGCGGACATTTCACGTAAAAGAAAATTTTGACACGCGACCAGCCCAGTGTTTGCGCAATCAAAATTAACCGTGAATCAATGCGCTGCCTGGCGGGTTGCAGGATAAACAGCATCCACGGAATTACCCACAGCAGATGCCCCCACACCACCGCCGTCCAGCTTCCATCCATGTTCAACCATAGCGCCAGCGTGTACTGACCCGCCACCAGCGGCAGTGCCGGTAATAAAATGGGCAACCATAGCCACAACTGGCGACGCTGTGGTCCCCATTCCAGCCACAGCAGCAACAGAACCAAAGCGATGAGTGTCGCCACCAGTCCCATTGTCAGGCTATTGAGCAGCGCCTCGTGATTGATCGTTGATTGATCCGCGAGGATCGCCAGCAGAATCACACACAGCACGCCAGTTAAGGGTAACAACTTCGCCAGCATCTTCCCTGGCAATAAAGGCGTGGATGGCATGCGAATGCCATCTTCCCGGGGGAGCGTGCATCGCCAGGCGCGCCATAACAGATAACCAAGCAAAACGTAGGCGGCGAGTAACAGCATCAGCAGCAGGCTGGCAAGTGCGCCTTTCGTTTGTTGATCGGCGTCGCCCTGAGTTAACCACTGCCAGCTAATTACCGCCAGCGTCGGTGGATTACCAGGCCCAAGAATAATCGCTACATCCACGACCGAAAGCGACCAGGCGACAATCGCCAGCATCGCCATTGCCAGCGCAGGCGCGACGGAGGGCAACAACAACCAGTTCAGACATTGCCAGCGGCTGTAGCCCAGCGAATCCAGTACAATAACTTGCTGCACCAGGCGTTTTTCACTCAGTGCTGCCGATAAGATCCACAGCAGAAATGCGCTTTCTTTCACCGCAAGGGTGAGGCCCAGACCGATACCCAATTTGTCCATCGGCGGAATGAGAAAAGGGAAAAACTGATAAACCAGGCCGCCGTCAGCAAACAGCAGCAGGGCGCTGGTGGCAAAAGCCACGTGGGGGATGGCGAGTAGCCACGGCAGACGGGCGCACATACGCTGCCATTTCGGCCCAGGCCATAGCGCTACTATCACCAGCAGGGCAATAAACAAAGCGCCGACCGCCGCGATGGTTGTCGACACCAGCGTTGCCAGTAATGCCTGTGGTAGCTGCGGATCGGCAAATAACATCTGCCAGTGCGTCAGCGACATGGCAGGTGTTATCAGCGTGAAAGCCGACGGAACCAGCGGTGCGTAAATCACCGCCATCACCACCCACAGCAAAAAAATTAATGCGTACCGTAACGGCGTAGCCATTCTTGTTCCAGCGCATTTACCCAACCAGCATGCGGTTCCGCCAGTACCGGCGGCAGATTCTGCGGCATTCTTGATTGCAATGTTTCACGCTGCCCGGCAGGTAGTTTTTGCGGATCGAGAACCGAAGGATCGCCCCAGACAGCGGGATCCGCTTTACGCAGTTGTGCTTCAGGTGACAACAGGAAGTTGGCGACGACTTTTGCCGCAGCACTGGCAGTTGCGTTGGCTGGAATGGTGACGAAATGCACGTTGCCAATCATTCCCTCGCTAAAGCCAAAGTTGTAACTGCTGGTGGGTAAATCGCCGCTGGATATTTTTTGCTGCGCATGTGCGGGGTTAAAGGTCAGCGACAGGCGCAATGTGCCGGCTTTCAGCAGAGCATCCATCCGCGCGGGCGAAGGCGGGAAATCCTTTCCTTCGCGCCACAAATACGGATGCAGTGCATCAAGATATTGCCACAAGGGCGCAGTGACGCGGGCGAAAGTGGCATCGTCCGGCGCTTTTTTTAATGCAGCGGGATCGGACGTCAGCATAATCAGCAGCTGTTCAAGAAACGCGGTGCCGGTAAAGTCCGGTGGGCGCGGATAGGTAACCGTACCAGGGGTGGCTTTGGCAAATTCCAGCAAGGATTGTGGCGTTTTCGGTGGCTGTGGTGTCTGATCGCGTCGGGCGATAAATGTCAGCTGTGCGCCGCCCCAGGGCGATTCCGCACCTTGTGTCGGCACAGAAAAATCTTCTCGCACCGGCAGCTGTGTGTCGACATAGCGCCAGTTGGGTAGCGTTTCCGCCCAGTCAGTTTGCAGTAAATTAGCCTCTTTTAAGGTGCGGAAGTTTTCGCCGTTCACCCAGAGCAGATCCACCGAGCCGCCCGTTTTACGTCCAGCAGTGGCTTCTGTCTGAATGCGCTTCACCGCGTCTGCGGCATCCGCCAGACGAACAATCTTCAGGTTTATAGCATAATGGGTTTTCATCTCGCCGCTAACCCAGTCGAGATAGCGGTTAATCGCGGTGTCGCCGCCCCAGGCGTTAAACCAGACGGTTTGCCCTTTGGCCTCATTTTTAATTTCCTGCCAGTCACTGGCATGTGTTGCCAAAGAAAACAGCGATAACAATCCCAGCAACCATACACAATGGCGCATCATCTCTCCTTAAGAACGTTTGTCAGGAATACGGCACAGCCCCTGAGCGGGAATGTCCATGGCAGAATTAAAACGGGCTGACAGATTTTGCAAGCCGATCAATGCCGTCAGCTCGGTGAGCGCCTGGGCGTCAAAATGCGTAGTCAGTCGGGTGCGCAGGGCATCATCGACCGTTGGCGGCGTAACGCTTGCCGCTTCGGCGTATTCCAGCGCCAGCCGTTCTTCGTCGCTGAAGAGCGGGCTTTGTCGCCAGTCAGCTACCGCCAGCAATTTATCGGTGCTGCCGGTACGCTCGGCGACTTTCATACTGGTGATATCCACGCAAAACTCACACAGACACATTTGCGCGATACGCGCGCTGACAAGCGATCGTACCACTGGATCGAGCGGTGAGCTTTTGCGCTCCAGCCAGCCAACAAACATCGACACCAGATAAAAGATAAACGGGATCCGCCCCCACCAGCGGATGGGGCTTAGCATCTCGCCGTAATGGCGACGATGCAGCCACGCCTGTGGACGTAAAATTAAAGGGATTTTGCTAAGCGGTGGTAACCCCATCAGGCATTCCTCTTCTGGCGCTCAAGCCATATTTTTTTCGCCATAAAAATCACCACGGTCAGAGCAAACAGAATAAACAGTCCGGTGACAAACCAGAAAGTACCGCCTGTTAACATGCTGCCCGCCCAAGAATAGACAATGGTTGCCGGTAACTGACCAAGCCCGGTGGCGATAAAAAACGAGCGAAAACGTATTGAAGTCAAACCGGCAGCATAGCTGATTGGATCAAAAGGGACAAAAGGCAATAACCGACATACCAGGATGGTGTGTTTGCCGTAGCGAGTGAAAAAGCCGTCCATACTGTCAAGCACGGTTTTGCCGGTTAACTTTTCCACCACTTCGCGGCCCATCACTCTGGCGATAAAAAAGCACAGTGCCGCGCCTGCCATCGAACTGGTCCACGACAGCAAGACGCCCCAGAACGCGCCAAACAGCGACGCATTGGCAAAGGTGATCAAAAACGCAGGTAGCGGTGCAGCAATGGCCTGAAAAATCATCAACAAGAACGAGACAACTGCCGCTAGTGCGCCGTAAGACTGAATAAAGCGTTCTATACCCTGTTGGTCCACGGCGGTAAACGCCGCAACGCTGCGATTGATAAAATCATGGACGCCGGGAAGCAGCGCCCATGCCAGCAGCATCGCGAACAACAGGATGATGAGGGTTATGCGGTAATACCAGATTTTACGCGATTGCATTTTCATCATCCTTTATCCTGGTTTTATTCGGCGATTTTAAAGGTGACCGTTGCCAGCGTGTTATCTGCCGGGAGAACCGAGGCATTGCCTTTGAATTTCACTTCGCTGCGTTTTTCCACCGCCCCATAAGTGTATGTCGCATTGCTGACGATACCGACCGGGCAACTATCCAGACATACCAGGCAGCCCGTTTTTTTCTCTTCTGCTGCCGTTAAATTACCGCCAAAGCGCATGTCCAGTTTCTTGTCATTACTGTCAACAATCACGTCATCGAAGGAATACGCTTTTGCCGCCCCTTGCCAGTTAACTGAAATATCCAGTTTGCTGCCTGTGACATGAGTCGTTTCTTTATTATCCATCGTCATGTTTTCGCCCGGGATACCACCTGCCTCTTTCAGGGCTTCATAAAATGCTTTCGGCGTGGCATAACCCATAAACAGCGATTTATGTCCGTTGGAGCCATCTTTAAACACAATACCGTGGCGGGTATCGTCGGTGAGGAAACGCCCATTAATTTGTACCAGCATGGTTACCGTATGGTTATTTGCATCGACACGTAGCGGCTGGCTGTCCGAAAGCCCGTCGTATTCCACTTTTGCCGCCGTATTCTCTTTTTGATCACAGCCACTAAGCCCCGCAACGGCCAGTAAACACAGCGCAGCCAGTCCTTTTTTCCATGACACTGAATAATGTTGCAACATCGTTCTATCCTTCATTTTTTGTGTGAGTAAGTGGGCTGCGGCGCGAAGCAGACAGATCCACATGTTTGTGTCGGGCGTAGAGTTTGGCGAGCTGGACGAGAATAAACAGCGCCAGGCCCGCCAGACAGAGTTGTAAAATAAAGCGCAGCGTAATGCCTTCACTGGCAAGATCGCTGGCCATCACGGTATAAATCACTATTCCAGGCAGAGTGGTTAATGCCGAAATAAGGGTATAAGGCCAGAAGGCGATGGCGGTTAATCCGTAAGCGTAATTTTGAATATTGTATGGAAATAGCGGGATTAAGCGGGTCAGAATAAGAAAATCGATACCGTTACGCGTAATGCCTTTTTCAATAGCCTGAAAAGTGTGGCAATGACCGACGTATTTCAACAGTAAATCACGCCCCAGAAAGCGCGCCAACAGGAATGAGCACGACGAGGCCAGCGTGGCGGCAATTAACGAAAGTAGCGTTCCTGTTAGCGGGCCAAAAACTATTCCTCCAGCGATCACCAGTACGCTGCCCGGTAGCAGAAAGAGGGTGGCGATGATGAATAACAGAATATAGAGGCTATAACCGAACAATCCGCTCTGGCGAATGAGTGTCTGTAAGTGGGGTAAATCGGTGAGTAGATCGAATAAACCGAAAGCATGGATAGCGTAAATTATCAGCGCAAAAAACAGACAGGCAAAAAGAAATTTACGCTCAGCGTTCATCGTGGAGTTTCCTATATCAAACTTGATAATAGAGAAGTGGTCAGACAACTAAAAAACGCAGTGACGGTATAACAAAGGACGGCGGGCAACAAATCATTACTGACAGTTTGTTGATTTTTCTCAAGGTTAATTCTCCTGACCCAGTGCGAGCCAGGAGAACGGAGAAATTAGCGGCGGA
This sequence comes from Escherichia sp. E4385, assembly GCF_963883145.1. Taxonomy (NCBI): domain Bacteria; kingdom Pseudomonadati; phylum Pseudomonadota; class Gammaproteobacteria; order Enterobacterales; family Enterobacteriaceae; genus Escherichia; species Escherichia sp. E4385. The sequence goes on from NZ_CAWOOJ010000011.1 coordinate 88,831, forward strand.
AGGTGGCCCAGACAGGTGCGTGATCTGACGGTTTTTCCATACTGCGGATTTCATAGTCGATGCCGGTTTCTACGCAGCATTCGGCCAGTGGCTGGCTGGCAAGCAGCAGGTCGATACGCAGACCACGGTTATCGTCAAAACCTTTTGAGCGGTAATCAAACCACGAGAAGCGATCTGCCGTTTCTGGGTTCGCATGGCGGAAGGTATCGACCAGCCCCCAGCTTATCAGCCTGTCCATCCATTCGCGTTCTTCCGGCAGGAAAGAACATTTACCCGTACGCAGCCAGCGTTTACGGTTCTCTTCGCCAATGCCGATATCCAGGTCGGTGGGGCTGATATTCATATCGCCCATAATCAGCACCGGATTATCACGTTTGAGTTCGGTTTCCAGGTAGTTTTGCAGGTTCTGGTAAAACTGTGCTTTAGCCGGGAATTTTATGGGATGGTCGCGGCTTTCGCCCTGCGGGAAGTAGCCGTTGATCACGGTGACATTGCCCAGCGGTGAGGGGATTTCCGCCATAATAATCCGCCGTTGTGCCTCTTCGCCGTCGCCCGGGAAGCCACGACGCACGGCAATCGGCGTCTCTTTGGTCAACAGCGCCACGCCGTAATGGCCTTTCTGCCCGTGATAAAACACGTTGTAGCCGAGCTTTGCCACATCTTCGAGCGGAAACATATCATCATGAACTTTTGTCTCCTGCAGGCCAATCACATCAGGCTGGTGCTTGTCGACGATAGCTTCAAGCTGGTGTGGTCTGGCGCGCAGGCCGTTGATATTAAAAGAGACAAATTTCATAGTCGCTGCCATTTATTCTGATAATGAGTGCGTGGATGTTAGCAGAAATTCGTCTGACTTACTGCCTGTTGTTAAGTGATTTGATCGATGGTTGTTAATGATGTCAACGATGGCGCAGAAAATGCCCGCTTTTGGTGCGAGTTGCGTCAGAATGGCGCAGTAATTTCCAGTAAATTTCGCCAATGATCACAATTCCAGAATTATATTTTACTTCTGCATAACATTGCGTTTTTTATTCTATTTATTCATCCACATGGCAAACATATTCACTTTATATGCACTTAAGGTGCATATTGTTCGGTTGTAACTCATTGATTTCCAGTTAGTGACCGTCATTTATGCACTTTTCCCCCTGGCTGGCATGAACCCTGCAATCTACATTTACAGCGCAAACATTACTTATTATTAACATATAAATAACGAATTATTTACTGTAGAGGTCGCTATGTCTCAGCCAATTACGCGTGAAAACTTTGATGAATGGATGATACCTGTTTACGCTCCGGCACCGTTTATACCGGTACGTGGCGAAGGTTCGCGCTTGTGGGATCAGCAGGGGAAAGAGTATATCGACTTCGCGGGTGGCATTGCGGTAAACGCATTGGGTCATGCGCATCCGGAACTGCGCGAGGCGCTGAACGAACAGGCGAGTAAGTTCTGGCATACCGGCAACGGTTACACCAACGAGCCGGTACTGCGACTGGCGAAAAAATTGATCGACGCCACGTTTGCCGATCGCATTTTCTTTTGTAACTCCGGTGCGGAAGCCAACGAAGCGGCGCTAAAACTGGCGCGTAAATTCGCTCACGACCGCTACGGCAGCCATAAGAGCGGCATCGTGGCGTTCAAAAATGCGTTTCACGGGCGCACGCTGTTTACCGTCAGCGCAGGCGGGCAGCCAGCCTATTCACAGGATTTTGCGCCACTGCCACCGGATATTCGTCATGCTGCATATAACGATATTAACTCTGCCAGCGCGCTGATTGATGACTCTACCTGTGCGGTGATTGTCGAACCCATCCAGGGGGAAGGCGGTGTGGTACCCGCCAGCAACGCGTTTTTACAAGGTCTGCGTGAATTGTGTGACCGCCACAATGCTTTGCTGATTTTTGATGAAGTACAAACGGGCGTCGGGCGCACCGGGGAACTGTATGCCTATATGCACTACGGCGTGACGCCCGATCTGTTAACCACCGCCAAAGCGCTGGGCGGCGGTTTCCCCGTTGGCGCTCTGTTGGCAACCGAAGAATGCGCCAGCGTGATGACCGTTGGCACCCACGGCACCACCTACGGCGGCAATCCGCTGGCCTCGGCGGTAGCAGGCAAAGTGCTGGATCTCATCAACACGCCAGAGATGCTTAACGGGGTTAAACAGCGTCACGACTGGTTTGTTGAGCGTCTTCATACCTTTAATCACCGCTGCGGTTTGTTCAGTGAAATTCGCGGCTTAGGTTTGCTGATTGGCTGTGTGCTGAATGCCGATTACGCCGGGCAAGCGAAACAGATCTCTCAGGAAGCGGCGAAAGCAGGCGTGATGGTACTGATTGCGGGTGGCAACGTGGTGCGTTTTGCGCCTGCACTGAATGTCAGCGAAGAAGAGATAACGACCGGACTGGATCGCTTTGCAGCTGCTTGCGAACACTTTGTTAGCCGAGGTTCATCATGATGGTCATCCGTCCCGTTGAGCGATCAGATGTCTCAGCGCTGATGCAGCTTGCCAGCAAAACGGGCGGCGGCCTGACGTCGCTTCCCGCCAATGAAGCCACGCTTTCGGCACGTATCGAAAGGGCAATCAAAACCTGGCAGGGCGAACTGCCCAAAAGCGAGCAGGGCTATGTGTTTGTGCTGGAAGAGAGTGAAACAGGTACTGTGGCGGGAATTTGCGCCATAGAGGTGGCAGTTGGGCTGAACGATCCCTGGTACAACTATCGCGTCGGCACGCTGGTCCACGCCTCAAAAGAGCTGAATGTCTATAACGCGTTGCCGACGCTGTTTCTCAGTAACGATCACACCGGCAGCAGCGAGCTGTGCACGCTGTTTCTCGACCCGGACTGGCGCAAAGAGGGCAACGGCTATTTGCTGTCGAAATCGCGTTTTATGTTTATGGCGGCTTTTCGCGACAAGTTTAATGACAAAGTGGTCGCGGAAATGCGCGGGGTGATTGACGAACACGGCTATTCACCGTTCTGGCAAAGCCTCGGTAAACGCTTCTTTTCGATGGATTTTAGCCGCGCCGATTTTCTCTGCGGCACCGGGCAAAAGGCATTTATTGCAGAACTGATGCCGAAACATCCGATCTATACGGACTTTTTATCCCAGGAAGCCCAGGACGTTATCGGTCAGGTTCATCCGCAAACTGCGCCCGCGCGGGCGGTGCTGGAAAAAGAGGGCTTTCGCTACCGCAACTATATCGACATTTTCGACGGCGGGCCGACGCTGGAGTGTGACATTGACCGCGTTCGCGCTATCCGCAAAAGTCGGCTGGTGGAAGTAGCGGAAGGACAACCTGCACAGGGAGATTTTCCGGCTTGCCTGGTCGCCAATGAAAATTATCACCATTTCCGCGTGTTGCTGGTGCGAGCCGATCCGGCGACCGAACGTTTGATTTTAACCGCCGCACAACTGGATGCCCTCAAATGCCACGCCGGGGAGCGCGTTCGTCTGGTGCGCCTGTGTGCAGAGGAGAAAACAGCATGACTTTATGGATCAACGGTGACTGGGTGACGGGCCAGGGCGCACAGCGCGTGAAGCGTAATCCGGTATCGGGCGAGGTGTTATGGCAGGGCAATGATGCCGATGCTGCTCAGGTTGAGCAGGCTTGTCGGGCCGCTCGTGCAGCGTTTCCGCGTTGGGCGCGGCTCTCTTTTGGCGATCGTCAGGTAAGAGTTGAACGATTTGCTGCACTGCTGGAAAGCAACAAAGCCGAATTAACGGCGATTATTGCCAGAGAAACCGGCAAACCGCGTTGGGAAGCGGCAACCGAAGTGACGGCGATGATCAATAAGATCGCGATATCAATCAAGGCGTATCACGCTCGCACGGGAGAGCAGCGTAGTGAAATGCCGGATGGAGCGGCGAGCTTGCGGCATCGTCCACATGGCGTGCTGGCGGTGTTTGGACCGTACAATTTCCCCGGGCATCTGCCTAACGGGCATATCGTTCCGGCGCTGCTGGCAGGTAACACGATAATCTTTAAACCCAGCGAACTAACCCCCTGGAGCGGCGAGGCAGTCATGCGTTTATGGCAGCAGGCAGGCTTGCCGTCGGGCGTGCTGAACCTGGTGCAAGGTGGGCGCGAAACCGGTCAGGCACTCAGTGCGCTGGAGGATCTCGACGGCTTGCTGTTTACCGGCAGCGCCAATACCGGCTACCAGTTACATCGTCAGCTTTCCGGTCAGCCGGAAAAAATTCTTGCCCTCGAAATGGGCGGCAATAACCCGCTGATTATTGATGACGTGGTGGATATCGACGCCGCTGTCCATCTGACTATCCAGTCGGCATTTGTCACTGCCGGGCAACGCTGCACCTGCGCCCGCCGTTTATTGGTGAAAAGCGGGGCGCAGGGCGATGCGTTTCTTGCTCGCCTTGTTGCCGTCAGCCAGCGGTTAACGCCGGGGAAATGGGATGACGAACCGCAGCCGTTTATTGGTGGGCTGATTTCTGAACAGGCCGCACAGCAGGTTGTTACTGCCAGGCAGGAACTGGAAGCATTGGGCGGGCAAACGCTGCTTGCGCCACGTTTGCTACAAGCGGGAACATCGCTGCTGACGCCGGGGATCGTTGAAATGACGGGTGTTTCAGGCGTGCAGGATGAAGAAGTGTTTGGGCCGCTACTTCGCGTATGGCGTTATGACACTTTTGATGGGGCGATAAAGATGGCGAATAACACCCGCTTTGGCCTCTCTTGTGGGCTGGTTTCCCCAAAACGGGAAAAGTTCGAGCAACTATTACTGGAAGCGCGGGCAGGAATTGTTAACTGGAACAAACCGCTTACCGGAGCCGCCAGTACAGCACCATTCGGCGGCATTGGCGCTTCCGGCAACCATCGCCCCAGCGCCTGGTATGCGGCGGATTATTGTGCCTGGCCGATGGCGAGCCTGGAGTCGGACTCGTTAACGTTGCCCGCAATGCTTAACCCCGGGCTGGATTTTTCCGATGAGGTGGCGCGATGAATACCTGGGAAGTCAATTTCGATGGATTGGTGGGGCTGACGCACCATTACGCTGGCCTGTCGTTTGGTAATGAAGCCTCCACCAGTCATCGTTTTCAGGTATCGAATCCACGACTGGCGGCGAAGCAAGGCTTACTGAAAATGAAAGCCCTTGCCGATGCGGGATTTCCCCAGGCGGTGATCCCGCCGCACGAGCGTCCGTTTATTCCGGTGCTGCGTCAGTTGGGATTCAGCGGCAGCGATGAGCAGGTACTGGAAAAGGTTGCCCGCCAGGCACCACACTGGCTTTCCAGCGTCAGTTCAGCATCGCCAATGTGGGTAGCTAATGCGGCCACGGTAGCGCCATCCGCCGATACGCTGGATGGCAAAGTACATTTCACGGTCGCCAACCTGAACAATAAATTTCACCGTTCGCTGGAAGCCCCCGTCACCGAATCGCTGTTAATCGCCATTTTTAACGATAAAGAGAAATTCACCATTCATTCGGCGTTGCCACAGGTGGCGATGCTCGGTGACGAAGGGGCGGCAAACCACAATCGCCTCGGCGGTCATTACGGCGAACCCGGTATGCAGATTTTTGTTTACGGGCGAGAAGAGGGTAACGGTACGCGGCCTTCCCGCTATCCGGCGCGGCAGACCCGCGAAGCCAGCGAGGCGGTAGCCAGGCTGAATCAGGTTAATCCGCAGCAGGTGATTTTCGCCCAGCAAAACCCGGACGTTATCGACCAGGGCGTTTTTCATAATGACGTGATTGCCGTGAGTAACCGTCAGGTGCTGTTTTGCCATCAACAGGCGTTCGCTCGCCAGGCGCAATTACTGGCAAACCTGCGTTCGCGGGTCAACGGCTTTATGGCGATAGAAGTACCGACGTCGCAGGTTTCCGTTCCGGATGCTGTCTCGACCTATCTGTTTAACAGCCAGTTGTTGAGTCGCGATGATGGTTCGATGATGCTGGTGCTGCCACAGGAGTGTCGGGAACACGCCGGAGTATGGCGTTATCTCAATGAACTCCTTGCTGCGGATAACCCGATAAGCTCACTAAAAGTTTTTGATTTGCGCGAAAGCATGGCGAACGGCGGAGGCCCTGCGTGCCTGCGTTTGCGCGTTGTGTTGACGGATGAAGAACGTCAGGCGGTGAATCCGGCGGTGATGATGAACGATACGCTGTTTAATGCGCTCAATGACTGGGTGGATCGTTACTACCGCGATCGTCTGACTGCTGCCGATCTGGCCGACCCGCAATTGCTGCGCGAAGGGCGGGAAGCACTGGATGCGTTGACTCAATTACTGAATCTCGGTTCGGTTTATCCGTTCCAGCGCGAGGGAGGGGGCAATGGATAATTTTCTTGCTCTGACCTTAACGGGTAAAAAACCGGTTATCACCGAGCGAGAAATCAACGGCGTTCGCTGGCGCTGGCTGGGCGATGGTGTGCTGGAACTGACGCCATTAACGCCACCGCAAGGCGCGTTGGTAATTTCGGCGGGGATCCACGGTAATGAGACGGCACCTGTGGAGATGCTTGATGCATTGCTTGGCGCAATTTATCACGGTGAAATTAAGTTACGCTGGCGCTTGTTGGCAATCCTCGGAAATCCCCCTGCGCTCAAGCAAGGAAAGCGCTATTGCCATAGCGATATAAACCGGATGTTTGGCGGACGCTGGCAGCAATTTGCCGAAAGCGGCGAAACCTGCCGCGCCCGCGAGCTGGAACAGTGCCTGGAAGATTTTTATCAGCAGGGGAAAGAGTCTGTTCGCTGGCATCTTGATCTGCATACAGCCATCCGCGGTTCGTATCACCAGCGGTTTGGTGTTTTACCGCAACGAGAAATTCCCTGGGACGAAAGTTTTCTGACATGGCTGGGCGCGGCAGGGCTAGAGGCGTTGGTATTTCATCAGGCGCCCGGCGGCACGTTTACCCATTTCAGCTGCCAACATTTTGGCGCACTGGCGTGTACGCTGGAGCTAGGCAAAGCACTGCCGTTTGGGCAAAACGATCTTCGTCAGTTTGCGCCAACCACCAATGCAATTGCTGCGCTGTTAGCAGGGGCAAGTGTCGGTATAGAGAGAAAACTGCCCCAGCGTTACCGGGTGGTTTCGCAGATTACCCGTCACACTGCTGCCTTCGAGTTGCATATGGCGAGCGAGACGCTGAATTTCACGCCGTTTAAGAAAGGAACGTTATTGGCGCAGGATGATGAGGAACGTTTTACCGTGACTCATGATATTGAATATGTGCTATTCCCCAATCCATTGGTGGCGTTGGGATTACGCGCGGGATTAATGCTGGAAAAAATAACCTAGCACTTGCCCGCAGAAAGGTTTCTGCGGGTATTTAATAACGACTTTCGGAATAATACGGATTAATCCTGGATGTTTGCTTTATTTATCGCCATTTATCAGGTATAGTCCTTCATAATTTCTGCAAAATCATTGTCTTGTAATATTTATTCATCACTTTCCTTCAATTTTTCTTTTTTTCTCCATAATTGGCGAAAAAATGTTTTTTATACTTTCATTGATTTACCGTTGCTCTGATTAATTGACGCTAAACTCAGTAAAGTTAATCTCGTCAACACGGCACGTTACTTAAGAAAGCCGTAACAAATAACTGAAAGGAAGGATATAGAATATGCGTAAATTAACTGCACTGTTTGTTGCCTCTACCCTGGCTCTTGGCGCGGCTAACCTGGCCCACGCCGCTGACACCACTACCGCAGCACCGGCTGACGCGAAGCCGATGATGCACCATAAAGGCAAGTTCGGTCCGCATCAGGACATGATGTTCAAAGACCTGAACCTGACCGACGCGCAGAAACAGCAGATTCGTGAAATCATGAAAGGCCAGCGTGACCAGATGAAACGTCCGCCGCTGGAAGAACGCCGCGCAATGCATGACATCATCGCCAGCGATACTTTCGACAAAGCAAAAGCTGAAGCGCAGATTGCTAAAATGGAAGAACAGCGCAAAGCTAACATGCTGGCGCATATGGAAACCCAGAACAAGATTTACAACATCCTGACGCCGGAGCAGAAAAAGCAATTTAATGCTAATTTTGAGAAGCGTCTGACAGAACGCCCAGCGGGAAAAGGTAAAATGCCTGCAACTGCTGAATAATCTTTCAGCCAAAAAACTTAAGACCGCCGGTCTTGTCCACTACCTTGCAGTAAGGCGGTGGACAGGATCGGCGGTTTTCTTTTATGCGCCTGTGCCTGTCATTTTTGCGAAAACGTTAAGGTAAATCATACGAGTTGCCGATAACAATCCACGGTTGCCTGAGCGATAACAATGAAAAGAGCATGCCCGGAGCGAGTATGGAATACTTTGATATGCGTAAAATGTCGGTGAACCTGTGGCGAAACGCTGCCGGTGAAACTCGTGAGATCTGTAGTTTTCCCCCTGCGAAACGTGATTTTTACTGGCGTGCCAGCATTGCGTCCATTGCGGCCAATGGTGAATTTTCTTTATTTCCTGGGATGGAAAGAAGTGTGACGCTGCTGGAAGGCGGTGAGATGCTTCTTGAAAGCGCAGACCGTTTTAGTCATACCTTAAAGCCGTTACAGCCTTTTGCTTTTGCGGCGGACCAGGTGGTAAAAGCGAAACTGACGGAAGGGCTGATGTCGATGGATTTCAACATTATGACGCGCCTGGATGCCTGTAAGGCGAAAGTCAGAATTGCCGATCGCACGTTCACCACTTTTGGCTCACGCGGCGGGGTGGTGTTTGTGATTAGCGGGGCATGGCAACTGGGCGAAAAATTGTTAACCACCGACCAGGGCGCGTGCTGGTACGATGGCAAACACACCCTGCGGCTTTTGCAACCGCAAGGCAAACTGCTGTTCAGTGAAATTAACTGGCTTGCAGGCCATTCACCGGATCAAGTTCAGTAATTTCATAACGACTGGAAAGTAGTGGTTTACAAAGAATTTTATAACCATCGTGATCGAATCCGGCAGGCGTACGGATCAACGTTGCCGCCTCTTCCAGCGAATTAACTGCCCCCAGCCACAGCCAGTTATGAATAATATGGTATTGGGTCATTTCCGGGTGCTGTTCTTTCAACGCAACCGCCCCTTGCCACGGCCAGCAGATCACCCGCAAACGTTCCAGCGACTGGAGCAGACGTTGAGCATGATCTTCATGGCTCTCTTTTCCGCAGCACGCTCCGGCGCAACGTTTTAGCGCCGACCGAAAGCAAGCACGACCGCGGCTTAACGGTTCCAGCCCGAGCAGGCCATAACAGAGCTTTTGTTCATCGGCGATTGTCTGTAATGCCTGTAATGCCGAGCGGCGATTGGCAAACAGGCCAAACAGGTTTGGCGCAGTAGAAAAATCCACGTCTTTGGCGTACACCACATCTACGCGTTTTTCATTCAGTTGCAGGGCGCAGAGCTGACGATTGCGGCGCAACCGTTTATTAAACAAAGGCTGTTGCTCTTTGATTAGACGCGCTTCAAGGAGCAGAGCGCCGATTTCGCCCGCGGTACATATCCAGCTAATGCGTCGGGATTGTCGCAGCATGGCCGCTTCATCCGGGGTACGTAAATGGGAAAGGACGCGGCTGCGGATGTTAACGCTTTTGCCGATATAGAGCGGCATAGTGTTACTTTCACCATGAAACAGATACACACCGGGTCGGGTGGGTAAGTCAGTAAGAAATGAACGTAAATGTTCGGGATATTCATAAATTGCCGCCGCTTCAAATTCGAGCCGCGGGGAAGTTAAACGCCGTACCACTGTTTACTCCGAGTGCTGGTCATTTATCCAGTATAGCGGGTGGGTGGCGATTAAAAAAGAGGCAAGGCCGATGACAAATGTAAACTGCCAGATGCGCTACGCTTATCAGGCCTACTCGATTCCTGCAATGTATTGAATTTGCAAAGTTTTGCAGGCCGGATAAGGCGGTTACGCCACATCCGGCATGAATAAAGTATTTGGTGTCGACAATCTCAGGCGGGGAGGCCGCACTGTTTATTTTTTCCAGAAATCATCGAAAACCGTAATGGGTGGGCGGCGTTTATGCTCGGTTTTCAGATACCAGTTCTCAATCGTTCTGGCGACCTGTTCCGGGACATTTTTCCCTTCCAGATAGTCATCGATATTTTCATACGTTACGCCGAGCGCGACTTCATCTGGCAGTGACGGGCGGTCATCTTCCAGGTCGGCTGTTGGGGCCTTCTTATAGAGATGCTCAGGGCAACCTAACGCCGCCAGTAACTGTTTACCCTGACGTTTGTTCAGACGATACAGAGGGTTAATGTCTGTGCCACCATCACCATATTTAGTGAAGAATCCAGTAATGGCTTCTGCCGCATGATCGGTGCCAACTACGACGCCATTAGTCATACCCGCAATGCTGTATTGCGCTTTCATCCGCTCACGTGCTTTTTCATTGCCACGCACAAAATCGCTCAGTTCGATACCCGCTTCCCGCAATGCCTGTTCGCTGGCGAGTACCGCGCCCTTGATATTGACGGTTAATACGCGATCCGGCTGAATAAAGGTAATGGCGTCCTGGCAATCTTGTTCGTCGGCCTGAACACCGTAGGGCAGGCGCACGGCGATAAATTGCAGTGATTCATTACCGGTTTCCTGGCGCAGTTCATTAATTGCCATCTGACACAACTTACCGGCAAGGGTAGAGTCCTGACCACCGCTAATGCCGAGTACCAGTGATTTAATGAACGGGTAGGTTTGTAGATAGCTTTTCAGAAAATCGACGCTACGACGAATTTCCTCTTCAGCATTAATCTGCGGTTTTGCGCCCAGCGCCTTTATTATTTGTTGCTGCAATGTCATTGAACCCCTCCAGACAGAAAAATAAAACTTCCTTAAAGCTAACCCGTTGCTACAGAAACGACAAGCGACAGCAGGTTGAATGGTGGTTAAAACGTCATACAGGAATCCTCTGAAAGCGAAACCGTTTCGCTCTCAGGCTTGAAAAAGCCCCCGATGTATTCCAGGCTTATCTAACACGCTGATAAACAAGAGGACGGAATATGAACAAGAATATGGCAGGAATTCTGGGTGCAGCGGCGGTATTAACCATGCTGGCAGGTTGTACGGCGTATGATCGTACCAAAGACCAGTTTGTACAGCCTGTGGTGAAAGACGTCAAAAAAGGCATGAGCCGGGCGCAGGTTGCACAAATTGCGGGTAAACCTTCGTCTGAAGTGAGCATGATCCATGCTCGTGGTACTTGCCAGACCTACATTCTGGGTCAACGTGATGGTAAAGCAGAAACCTATTTTGTCGCGTTAGATGATACCGGGCATGTGATCAATACCGGCTATCAGACCTGTGCCGAATACGACACTGATCCGCAGGCTGCGAAGTAATTCCTTCATCTGAAAGCTTGAGTCACAACGAAAACCGGCCATTGTGCCGGTTTTTTTATGCGCGTGTTCTTATTTGTTGACGCGAATTATTTAACCGAAATGTGAAGGTGGTCATAACAGCAGGTCAAGGAGAGACAATTTGTATAGTCAAAGAAATACTATTGCTCAGGTCAATACCGTATACTCTTTTCAGCCACCAAAAAAAGTCATGTTGGTTTCGCAAGTTACCCAGAGCATGGAAGCAGGTGAAGGCTTGCGGAGTGTCTGGCTGACAGATAATCGTTGATGAGGGCAGTTTTATGGAAAAGAAACACATTTATCTGTTTTGTTCTGCGGGCATGTCTACCTCTTTACTGGTATCAAAAATGCGCGCTCAGGCAGAAAAATATGAAGTTCCGGTCATTATTGAAGCATTTCCAGAAACGCTGGCTGGTGAAAAAGGGCTGAATGCCGATGTCGTTTTATTAGGGCCGCAGATTGCTTATATGTTGCCCGAAATTCAGCGTTTGTTACCCAACAAACCGGTGGAAGTAATTGACTCGTTGTTATATGGCAAAGTCGATGGTTTAGGCGTGCTTAAGGCTGCAGTTGCAGCAATTAAAAAAGCCGCAGCAAATTAATTTTTAAATTTTCCCGTCAAAGAGTTATTTCATAAATCTATACCGCAATATTTGAGTTGCGGTTTTTAAGGGTATTTTTCTATGAGTAATGTTATTGCATCGCTTGAAAAGGTACTCCTCCCTTTTGCAGTTAAAATAGGAAAGCAGCCGCACGTTAATGCAATCAAAAACGGTTTTATTCGCTTAATGCCGTTAACCCTCGCAGGGGCGATGTTTGTATTAATTAATAACGTTTTCCTTAGCTTTGGGGAGGGGTCGTTTTTTTATTCCTTAGGTATTCGCCTCGACGCCTCGACCATTGAAACACTCAATGGTCTGAAAGGTATTGGCGGAAATGTTTATAACGGAACATTGGGGATTATGTCTTTAATGGCACCGTTTTTTATCGGCATGGCGCTGGCAGAAGAGCGTAAAGTCGATGCGCTGGCAGCGGGATTGTTATCCGTTGCGGCGTTTATGACCGTCACGCCTTATAGCGTCGGCGAGGCTTATGCCGTCGGCGCTAATTGGTTAGGCGGCGCGAATATCATCTCCGGGATTATTATCGGCCTGGTGGTGGCAGAAATGTTTACCTTTATTGTCCGCCGCAACTGGGTAATTCGACTGCCCGATAGCGTACCTGCGTCGGTATCGCGTTCTTTCTCTGCATTGATTCCCGGCTTTATTATTCTTTCCGTGATGGGGATTATTGCCTGGGCGCTGACGACCTGGGGCACAAACTTCCATCAGATCATTATGGATACTATCTCGACGCCGCTGGCATCGTTGGGCAGTGTGGTCGGCTGGGCGTATGTGATTTTTGTTCCACTGCTGTGGTTCTTCGGTATTCACGGCGCGCTGGCGCTGACTGCACTGGACAACGGCATCATGACGCCGTGGGCGTTGGAAAACATTGCGACCTACCAGCAATATGGTTCCGTCGAAGCGGCATTAGCTGCCGGTAAGACCTTCCATATCTGGGCCAAGCCGATGCTGGACTCCTTTATTTTCCTCGGTGGTAGTGGCGCGACCCTGGGCCTGATTTTGGCTATCTTTATTGCTTCTCGCCGTGCTGATTATCGTCAGGTGGCAAAACTGGCTCTGCCGTCAGGCATCTTCCAGATTAACGAACCGATTCTGTTTGGTCTGCCGATTATTATGAACCCGGTGATGTTTATCCCGTTTGTGCTGGTACAACCGATTCTGGCGGCAATCACCCTGGCGGCATATTACATGGGCATTATTCCACCAGTGACCAACATTGCGCCGTGGACCATGCCAACCGGTCTGGGGGCCTTCTTTAACACCAACGGTAGCGTCGCCGCCTTACTGGTCGCACTCTTCAACCTCGGTATCGCCACGCTGATTTATCTGCCATTTGTTGTGGTGGCTAACAAAGCACAAAACGTGATTGATAAAGAAGAGAGTGAAGAAGATATTGCTAACGCGCTGAAATTTTAATCGATATCGGCACAGGTAACGCTGTGCCGGGTAAGGAAAGTGAGGAACTGAGTATGATGGATCTCGACAATATCCCGGATACGCAAACCGAAGCCGAAGAACTGGAAGAAGTGGTGATGGGGCTTATCATCAACTCCGGGCAGGCGCGCAGTCTGGCGTATGCGGCGCTGAAACAGGCAAAGCAGGGCGATTTTGCGGCAGCAAAAGCGATGATGGATCAGTCACGAATGGCGTTGAATGAAGCGCATCTGGTACAGACGAAACTGATTGAAGGCGATGCGGGCGAAGGTAAGATGAAAGTGAGTCTGGTGCTGGTCCACGCTCAGGATCATTTAATGACCTCAATGCTTGCACGTGAACTAATTAGCGAATTAATTGAGCTTCATGAAAAATTGAAGGCATAAGGAGTTGATGATGCAGCCAGTGATTAACGCGCCGGAAATTGCCACAGCCCGTGAACAACAACTGTTTAATGGCAAAAACTTCCATGTGTTTATCTACAACAAAACTGAGAGTATCAGTGGGCTGCATCAACATGACTATTATGAATTCACCCTGGTGTTAACGGGTCGTTATTACCAGGAGATAAACGGTAAACGCGTGTTGCTGGAGCGGGGCGATTTTGTCTTTATTCCGTTGGGCTCGCACCATCAAAGTTTTTATGAGTTTGGCGCCACGCGTATATTAAATGTTGGGATCAGCAAACGTTTTTTTGAGCAGCATTATCTGCCGTTGTTGCCTTATTGCTTTGTCGCATCACAGGTATACCGGACCAATAGCGCTTTTCTCACCTATGTGGAAACGGTCATCTCTTCACTGAATTTCCGTGAAACCGGGCTGGAAGAGTTTGTTGAGACAGTGACTTTTTATGTTATCAACCGCTTACGTCATTATCGTGAAGAACAGGTAATTGATGATGTGCCTCAGTGGCTGAAAAGCACGGTTGAAAAGATGCATGATAAAGAGCAGTTTAGTGAAAATGCGTTGGAAAATATGGTGATACTGTCGGCGAAATCGCAGGAATATTTGACGCGTGCGACCCAGCGATATTATGGCAAAACGCCAATGCAAATTATTAATGAAATTCGCATTAATTTTGCCAAAAAACAACTGGAAATGACCAACTATTCGGTAACAGATATTGCATTTGAAGCCGGTTATAGTAGCCCCAGTCTGTTTATTAAAACGTTTAAGAAATTGACCTCGTTTACACCCAATAGCTATCGTAAAAAATTGACTGAATTTAATCAGTAGCCATTGTATCAGAACACTAAATTTACATGCTTGCTCTGTATAACCTGGTGTTTCCGGGTTATTCCTGACTTAGCGGCAGGCACGACGAATATCAGTATTTCCTAATGAAGGGAGAAATTATGAGCCAGAAATTAAAAGTCGTCACTATTGGTGGCGGGAGCAGCTATACCCCGGAATTACTGGAAGGGTTTATTAAACGTTATCACGAATTGCCGGTGAGTGAATTATGGCTGGTGGACATCGAAGAGGGTAAAGCGAAGCTGGATATTATTTTCGATCTCTGCCAGCGGATGATTGATAACGCTGGTGTACCAATGAAGCTTTATAAAACGCTTGATCGCCGCGAAGCATTGAAAGATGCCGATTTCGTCACCACCCAGCTGCGCGTAGGTCAATTACCAGCACGCGAACTCGATGAACGTATTCCGTTAAGTCATGGTTATCTCGGCCAGGAAACCAACGGTGCAGGTGGCCTGTTTAAAGGTCTGCGTACTATTCCGGTGATTTTTGACATAGTCAAAGATGTTGAAGAACTCTGCCCCAATGCCTGGGTGATTAACTTTACGAACCCAGCGGGAATGGTCACCGAAGCCGTTTATCGTCATACCGGATTTAAACGCTTTATCGGCGTGTGTAATATTCCGATTGGCATGAAGATGTTTATCAGCGATGTTTTAGCGTTGAATGAGAACGATGATTTATCTATCGATCTGTTCGGGCTGAACCACATGGTGTTTATTAAAGATGTTCTGGTAAATGGCAAGTCTCGCTTTGCCGAATTGCTTGATGGTGTGGCATCCGGGCAGTTAAAAGCGTCTGGTGTAAAAAATATTTTCGATCTGCCGTTTAGCGAAGGCTTAATTCGCTCACTGAATCTGTTGCCGTGCTCGTATCTGCTTTATTACTTCAAGCAAAAAGAGATGCTGGCGATTGAAATGGGTGAGTATTATAAAGGCGGCGCACGTGCACAGGTGGTACAGAAAGTCGAGAAACAACTCTTTGACCTGTATAAAAATCCGGACCTGAAAGTTAAGCCGAAAGAACTGGAACAGCGCGGCGGGGCATATTACTCAGATGCGGCGTGTGAAGTGATTAATGCTATCTACAACGACAAGCAAGCGGAACATTACGTTAATATACCGCATCATGGGCATATTGATAATATTCCGGCAGACTGGGCGGTAGAAATGACCTGTACACTGGGGCGCGATGGCGCGACGCCACATCCACGCATTACACACTTCGATGACAAAGTGATGGGCTTGATTCATACCATCAAAGGTTTTGAGATTGCCGCTAGTCACGCAGCCCTTAGCGGTGAATTTAACGATGTGTTACTGGCGCTCAACCTTAGCCCGCTGGTGCATTCCGATCGTGACGCGGAACTGCTGGCAAGAGAGATGATTCTGGCGCATGAGAAGTGGTTGCCAAACTTTGCTGACTGCATTGCAGAACTCAAAAAAGCACATTAACTGAGGCTGATTATGGAACGCTTACTGATTGTTAATGCCGATGACTTTGGCTTAAGTAAAGGCCAGAACTACGGCATTATCGAGGCCTGTCGTAATGGTATTGTCACCTCAACGACGGCGCTGGTGAATGGGGAAGCTATCGACCATGCGGTGCGGTTAAGTCGTGATGAGCCGAGTCTGGCAGTTGGGATGCACTTTGTCCTTACACTGGGTAAGCCGCTGACTGAGATGCCTGGGCTGACCCGGCAAGGTGTGTTGGGGAAATGGATCTGGCAGCTGGCAGAAGATGATGCCTTACCACTGGAAGAAATTTCCCAGGAACTCGCCAGCCAGTATCTGCGATTCATTGAATTGTTTGGCCGCAAACCAACACATCTTGATAGTCATCATCATGTGCATATGTTCCCGCAGATTTTCCCGATTGTGGCGAAGTTTGCGGTTGAAGAGGAGATTGCGTTGCGTATTGATCGCCAGCCAGTATTTAACGACGGTGATTTACCCGCAAATCTGCGCAGTTCACAGGGCTTCAGTAGTGCATTCTATGGTGAAGAGATCAGTGAATCACTGTTCCTGCAAGTGTTGGATGATTCCAGTCATCGCGGTGAACGCTCACTGGAAGTGATGTGCCATCCTGCGTTTGTCGATAATACAATTCGCCAGAGTGCTTACTGTTTCCCACGGTTAGCGGAACTGGATGTGTTAACGTCGGCGTCGTTGAAGTATGCCATTGCCGAGCGTGGTTATCGGTTGGGTAGTTATCTGGATGTGTAGGTAAGGCTGTTTTGCCGGATGCGGCGTAAACACCTTGTTCGGCATACAATATATTGAAATTTCAAAGCATTATGAGCATCCGGTAAGCCTGATAAGCGCAGCGCATCAGGCAAAGGTGGCGCAATTGCGCCACCCATATTTACGCCGGAATTTTGTCAATCTTAGGCATACGTGACCAGACGCGGTGCGCCGCCATTAGCGTTAACAGTTCATCCATAAAACTACCGTCGGCGCTGTCGGCTTCCACAACCCCTTGTTCACCTTTGTCATCCACCTTAATTGTCGCTTTGAACTTGCGGGCGTCTCCCGCCAGCGCAATCGGTTTAAGGTGTTTGTAGGCTTCCATCAGGTAATAGTTCGCATCGGCGTTGTCTGCGATATCCGCAATATTACCGCAAGGGACAATGACCGCATCCACCGTCAGCGAAGGCGCTCCGGCAAAGGTAGCAGCAATTGGCAATACTGTGCCGTCGTCGGCGGTCACTTCGCCCATCCGTGAATAAAGCAGTTTGGCATGAACGCCTTTGGCTTTCAGCGCCTTGAGAATGGCCAGCAGGTCTGCCGATCTCACTTCATCATTAAGCAAAATCGCTACCACACGGCCTTTGACATCACCGTCAGGAATGGCATACAGGCTTAATGTCGGGGCATTTTTCAGACCGTTGATGTCTGGTGGCGGGGTAATATTCAGTTGCTCATCAGTCAGTTCGATACCGAGATTTTCCGCCACAGCCTGCGCCAGAGTGAGATCGATATGTGCCAGTTGATCAACGACGCGTTCACGAATATACGGACGAGCAACTTTACTCAATTCAAAGCTGAAAGCGTCGATAATGTGGCGCTGTTCAAACGGCGTCTGGCTTAGCCAGAACAGACGCGGATGGGAATAATATTCGCCAAACGATGGGCTGCGTTCGCGGACTTTGTTGCCTTCAACACGTTCCTGGTATGATTCAAATCCGCCGCGTTTCGGCCCCGGCGGTGTTTCGCGCGGCCAGTTGTCGTTGATCGAGTTTGGTTCGTAGTTTGCCGGATTGGTGTCGATTCCCATGCGGTGCATGCCGTCACGCTGGAAATTATGGTAAGGGCAGATCGGGCGGTTAATCGGAATTTCATGGAAATTTGGCCCACCAAGACGACTAATTTGTGTATCGGTATAAGAGAACAAACGCCCCTGCAATAACGGGTCGTTGGTGAAATCCAGACCGGGGACAATATGCCCTGGATGGAAAGCTACCTGTTCGTTTTCGGCAAAGAAGTTATCCGGGTTGCGGTTAAGCACCATTTTGCCGACGCGCTGTACTGGCACCAGTTCTTCCGGAATAAGTTTGGTTGGATCGAGAAGGTCGAAATCAAACTTGAATTCGTCTTCTTCCGGGATTAACTGGAAGCCCAGTTCGTATTCCGGGAAATTGCCTGCTTCAATGGCTTCCCACAGCTCACGGCGGTGGAAGTCCGGGTCACGTCCGGTGAGTTTCTGCGCTTCATCCCATACCAGCGAGGCTTTACCTGCCAGAGGTTTCCAGTGGAAACGCACAAACGTCGCTTTCCCTTCGGCATTAATCAGGCGGAAAGTGTGGATGCCGAAACCTTCCATCGTACGGTAGCTGCGCGGGATCCCGCGATCCGACATCGCCCATATCACGTTATGCAGCGTTTCCGGTTGCAGGGAAACATAATCCCAGAATGTGTCGTGGGCGCTACCTCCCTGTGGGATCGCCCAGTGCGGTTCCGGTTTTACCGCATGAACAAAATCGGGGAATTTATGCGCATCCTGAATAAAGAAGATCGGCGTGTTGTTGCCGACAAGGTCAAAAATACCCTCTTCAGTATAGAATTTGGTGGCAAAACCGCGAATATCACGCACGGTATCTGCCGAGCCAGCACCACCCTGAACGGTCGAGAAACGGACAAATACTGGGGTGATTTTGTTCGGGTCAGACAGGAAGTCGGCTTTGGTAATATCGCTTAAGTTTTTATACGGCTGGAAATAACCATGAGCCGCAGATCCTCGCGCATGAACAATACGCTCCGGGATACGCTCATGGTCAAAGTGAGTGATCTTCTCGCGCAGAATAAAATCTTCCAGCAGCGTTGGACCACGGCTACCGGCACGCAGTGAGTTTTGATCGTCAGCGATGCGCACGCCCTGATTGGTGGTCAGCGCATAATTTTCACTACCTTTACGTACATCTTGCAGGGAATTGAGTTTTTCATTACGCGTATCAGGGGCTTTCAGACTGCCTGGCGCGGTAGGCTGCGCGCCTGGCGGGGTCGGTTCAGCCGCTGGGCGATGAGAGCCGTCCTCAGGTGCCAGTGAGTCCATTCCTGGTTTCGCTTCGTTCGAGTCGTGCAGGGGGGACTGGTGCTGATGTGGGGTCTTTTCGTTATGTTGCGACATTGAACTCGTCTCCTTATTTCATTGCTGAAAGGGCCGCTTTTTTGGTCAAAAAACCCTCTAACTATAGACCATCGGGGATGTCTCGCTCTGGAGGTGGTGTCGGCGAAAGTATTTGAAGATGTACGCAAAGCAGGACGGACGTGGGCTAAATCGGCTAAACTACATTTTTTCTGATTTTTAATATGCGTTTAGTGAAGCCAGTAATGAAGAAACCGCTACGTCAGCAAAACCGCCCGATTATTAGCTATGTCCCGCGCACGGAACCTGCGCCGCCGGAGCATGCAATTAAAATGGATTCGTTTCGTGATGTCTGGATATTACGTGGCAAATATGTAGCGTTTGTTCTGGTGGGGGAGTCATTCTTGCGCTCACCGGCGTTTAGTGTGCCGGAGGCGGCCCAGCGCTGGGCGAATCAGATTCGACAAGAGAATGAGGTCGAAGAATAAAAAAACGCCTGTCGGGATGACAGGCGTTTTGCGTTATAAGCCAGGGTTAACGGTGAGCCAGTTCGGCGTCATCTTCGCTATCCAGAATGGATTTATCGGTCTGCTTCAGCCACTGGCTGGTCAGTGTACCTGCGGTCATAGAACCGCTGACGTTCAGTGCCGTACGGCCCATATCGATAAGTGGTTCAACGGAAATTAACAATGCCACCAGCGTTACCGGCAAGCCCATTGCAGGGAGTACAATCAGTGCGGCGAATGTTGCACCGCCACCAACGCCTGCAACACCTGCTGAACTCACAGTGACGATACCAACGAGTGTCGCAATCCACATTGGGTCCAGCGGATTAATGCCAACCGTAGGCGCAACCATCACTGCCAGCATTGCCGGATACAGCCCGGCACAGCCGTTTTGACCAATGGTCGCGCCGAAAGAGGCGGCGAAACTGGCTATGGATTCAGGAACACCCAGACGACGCGTTTGTGCTTCTACATTCAGCGGAATAGACGCAGCACTGGAGCGACTGGTGAAGGCAAACGTCAGCACTGGCCAGACTTTACGGAAGTATTTCAGTGGGCTTACGCCATTAATACCCAGCAGAATGCCATGCACTGCAAACATAATGATAAGACCGAGGTAGGACGCGACAACGAAGCTACCCAGTTTAATGATGTCTTGCAGGTTGGAGCCAGCAACGACTTTGGTCATCAGTGCCAGAACGCCGTATGGCGTCAGTTGCATGACCAGGCGAACCAGTTTCATCACCCAGCTTTGCAGCGTATCGATAGCGGTTAAGACTCGTTCACCTTTCGGCGCATCATCTTTCAGCAGTTTCAGTGCTGCAACGCCCAGGAAAGCCGCAAAAATTACCACGCTGATAATTGACGTCGGATTGGCACCGGTCAGATCGGCAAACGGGTTTTTCGGGATAAAGGACAAGACAAGCTGCGGAACGCTCAGGTCAGAGACTTTACCGACATAGTTGCTTTCGATAGCGTTCAGACGCGCAGTTTCAGCGCCACCCTGAACCAGCCCCTCAGCTGTCAGACCAAACAGATTAGTGACCAGTACACCGACCAGCGCCGCAATCAGCGTGGTAAACAGTAGCGTACCAATAGTCAGAAAACTGATTTTGCCTAGTTGAGACGCGTTATGCAGACGGGCAACCGCACTTAAAATGGAGGCAAATACCAGCGGCATGACGATCATTTGCAGTAGCTGAACATAGCCGTTACCGACAATGTTAAACCACTGAACAGAATCTTTAAGTACCTGGCTGTCAGAACCATAAATGGTATGCAGGGCAAGGCCAAAAACCACCCCTATCACCAGACCTACCAGCACTTTTTTGGCCAGACTCCACTGTTTGTGGCGGGTTTGGGCCAGCGCAAACAGCAGCACAACGAACACTATGATGTTCGCAATTAATGGAAAGTTCATCCCCGTTCTCCTGATCTTATTATTTCTATCGCTACGCAGTAGCCATAGTGTTGAAGCAAGATTAACAGAACTGTGAGCTGGCTCTTATATTCAAATGGAATGGCTTATTCCAGAAAAGCGATTTTTGTTTTTTTAGTATTCAACCTGATGCTTAATAAGGCGATGAAACTCGATCTGCAAGGTATTAATCATTTGCGATGACCAACGCACGGCACTGTTTTCGGGCAGTGAATGGGGCATCCACACTGACCAGACAAACAACGCCATGCAGAGAAAACGTTCTAACTGGTTGCCTTTTTGTGGAACCAGAATTGGCAGACGGAAACGCCATCGGCACGGCCAGAGTAGGGGAACGCCAGCAGGGGTCAGCATATCAGCAAGAATATGACTCAAATAACCGAGAACCATACCTTGCAGAGCATCAGCTGGAATAAACCAGCTTTCCGGAACTTTCAGATAAAAGGTCGCCAGTAGAGCAAACACCGCCAGCAGACTGTGGGTGAAGCCACGGTGACCAAAAGCGCGGGCAATGGGTTTTGATATCCACTTTAATCGCTGCCCAAGAAACGACTTTGGATGGTCAATATCCGGTAACAGACAAGTTAATATTGCGGAAGGGACAATATGCCACCAGTCACCCTGTGCCAGCACGGGTGTAAGCTCGGCATTTTTAGCAAACACCGCACAAGCAATAGAAAAGAGGAGGTGACCTTCCGCCGTCATGATAAAACTCACTAAACTGTCGATACGTACAGTATAGGGTTTTTGTACAGTGCGCGGAAGTGGTGACGGTGTAACTCTTCATCATAATATGATGATAAAATCATCAGTTGAACGTGATTTCAGATAAGCAACCAGGGGCCGTGTCACCACGCCCCTTTTTATTAGCCGAGGAGGTCTTTCGTGGTGAGTTCTGTCAAGGATGAAAGTTTTACATTCGCCAACACAAAACGTGGATCATTTTGCGCTTCTGGTGCAGGAACGACGATGGAGCGCATTCGTGCTGCCTTCGAGGCGATCATGCCATTAACAGAGTCTTCCAGCGCCACGCAGGCGATTGGGTCAACGCCCAGTTTTGCTGCGCAGTCGAGATAAACCTGCGGATGTGGCTTGCTATAAGGCAATTTTTCGGCGGAGGCGAGGGCATCGAAACTGTCACGTAGGTCAAACATGGCCAGCACTTTTTCAAGCATATGCAGCGGTGACGCTGAAGCCAGGCCAACCAATAAGCCCTGCGCTTTACATAAAGCAACGGCTTCTCGCACGCCAGGCAGTAGTGGACGCGTCTCTTCAACCAGCGAAATGGCACGGGCAATTACCCGATCGACCACTTCCTGACGACTCGGTCCATTCCACGGTTGCCGGGCATACCACAGATCAACCACCATATCGATGCGTAAACCTAAGGTGTCCGGTAGCTCATTACGACGGGAGATGTCCACCCCCAGGCTTGCCATCACATCCAGTTCGGCCCGATCCCATAATGGTTCGGAATCGATAAGTAATCCATCCATATCAAAAATTGCAGCAAGAATCTGTCGTGGGGTTGACATTACAACCTCTCCTTTAGAGCATTATGTGTAAGGTATTAAGCAGTGCTTATGATTAAGCGCCTATCATATCGCCTTTAAAGAATGGGCGAAAACAGATATCTACAGGTAAACTAAGTGAATCGACGCGTCTTAATCAAGGAGAACTCATGACGTATCAACAAGCTGGACGCATTGCTATTTTGAAAAGGATTTTCGGTTGGGTGATTTTTATACCAACACTTGTTTCCACGTTGATTTCCTTGCTGAAGTTTATGAATACCCGGCAAGAAACCCAGGAAGGCATTAATGCGGTAATGCTCGACTTTGCCCATGTCATGATCGATATGATGCAGGCGAATACGCCTTTTTTGAATCTGTTCTGGTATAACTCGCCGACGCCCAATTTTAATGGTGGTGTGAACGTTATGTTCTGGGTGATCTTTATCCTGATTTTTGTCGGTCTGGCGTTGCAAGACTCTGGAGCACGCATGAGTCGTCAGGTGCGCTTCTTGCGCGAAGGCGTTGAAGATCAACTCATTCTGGAGAAGGCTAAAGGGGAAGAGGGGTTAACGCGTGAACAGATCGAGTCGCGCATTGTCGTTCCACGCCATACTATCTTCACGCAGTTTTTTTCACTCTATATCCTGCCGGTCATTTGTATTGCTGCGGGATACGTGTTCTTTTCTCTGCTCGGTTTCATTTAATACAAAGGCCGCGCGGTGCGGCCATTATCATCGACTCCCGTCACGCGGCTAACAATCTATCCAATGATTGTTGAGCAATAACCAGATGTTGACCACCAAACAACCTTGCACGGTTTAGCAAAGTGTAAAGCTGGTAAATCGGTTGGCGTTCGAGGAAATCGATCGGTAGCGGTGACACTGATTGATAACCATCATAGATTTGCGGAGGCTGTTCGGTATGTAGCGGCAACATCGCCAGATCGCACTCTCTGTCGCCCCAGTAACAAGCAGGGTCGAAAATATACGGACCATTCGGACCTAGCGCACAATTCCCTGACCATAGATCGCCGTGTAACAGTGATGGTTGCGGCTGATGTGAGGCCAGGCGCTGCTGGATATGCTCGACGATGGCGTCGATATTGCCGAAGGCGATCCCTTTTTCTGCTGCCAGCTCCAGTTGCCAGCCAATCCGTTGTTCAGCAAAAAACGTTGACCAACGGCGTTGCCAGGTATTGGGTTGAGGGGTAGTAGAAAGGGCGTTATCGAAATCGAGGCCAAATTGTGGCTGGTCGCTCCATTGATGTAGATGCGCAATTTGCTGCCCTAAAATAAAGGCGTTATGTGCATCCAACGGCCGAGGAGGGAGATAATCCATCACCAGAAAACTGTAGTCACGGTCAGCGCCAACTGCCCACACCCGGGGTACGGTGACGGTTTTACTGCGAGACAATAACTCCAGTTGGTCGGCTTCGGCGGTAAAACCGGGAAGCAATTCTCTTTCATCACATTTGACGAAAAAGTCACGTCCTGCATAGCGCAAATGCCATGCGGCATGGACTTCCCCGCCAGGCAGTTCATTACGCAGTTCGATTTCGCCTTCACCTAACTGCTCGCTCAAAAGACGACTGATTACCTGCCACATGATGTCTCTCCCATGCTGTCTGCCAGATCATAAGGTTAGCGCAAGAATAAGGTGTAAAAACACGAGCTAACGCACACCACAGACTGATTATTGCCCAAAAATCTTTATTTGTTGCTATTCCATTCCTCCCAGGTTGTGATCCTTATCTCGGAGTCTTTGCCTGTAGCACTCTGGGCGAGTCCGGCAACGAGTTCTCTTATCTCATCTTCGTTTTGCGTACTGATAAGTCCAAAGGTATTCGTCCCGAGTTCATGGATATTCCCATCATCGTCTGTCATGGTCAGTGAAAAGCCATCGCGTGTCAGAAAGTTATTTAACTCATTAATTTCAGTTAATGTATCTTCATGCAACATGACGGTAATGACATAACGGACAAGATCGCCACCAGCCATAATTCACCTCTTTGTTATCACGTGATTTTTTAGCATAGTCGCAGAAACGCATTGCTGACAGGTTTGTGGTGATTCCCCCAACCGAGGGGGGAATGTCTCGATTAGCGGGAAAGGTAAGCGTAAATTTTTTGTGTATCGTCATGGGAGCACAGGCGTGTTCCTTGATTGAGTGTTGCGGCACTACCGGCAGCCACGCCAAAACGAACCATTTCATCAAGCGAGGCATTTTCTGCCAGCTTCAGCGCCATAGCCCCAACCATACTGTCGCCAGCACCGACGGTACTTTGGCTTTTTAGCGGCGGTGGCACAACCTGAATGCAGTTTTCGCTATCTACCCCCAACGCTCCTTGTGGACCAAGGGAAACGACGACCCGTTTGGCCTTACCACTATTAACAATTTCCTGCGCGGCTTTACGCACATCATCGGGTTGAGTGAGTTCGCGACCTACCAGTGCGCTGAGTTCTTTTTGGTTAGGTTTAACTAACTCGATATTGCCAATCGCCAGTGCTGCGCTTAAGGCTTCGCCGGAACTGTCGACGATGCAGCGTATTCCTTGTTTTTGCGCAGCAGAAAGAAGCTGCGTTAATTTTTCCAGTTTCACGCCTGGTGGCAGGCTTCCACTAATAACCAGAATAGCCCCAGACTCGATTTCCAGAACTTGTTCTTCAAGTTGACGAAATTCATCTTCGCTTAAAGCTGCGCCGGGCATGACAAAGCGATACTGCTCACCGCAGGATTCCACATGTACATGCAGATTCTGGCGGGTCCAGTCCTTCGCTTCGACAGTGGCAACAGGGACATTTTCATCGGCCAGCAGAGCGACGAGATGTTCGCCGGTCGCGCCGCCGGCCGGGAATATAGCCGTCGCGCTCCCGCCCAGATGAGCAATAGCGCGAGCGACATTAATACCGCCACCACCTGGTTCAAACACGGGGGCAGTACAGCGCAGTTTTCCTTCGGGGTAAATTTGCGGGGTAATTGTTGCGCTATCGAGAGAGGGCGCAAGTGTCAACGTATAGATACGTACCATCATTTCCTCCTATAGGCTGATTTCAGTCTGGCACTGAATCAGTGGAAAGTGAAGGAATTAACAATATGATTTATTAGATATTTATATAAAATTAATAAGGTAAAGATATATAAATAAATATCTGTTTTCGCAACGCGCTTATTCAAAAAATGAAATAAGAAGTCATTGCTAAGTTTTTCACTCCTTTTTATAATTTGTCACCTTTCCAGGGACGCTACTCTTTGATCCTTAAGAAAGTTTCCGGGACCGCGATGGTCTCTTTTTTTGTTGTACGGACTTTTAATAAATGAAGCTTTTGAAGACAGTTCCTGCCATCGTTATGTTGGCGGGGGGTATGTTTGCGTCTCTGACTGCAACTGCCGATGATTCCGTTTTTACTGTCATGGACGATCCTGCCAGCGCAAAAAAACCTTTCGAAGGTAATCTGAATGCAGGTTACCTTGCACAATCAGGCAACACGAAAAGTTCCTCACTGACGGCTGATACCACTATGACTTGGTATGGGCAGACGACTGCCTGGTCGCTGTGGGGAAATGCCAGCAATACTTCTTCTAATGATGAGCGTTCTTCGGAAAAATATGCAGTTGGTGGGCGTAGCCGTTTTAATTTAACTGATTATGACTATCTGTTTGGTCAGGCAAGTTGGCTGACAGACCGTTATAACGGCTATCGGGAACGAGATGTATTGACTGCGGGTTATGGTCGCCAGTTTTTAAATGGCCCGGTACACAGCTTCCGCTTTGAATTCGGTCCTGGCGTGCGTTACGACAAATATACCGATAATGCCAGTGAAACGCAGCCGCTGGGGTATGCCTCCGGAGCTTATGCGTGGCAGTTGACCGACAACGCTAAATTTACCCAGGGTGTATCGGTTTTTGGTGCTGAAGACACTACGCTGAACTCGGAAAGTGCATTAAATGTTGCCATCAATGAACATTTCGGTCTGAAGGTGGCCTACAACGTTACATGGAACTCTGAACCGCCTGAGTCTGCGCCGGAACATACCGATCGCCGCACCACGTTATCGCTGGGCTACAGGATGTAATAATGTGCCGGGCCGTGTTCTGCGGTCTGGCTGCATTGTTTGTTGATAGCGCCCCACCATTCAGCCCCAAATCATCGCTGCCCAGCGTAGCAACAGCATCGCGCCGCAAATAGACAGCAGGACGACCACCATCTTCCAGTGTTTTTTGTTGAAACGTTTTGTCGGCATGCGTTTTTCCAGGGGATTTCCAGTCTTCAATAATCGAGTGTAACAAAAGGGTCAGGTGTTGCCTGTATTGATTTATATCATATCAAACATGATGATTGTCGCTTTGCCCGATAACAATTACCGTGTAAACTGCCAAGCGGTATTATCAGAAAGTGGGTGTAGGTCTGGCATCGCCAATCAGCATGCTGTGACATATTTCGCAGAGTGAAGCGGGAATCAGCCCAAACCTTTTTGATAAATTTCATATGAATCTTTGTATGTGATCTTTCGTGTGGGTCACCACTGCAAATAAGGATATAACATGCCTGTTATTACTCTTCCTGATGGCAGCCAACGCCATTACGACCTCGCTGTAAGCCCCATGGATGTTGCGCTGGACATTGGTCCAGGTCTGGCGAAAGCCTGTATCGCAGGGCGCGTTAATGGCGAACTGGTAGATGCGTGCGATTTGATTGAAAACGACGCTAAACTGGCGATCATTACCGCTAAAGACGAAGAAGGTCTGGAGATCATTCGTCACTCCTGTGCGCACCTGTTAGGGCACGCAATTAAACAACTTTGGCCGCATACCAAAATGGCAATCGGCCCGGTTATTGATAACGGTTTCTATTACGACGTTGATCTTGACCGCACGTTAACCCAGGAAGATGTCGAAGCACTCGAGAAGCGGATGCATGAGCTTGCTGAGAAAAACTACGACGTCATTAAGAAGAAAGTCAGCTGGCACGAAGCGCGTGAAACGTTCGTTAAACGCGGCGAGAGCTATAAAGTTTCCATCCTGGACGAAAACATCGCCCATGATGACCAGCCTGGCCTCTATTTCCACGAAGAATATGTCGATATGTGCCGCGGTCCGCACGTACCGAATATGCGTTTCTGCCACCATTTCAAACTGATGAAAACGGCAGGGGCCTACTGGCGCGGCGACAGCAACAACAAAATGTTGCAACGTATTTATGGTACTGCGTGGGCAGATAAAAAAGCCCTCAACGCGTACCTGCAGCGTCTGGAAGAAGCCGCTAAACGCGACCACCGTAAAATCGGTAAACAGCTCGACCTGTACCATATGCAGGAAGAAGCGCCGGGTATGGTGTTCTGGCACAATGACGGCTGGACCATCTTCCGTGAACTGGAAGTGTTCGTTCGTTCTAAACTGAAAGAGTACCAGTATCAGGAAGTTAAAGGTCCGTTTATGATGGACCGCGTCCTGTGGGAAAAAACCGGTCACTGGGAAAACTATAAAGATGCAATGTTCACCACCTCTTCTGAGAACCGTGAATACTGCATTAAGCCGATGAACTGTCCGGGTCACGTACA
This sequence comes from Escherichia sp. E4385, assembly GCF_963883145.1. Taxonomy (NCBI): domain Bacteria; kingdom Pseudomonadati; phylum Pseudomonadota; class Gammaproteobacteria; order Enterobacterales; family Enterobacteriaceae; genus Escherichia; species Escherichia sp. E4385. Next base: position 117,067 of record NZ_CAWOOJ010000011.1, read on the forward strand.
AATCTTTAACCAGGGGCTGAAGTCGTATCGCGATCTGCCGCTGCGTATGGCCGAGTTCGGTAGCTGCCACCGTAACGAGCCGTCAGGATCCCTTCACGGCCTGATGCGCGTGCGTGGTTTTACCCAGGATGACGCGCATATCTTCTGTACTGAAGAACAAATTCGCGATGAAGTTAACGGATGTATCCGTTTAGTCTATGATATGTACAGCACTTTTGGCTTCGAGAAGATCGTGGTCAAGCTCTCCACTCGTCCTGAAAAACGTATTGGCAGTGACGAAATGTGGGATCGTGCTGAGGCGGACCTGGCAGTTGCGCTGGAAGAAAACAACATCCCGTTTGAGTATCAACTGGGTGAAGGCGCGTTCTACGGTCCGAAAATTGAATTTACCCTGTATGACTGCCTCGATCGTGCATGGCAGTGCGGTACAGTACAGCTGGACTTCTCCTTACCGTCTCGTCTGAGCGCTTCCTATGTAGGCGAAGACAACGAGCGTAAGGTTCCGGTAATGATTCACCGTGCAATTCTTGGGTCGATGGAACGTTTCATCGGTATCCTGACCGAAGAGTTCGCTGGTTTCTTCCCGACCTGGCTTGCGCCGGTTCAGGTTGTTATCATGAACATTACGGATTCACAGTCTGAATACGTTAACGAATTGACGCAAAAACTATCAAATGCGGGCATTCGTGTTAAAGCAGACTTGAGAAATGAGAAGATTGGCTTTAAAATCCGCGAGCACACTTTGCGTCGCGTCCCATATATGCTGGTCTGTGGTGATAAAGAGGTGGAATCTGGCAAAGTTGCCGTTCGCACCCGCCGTGGTAAAGACCTGGGAAGCATGGACGTAAATGAAGTGATCGAGAAGCTGCAACAAGAGATTCGCAGCCGCAGTCTTAAACAATTGGAGGAATAAGGTATTAAAGGCGGAAAACGAGTTCAAACGGCGCGTCCTAACCGTATCAATGGCGAAATTCGCGCCCAGGAAGTTCGCTTAACAGGTTTGGAAGGCGAGCAGCTTGGTATTGTGAGTCTGAGAGAAGCTCTGGAGAAAGCTGAAGAAGCCGGAGTAGACTTAGTCGAGATCAGCCCTAACGCCGAGCCGCCGGTTTGTCGTATAATGGATTACGGCAAATTCCTCTATGAAAAGAGCAAGTCTTCTAAGGAACAGAAGAAAAAGCAAAAAGTTATCCAGGTTAAGGAAATTAAATTCCGTCCTGGTACAGATGAAGGCGACTATCAGGTAAAACTCCGCAGCCTGATTCGCTTTCTCGAAGAGGGTGATAAAGCCAAAATCACGCTGCGTTTCCGCGGTCGTGAGATGGCGCACCAGCAAATCGGTATGGAAGTGCTTAATCGCGTGAAAGACGATTTGCAAGAACTGGCAGTGGTCGAATCCTTCCCAACGAAGATCGAAGGCCGCCAGATGATCATGGTGCTCGCTCCTAAGAAGAAACAGTAAGGCCATCAAGTAATCATTCCTGTGGGCCTTGGCTCACAGGGTGATTCGCCTTTGTTTCTGTTTATTAACAATGCGAAGTGGAAGTTATTAAAATGCCAAAAATTAAGACCGTACGCGGTGCTGCTAAGCGCTTCAAAAAAACCGGTAAAGGTGGTTTTAAGCACAAGCACGCTAACCTGCGTCACATTCTGACCAAAAAAGCGACCAAACGTAAACGTCACCTGCGTCCGAAAGCCATGGTTTCCAAAGGCGATCTGGGCCTGGTAATCGCGTGCCTGCCGTACGCATAAGCCGTTAACGTTTTTTAACTTTTTAATTAGAATATAGATACAGGAGAGCACATATGGCTCGCGTAAAACGTGGTGTTATTGCACGCGCACGTCACAAGAAAATTTTGAAACAAGCTAAAGGCTACTACGGTGCGCGTTCTCGCGTATACCGCGTTGCCTTCCAGGCTGTTATCAAAGCTGGTCAGTATGCTTACCGTGACCGTCGTCAACGTAAGCGTCAGTTCCGTCAACTGTGGATTGCGCGTATCAACGCAGCAGCACGTCAGAACGGTATTTCTTACAGCAAATTCATCAATGGCCTGAAAAAAGCCTCTGTTGAAATCGACCGTAAGATCCTGGCTGATATCGCAGTATTCGACAAAGTAGCGTTCACCGCTCTGGTTGAAAAAGCGAAAGCAGCTCTGGCATAAGCCAGTTGAAAGAGGGAGCTAGTCTCCCTCTTTTCGTTTCAACACCATCAAAACATTGACTTTTATCGCCGTAGCCTTTTCAATAAAGGTCTTTTGAAAAGTACCAAAAGGTAACGCAAGCAATGAATGCTGCTATTTTCCGCTTCTTTTTTTACTTTAGCACCTGACTCCAGGAGGCTAGCGCGTGAGAAGAGAAACGGAAAACAGCGCCTGAAAGCCTCCCAGTGGAGGCTTTTTTTGTATGCGCGTTTTGAAAAATAAAAAGCCTGTCTCATCAGGCGTAATTGTCGCAGCCAGTCTGGACACGGCCAGCGCGGAGAAACCGGAGCGTACTTAAGTACGTGAGGATTTCGAGCACTGCCCGGGACCAAAATGGCAAGTAAAATAGCCTGATGGGATAGGCTCTAAGTCCAACGAACCAGTGTCACCACTGACACAATGAGGAAAACCATGTCACATCTCGCAGAACTGGTTGCCAGTGCGAAGGCGGCCATTAGCCAGGCGTCAGATGTTGCCGCGTTAGACAATGTGCGCGTCGAATATTTGGGTAAAAAAGGGCACTTAACCCTTCAGATGACGACCCTGCGTGAGCTGCCGCCAGAAGAGCGTCCGGCAGCTGGTGCGGTTATCAACGAAGCGAAAGAGCAAGTTCAGCAGGCGCTGAATGCGCGTAAAGCTGAACTGGAAAGCGCAGCGCTGAATGCGCGTCTGGCTGCGGAAACTATCGATGTTTCCTTGCCTGGTCGTCGTATCGAAAACGGTGGCCTGCACCCGGTTACCCGCACTATCGACCGTATCGAAAGTTTCTTCGGTGAGCTTGGCTTTACCGTGGCAACCGGGCCGGAAATCGAAGACGATTATCATAACTTCGATGCTCTGAACATTCCTGGTCACCACCCGGCGCGCGCTGACCACGACACTTTCTGGTTTGACGCTACCCGCCTGCTGCGTACCCAGACCTCTGGCGTACAGATCCGCACCATGAAAGCCCAGCAGCCGCCGATTCGTATTATCGCGCCTGGCCGCGTTTACCGTAACGACTACGACCAGACTCACACGCCGATGTTCCATCAGATGGAAGGTCTGATTGTTGATACCAACATCAGCTTTACCAACCTGAAAGGCACGCTGCATGACTTCCTGCGTAACTTCTTTGAAGAAGATTTGCAGATTCGCTTCCGTCCTTCCTACTTCCCGTTCACCGAACCTTCTGCAGAAGTGGACGTCATGGGTAAAAACGGTAAATGGCTGGAAGTACTGGGCTGCGGGATGGTGCATCCGAACGTGCTGCGTAATGTTGGCATCGATCCGGAAGTTTACTCCGGTTTCGCCTTCGGTATGGGGATGGAGCGTCTGACCATGTTGCGTTACGGCGTCACCGACCTGCGTTCATTCTTCGAAAACGATCTGCGTTTCCTCAAACAGTTTAAATAAGGCAGGAATAGATTATGAAATTCAGTGAACTGTGGTTACGCGAATGGGTGAACCCGGCGATCGATAGTGATGCGCTGGCGAATCAAATCACGATGGCGGGCCTGGAAGTTGACGGTGTAGAACCGGTTGCCGGTAGCTTCCACGGCGTGGTCGTTGGTGAAGTGGTTGAATGTGCGCAGCATCCGAATGCTGACAAACTGCGAGTGACCAAAGTCAATGTCGGTGGCGATCGCCTGCTGGACATCGTCTGCGGCGCGCCAAACTGTCGTCAGGGCCTGCGTGTGGCGGTAGCAACTATTGGTGCTGTACTGCCGGGCGATTTCAAAATTAAAGCCGCGAAACTGCGCGGTGAACCGTCTGAAGGGATGCTGTGCTCCTTCTCTGAGCTGGGTATTTCTGACGATCATAACGGTATTATCGAACTGCCTGCGGATGCGCCAATTGGCACCGACATCCGTGAATACCTGAAACTTGATGACAACACCATCGAAATCAGTGTGACGCCAAACCGTGCAGACTGCTTAGGCATTATCGGCGTAGCGCGTGATGTTGCCGTGCTGAACCAGCTTCCGCTGGTTGAACCGGAAATTGTCCCGGTTGGTGCAACCATCGATGACACGCTGCCGATTGCGGTAGAAGCGCCGGAAGCCTGCCCGCGTTATCTTGGCCGCGTAGTAAAAGGCATTAACGTTAAAGCGCCAACTCCGCTGTGGATGAAAGAAAAACTGCGTCGTTGCGGGATTCGTTCTATCGATGCAGTGGTTGACGTCACCAACTACGTGCTGCTCGAACTGGGTCAGCCGATGCACGCTTTCGACAAAGATCGCATTGAAGGCGGCATTGTGGTGCGGATGGCGAAAGAGGGCGAAACGCTGGTACTGCTCGACGGTACCGAAGCGAAGCTGAACGCTGACACCCTGGTCATCGCCGACCACAACAAGGCGCTGGCGATGGGCGGTATCTTCGGTGGCGAACACTCTGGAGTGAATGACGAAACGCAAAACGTCCTGCTGGAATGCGCGTTCTTCAGCCCGCTTTCTATCACCGGTCGTGCTCGTCGTCATGGCCTGCATACTGATGCTTCTCACCGTTATGAGCGTGGTGTTGATCCGGCACTGCAGCACAAAGCAATGGAACGTGCGACCCGTCTGCTGATCGATATCTGCGGCGGTGAAGCTGGCCCGGTTATCGATATCACTAACGAAGCAACGTTGCCGAAGCGTGCGACCATCACTCTGCGTCGTAGCAAATTGGATCGTCTGATCGGCCATCATATTGCCGATGCACAGGTGACTGACATTCTGCGTCGTCTCGGCTGTGAAGTTACCGAAGGCAAGGACGAGTGGCAGGCTGTTGCACCGAGCTGGCGTTTCGACATGGAGATTGAAGAAGATCTGGTCGAAGAAGTGGCGCGTGTTTACGGCTACAACAACATCCCGGATGAACCGGTGCAGGCGAGCCTGATTATGGGGACTCACCGTGAAGCCGATTTGTCACTCAAGCGCGTGAAAACGCTGCTCAACGACAAAGGCTATCAGGAAGTGATCACCTATAGCTTCGTTGATCCGAAAGTGCAGCAGATGATCCACCCGGGCGTTGAAGCCTTACTGCTGCCAAGCCCGATTTCCGTTGAAATGTCGGCAATGCGTCTTTCTCTGTGGACCGGTCTGCTGGCAACTGTAGTGTACAACCAGAACCGTCAGCAAAACCGTGTGCGCATTTTTGAAAGCGGTCTGCGCTTCGTGCCAGATACGCAGGCGCCATTGGGCATTCGTCAGGATCTGATGTTAGCCGGTGTGATTTGCGGTAACCGTTACGAAGAGCACTGGAACCTGGCAAAAGAGACTGTTGATTTCTATGATTTGAAAGGCGATCTTGAATCCGTTCTCGACCTGACCGGTAAACTGGCTGATGTTGAGTTCCGTGCAGAAGCGAATCCGGCACTGCATCCGGGACAATCCGCAGCGATTTATCTGAAAGGTGAACGTATTGGTTTTGTTGGGGTTGTTCATCCTGAACTGGAACGTAAACTGGATCTTAACGGTCGCACTCTGGTGTTTGAACTGGAGTGGAACAAGCTCGCAGACCGCGTGGTGCCTCAAGCGCGCGAGATTTCGCGCTTCCCGGCGAACCGTCGTGACATCGCGGTTGTGGTTGCAGAAAACGTTCCCGCAGCGGATATTTTATCCGAATGTAAGAAAGTTGGCGTAAATCAGGTAGTTGGCGTAAACTTGTTTGACGTGTACCGCGGTAAGGGTGTTGCGGAGGGGTATAAGAGCCTCGCCATAAGCCTGATCCTGCAAGATACCAGCCGTACACTCGAAGAAGAGGAGATTGCCGCTACCGTCGCCAAATGTGTAGAGGCATTAAAAGAGCGATTCCAGGCATCATTGAGGGATTGAACCTATGGCGCTTACAAAAGCTGAAATGTCAGAATATCTGTTTGATAAGCTTGGGCTTAGCAAGCGGGATGCCAAAGAACTGGTTGAACTGTTTTTCGAAGAGATCCGTCGCGCTCTGGAAAACGGCGAGCAGGTGAAACTCTCTGGTTTTGGTAACTTCGATCTGCGTGATAAGAATCAACGCCCGGGACGTAACCCGAAAACGGGCGAGGATATTCCCATTACAGCACGGCGCGTGGTGACCTTCAGACCCGGGCAGAAGTTAAAAAGCCGGGTCGAAAACGCCACACCCAAAGACGAGTAATCTGATCTAACTAAAAAGGCCGCTCTGCGGCCTTTTTTCTTTTCACTGTCGAAGAGTCACCGTAAAATCAACGGAATGACACTTCAGCAGAACGGATACCATGCTGACACTTGCCCGCCAACAACAGCGACAAAATATTCGCTGGTTATTATGCCTGTCAGTTTTGATGCTGCTGGCGCTTCTCTTAAGCCTTTGCGCTGGTGAACAATGGATTTCACCTGCCGACTGGTTCACTCCTCGTGGCGAACTGTTCGTCTGGCAAATTCGTCTGCCACGTACCCTGGCTGTATTGCTGGTTGGCGCGGCGCTGGCGTTATCAGGCGCGGTCATGCAGGCGCTGTTTGAAAACCCTCTCGCGGAGCCGGGGCTGCTTGGCGTCTCTAACGGTGCTGGAGTGGGGCTTATCGCCGCTGTATTGCTTGGGCAAGGGCAGTTACCGAACTGGGCGCTGGGGCTGTGTGCGATTGCTGGCGCGCTTATTATCACCTTAATTCTCTTGCGTTTTGCCCGTCGTCATCTTTCAACCAGCCGATTACTGCTGGCTGGTGTTGCGCTGGGTATCATCTGTAGCGCGTTAATGACGTGGGCCATCTACTTTTCCACGTCTGTTGATTTACGCCAACTGATGTACTGGATGATGGGCGGCTTTGGGGGTGTAGACTGGCGACAAAGTTGGCTGATGGTGGCCTTGATTCCGGTGTTGTTGTGGATTTGCTGTCAGTCCCGCCCAATGAATATGTTAGCGCTGGGTGAAATCTCGGCGCGACAACTGGGGTTACCACTGTGGCTCTGGCGCAATGTACTGGTCGCGGCTACCGGTTGGATGGTCGGTGTCAGTGTGGCGTTGGCTGGCGCTATTGGGTTTATTGGCCTGGTTATCCCGCATATTCTGCGGCTGTGCGGATTAACCGATCACCGGGTATTACTTCCCGGCTGCGCGCTGGCAGGTGCTACTGCGTTGCTGCTTGCCGATATTGTTGCTCGACTGGCGCTGGCTTCCGCAGAGTTACCGATTGGTGTGGTCACCGCCACCCTGGGTGCGCCGGTGTTTATCTGGTTATTGTTAAAAGCAGGACGTTAGCCGCATAAAGACGGTCTATGATTAAAAGCTAAGATTTTTACTGACCTTATCCAGGAGACACGATGCAAGATCCCATTCTGACCACCGTAGTGAAGACGATTGACGGGGAAGTGACCACGCTGGAGAAATATGCCGGTAATGTGCTGCTAATTGTTAATGTCGCTTCAAAGTGTGGCTTAACGCCGCAATATGAACAGTTGGAGAACATCCAGAAAGCCTGGGCCGATCGTGGTTTCTTCGTGCTGGGATTTCCGTGCAACCAGTTCCTTGAACAAGAACCAGGTAGTGATGAAGAAATTAAAACTTATTGCACCACCACTTGGGGCGTGACGTTCCCAATGTTCAGTAAAATTGAGGTCAATGGCGAAGGGCGTCATCCGCTATATCAAAAATTGATTGCCGCAGCGCCCACGGCGGTGGCACCGGAAGAGAGCGGTTTCTACGCGCGAATGGCCAGTAAAGGTCGTGCGCCACTGTACCCTGATGATATTTTGTGGAATTTTGAAAAGTTTCTGGTGGGTAGAGACGGAAAGGTCATCCAGCGTTTTTCCCCGGATATGACGCCGGAAGATCCTATTGTAATGGAAAGCATTAAACTGGCGTTGGCAAAATAATGTCTATTGTGATGCAGTTACAGGATGTAGCGGAATCAACCCGCCTGGGGCCGCTTTCTGGCGAGGTCCGGGCAGGGGAGATCCTGCATCTGGTGGGTCCGAACGGCGCGGGCAAGAGCACCTTGCTGGCGCGAATGGCGGGGATGACCAGTGGTCAGGGAAGCATTCAGTTTGCAGGTAAACCACTGGATACCTGGCCCGCAACAAAACTCGCCCTGCATCGCGCCTATCTTGCACAACAACAGACGCCGCCGTTTGCTATGCCAGTCTGGCATTACCTGACCATGCACCAGCACGATAAAACGCGAACCGATCTGCTAAATGATGTCGCAGGGGCGTTGGCCCTTGATGACAAACTCGGTCGAAGCACCAATCAACTATCCGGTGGTGAATGGCAACGTGTCCGTCTTGCTGCTGTGGTGCTACAAATCACGCCGCAAGCGAATCCGGCAGGTCAATTGCTTCTCCTTGATGAACCCATGAACAGCCTTGATGTTGCCCAGCAAAGCGCGTTAGATAAAATTTTGAGCGCGCTCTGTCAGCAAGGCGTGGCGATTGTGATGAGCAGTCACGATCTTAACCACACATTGCGTCACGCGCATCGGGCGTGGTTACTTAAACAAGGAAAACTGCTTGCCAGTGGGCGGAGAGATGAAGTACTAACGCCGCCGAATCTGGCCCAGGCTTATGGCATGAGCTTCCGTCGTCTGGACATTGAAGGTCACCGAATGCTGATTTCGACCACCTGATTTCATTAGCATCTTGAAAAACGGGTAATTTCGACGCTAAATTAATGCAAGAATAAAAAACAGAGGATTCGTACGGAATGCGTTTCTGCCTAATTTTAATTACAGCACTGTTTCTGGCCGGGTGTAGCCATCATAAAGCGCCGCCGCCAAACGCCAGGCTTTCTGACTCCATTACTGTCATTGCCGGTTTGAACGATCAACTACAGAGCTGGCATGGTACGCCGTATCGTTATGGCGGCATGACTCGACGTGGAGTGGACTGTTCTGGTTTCGTGGTTGTGACGATGCGTGACCGTTTCGACTTACAGTTGCCACGCGAAACAAAACAACAGGCCGCTATCGGTACCCAAATTGATAAAGAAGAATTGCTGCCAGGCGATCTGGTCTTTTTCAAAACAGGTTCCGGGCAAAATGGTTTACACGTGGGTATTTACGATACCAACAATCAATTCATTCACGCCTCTACCAGCAAGGGGGTGATGCGTTCTTCCCTCGATAATGTCTACTGGCAGAAAAATTTCTGGCAGGCGAGACGAATCTAGTATCTCAATAAATGGACGGTGCTGATACCGCACCGTCTGTTAACTCCTGAATACAGTAGTATTTTGCAGACAAAAATACCGCAAATGGAATATTCGTTTATACTCAGGATAATCTAAAAAAAGGACCCCTGAAAAAGTGGTTAACATGGAACAAATGAAAGTTATTCCCTCTGTATTTGTTATGCCTTATGGCCTCAAACTTTTTATCTGGATGTTGAAAAAAATCCGAAGAGAGGGGCTGTTACCATGAAGGTCTTACTGGAGAATCTTTATCATTCTGATTACTATTTTCTACCGATAAGAGACAGCCAACAAAATCTTGTTGGGGTTGAGTTAATAACCCATTTCTCCAGTGACGACGGTACGGTGCGCATCCCGACGACACGGGTTATTGCACAACTTTCAGAGGAGCAGCATTGGCAATTATTTGCCGAAAAGTTGGAATTACTAAAATCATGCCAACATTTTTTTATTCAACATAAACTCTTTGCCTGGATTAATTTAACGCCACAAGTAGCAAAGTTATTATTAGATAGGGATAATAACGCAAGCAAACTATTAAAAATTCCCTTTGCTGAATTGATGATTAATGAAAATTATCCTCATCTTAATGAGGGAAAAGATAATTATGAACTTTTGCACTTATCGCAAATTTTTCCATTGGTTTTGGGAAATTTGGGTGCGGGCAACAGTACAATGAAGGCTGTTTTTGATGGGCTTTTCACTCGCGTCATGCTGGATAAAGGTTTTATTCAGCAACAAATAGTCCATAAATCTTTCGCGCCTTTTATTCGTGCGCTCCATGCGCAAATTTCACCTTGTTGCAATTGTATTATCGCTGCTGGTATTAATACACCGGAGATGTTGGCGCAGATGGTGCCGTTTGGTTTCCATGCTTTTCAGGGATGCTTGTGGCCCGCAGTTCCCGTAAGCCAGATAACAACGCTGGTCCAGCGATAACCCTCTTGTTTGCTGGTGTTTAAGACGAGAGTAACCGTCTACACTATCAAACAGGAGGATCTATGACCCTGTCTTTTATTACCCGCTGGCGTGATGAATTGCCGGCAACATATACATCGCTTTCCCCTACGCCTTTAAATAATGCCCGGTTGATTTGGTATAACGCCGAACTGGCTAATACGCTGGGTGTTCCATCGTCGCTGTTTGAAAGTGGCGCGGGTGTCTGGGGCGGCGAAACTTTACTGCCAGGCATGTCGCCACTGGCCCAGGTCTACAGTGGCCACCAGTTTGGTGTCTGGGCGGGGCAGCTTGGCGACGGGCGCGGTATTTTACTCGGCGAGCAACAGTTTGCCGACGGCACCACCATGGACTGGCATCTGAAAGGTGCGGGGCTGACGCCTTATTCGCGGATGGGCGACGGACGTGCGGTTTTACGTTCAACAATTCGCGAAAGTCTTGCCAGTGAGGCAATGCATCACCTTGGCATTCCGACGACACGCGCCTTAAGCATTGTTACCAGCGATACGCCGGTTTACCGGGAGACGGTCGAATCAGGAGCGATGCTGATGCGCGTAGCGCAGAGTCATTTGCGATTTGGCCACTTTGAACACTTTTACTATCGTCGGGAACCGGAAAAAGTTCGCCAGCTGGCTGACTTCGCCATTCGCTATTACTGGCCGCATCTTCAGGATGAAGAGGATAAATACCGCCTCTGGTTTACCGATATTGTCGCACGTACGGCTTCGTTAATCGCCAGCTGGCAGACAGTCGGTTTTGCTCACGGGGTGATGAACACGGATAACATGTCGATTCTCGGGCTGACGCTGGATTATGGTCCATTTGCTTTCCTCGATGATTATGAACCGGGCTTTATTTGTAATCACTCTGATCATCAGGGACGTTACAGCTTTGATAATCAACCTGCCGTTGCGTTGTGGAATTTACAGCGTCTGGCGCAGACATTGTCGCCGTTTATCACTGTCGACGCGTTAAACGAGGCACTGGAAAGCTATCAACAGGTTTTGTTGACGCATTATGGAAAACGTATGCGGCAGAAGCTGGGCTTTATGACGGAGCAAAAAGAGGATAATGCGCTACTGAATGAATTGTTCAGTTTGATGTCGCAAGAGCGCAGTGATTATACTCGCACATTCCGCATGTTAAGTCTGACCGAGCAGCACAGTGCGGCTTCACCGCTGCGCGATGAGTTTATTGACCGCGCGGCGTTTGATGACTGGTTTACGCGTTATCGGGCGCGCTTGCAACAAGACGGAGTTGCCGATAGTGAACGTCAGCAACTGATGCAGAGCGTCAATCCTGCGCTGGTATTGCGAAACTGGCTGGCACAACGCGCTATTGAGGCGGCAGAAAAGGGCGATATGACAGAATTACAACGTCTGCATGAAGCGTTGCGAAATCCTTTCAGCGACAGGGATGATGACTATGTCAGTCGTCCACCTGACTGGGGTAAACGGCTTGAAGTCAGCTGCTCGAGTTAAAGGCTACTTGGTCAACAGCAGCTTGCCAGCCTGAGTTTTACGGAGCAGATATTCTTGCCCGTCATGATCGATAATCAGTTTGCCATCAGGACCTAACAGTGTCTGGCTGGTAATTCGCCGAATGGGCTGCGGGGAAGTGGTCTTGTGATTGGCATCCGTTTCAGGCGTGAGTTTTCTGCTATCCGTATAACGCATAAAAATTAATAATAATTGATATAACAATGATTCTTATTATCAATATTATGGCAAACCAGAGCAAGCGGTAATTTGTTGAGAAGACAACAAGTTGCGCAGAAATGCCCATTCCGTCAGGAATGGGCACGCATTCAGAAGCGGGAATCTACCGCAGAGGCGAGTTTTTCGACCAGGCGTTCAGTATCTTCCCAACCTAAACAAGGATCGGTAATCGACTGACCGTAGGTGAGCGGCTGACCGCTGACGATTTTTTGTGTACCTTCGCGCAGGAAACTTTCTGCCATAATTCCGGCAATTGCCGTGGAGCCATTGCGGATTTGCTGGCAAACATCTTCACAGACTTCTAACTGACGGCGGTGCTGCTTCTGGCAGTTACCGTGGCTGAAATCAACCACCAGATGTTCAGGTAAATCAAACTCGTGAAGCGTATCGCAGGCTGCAGCGATATCATCGGCATGGTAGTTCGGTTTTTTGCCGCCACGCATAATAATATGGCCGTATGGGTTGCCGCTGGTCTGATAGATGGTCATCTGACCGTTTTTGTCTGGCGAGAGGAACATATGGCTGGCACGGGCTGCGCGGATAGCATCCACGGCAATCCGCGTGTTGCCATCGGTACCATTTTTAAAACCTACCGGACAGGAGAGCGCTGACGCCATTTCACGGTGGATTTGGCTCTCGGTGGTACGTGCGCCAATTGCGCCCCAGCTAATTAAGTCAGCAATAAACTGACCGGTCACCATATCGAGGAACTCGGTCGCGGTGGGAACGCCCAGTTCATTTACCTGCAACAGCAACTTACGTGCCATTTCAAGGCCGTGATTAACGCGATAGCTGCCGTTTAAATCCGGATCGGAGATGAGTCCTTTCCAGCCAACAACGGTACGCGGTTTTTCAAAATAGGTGCGCATTACAATTTCCAGTCGTGACTGGTACTGGTTGCGCAACGCCTGCAGACGGGTGGCATACTCCATGGCAGCGGTCAGATCGTGGATCGAGCAGGGTCCAATAATGACCAATAGCCGCTTGTCTTCACCGTTCAGTATTTTTTCAATTCTGCGGCGGGAATCAATGACATGGTTGGCGACGCCAGGCGTTACGGGATACCGTAGCGCGAGTTCGGCGGGCGTTACCAGGCTCTCGATACGCGCAGTACGGAGTTCGTCAGTTCTGTTCATTACAAGTCTCAGAAATTTGTTGCTTCAACGGCAGGACTACCGGGAAGTGATGCGCATCACGATAAACCAATCGCAGCTGATTTCAAGTGCGAGGTGTGTCACACCTCGCCGGGTGGTTAGCATGATAACAAAAAATAGGCTAATGCACTAGTTCTCTAGTACATTCGACGGCTTAGGCCCATGATATCGAGGATCTTGGTGGCAATCTCTTCTACCGAATAATTGGTACTGTTAATCCACGGGATCTGATTTTTACGGTACAACGCTTCCACTTCCGCAACCTCCATCCGGCACTGGCGAAGCGAGGCATAGCGACTGTTCTCCCGACGCTCTTCGCGAATCGCCGCCAGACGCTCAGGGTCGATAGTCAGTCCGAACAATTTATGCTGAAGCGGTTTGAGCGACGCGGGCAGCACCAGATTATCCATATCGTCGGCAATAAAGGGGTAGTTTGCCGCGCGGATACCAAACTGCATCGCCAGATACAGGCTGGTGGGGGTTTTACCACAGCGAGAGACGCCGAGCAGGATCACCTGAGCCTGGTCCAGATTGCGCAACGAAATGCCGTCGTCATGGGCGAGGGTGTAATCAATCGCCGCAATGCGCGCATCATATTTATTGAGATTATTAGGGTTCAGGCCATGGGTACGATGAGCAATCGGCGTTGGATCCAGTTTCATCTCTTGTTGTAGCGGGGCAACCAGCGCCTGCACAATATCCTGGCAAAAACCTTCGCTTTGCAAAATGATGGCGCGGATTTCCGGTAGCACAATGGAGTAAAAAACCAGCGGGCGCACACCTGTCTGGTGATAAATTGCGTCAATCTGATCCTTCACGGCCCGAGCACGGCTCTCATTTTCGACAAACGGCAGCGTAATGCTGCTGATAGTAACGGGAAATTGTGACATCACTGCGTGTCCTAATACCTCCGCAGTTATAGCCGTACCATCAGAAATATAAAAAACGTGGCGATCAACAGCATTATCCATTTTGTTCTTCCCGTGATGCAGACATAATTCTATGAAAGCATAAATTAAAAACGTACAGAAGCGTAGAAGGTTATGCCTGGTTTATAAAATGAACCTTCAATTTTATATTTTATGAAAACAGTATTTCATTTTTTACGCTTTCGTTTATACCGATGGTTTATGTGGAAATTACTGAAGATAGCGAATTTGCGCAACGCAGGGATCTGTCTTAAAAAGTAAAAAAATATATTTGCTTGAACGATTCACCGTTTTTTTCATCCGGTTAAATATGCAAAGATAAATACGCAGAAATGTGTTTCTCAAACCGTTCATTTATCACAAAAGGATTGTTCGATGTCCAACAATGGCTCGTCACCGCTGGTGCTTTGGTATAACCAACTCGGCATGAATGATGTAGACAGGGTTGGGGGCAAAAATGCCTCCCTGGGTGAAATGATTACTAACCTTTCCGGAATGGGCGTTTCCGTTCCGAATGGTTTCGCCACAACCGCCGACGCGTTTAACCAGTTTCTGGACCAAAGCGGCGTAAACCAGCGCATCTATGAACTGCTGGATAAAACGGATATTGACGATGTTACCCAGCTTGCGAAAGCGGGCGCGCAAATCCGCCAGTGGATTATCGACACTCCCTTTCAGCCTGAGCTGGAAAACGCCATCCGCGAAGCCTATGCACAGCTTTCCGCCGATGACGAAAATGCCTCTTTTGCGGTGCGTTCCTCCGCCACCGCAGAAGATATGCCGGACGCCTCTTTTGCCGGTCAGCAGGAAACCTTCCTCAACGTTCAGGGTTTTGACGCCGTTCTCGTGGCAGTGAAACATGTCTTTGCTTCTCTGTTTAACGATCGCGCCATCTCTTATCGTGTGCATCAGGGTTACGATCACCGTGGCGTGGCACTCTCCGCCGGTGTTCAGCGGATGGTGCGCTCCGACCTCGCATCTTCTGGGGTGATGTTCTCCATTGATACCGAATCCGGCTTTGACCAGGTGGTGTTTATCACTTCCGCATGGGGCCTGGGTGAAATGGTCGTGCAGGGCGCGGTTAACCCGGATGAGTTTTACGTGCATAAACCGACACTGGCAGCGAATCGCCCGGCTATCGTGCGCCGCACCATGGGGTCGAAAAAAATCCGTATGGTCTACGCGCCGACCCAGGAGCACGGCAAGCAGGTTAAAATCGAAGACGTACCGCAGGAACAGCGTGACATCTTCTCGCTGACCAACGAAGAAGTGCAGGAACTGGCAAAACAGGCCGTACAAATTGAGAAACACTACGGTCGCCCAATGGATATTGAGTGGGCGAAAGATGGCCACACCGGTAAATTGTTTATCGTGCAGGCGCGTCCAGAAACTGTACGTTCTCGCGGTCAGGTGATGGAACGTTATACGTTGCATTCACAGGGCAAGATTATCGCCGAAGGCCGCGCTATCGGTCATCGTATCGGCGCGGGTCCGGTGAAAGTCATTCATGACATCAGCGAAATGAACCGCATCGAACCTGGCGACGTGCTGGTTACTGACATGACCGACCCGGACTGGGAACCGATCATGAAGAAAGCGTCTGCCATCGTCACCAACCGTGGCGGTCGTACCTGTCACGCGGCAATTATCGCTCGTGAACTGGGTATTCCGGCGGTAGTGGGCTGCGGTGATGCGACCGAACGGATGAAAGACGGTGAGAACGTCACCGTTTCTTGTGCCGAAGGCGATACCGGTTACGTCTATGCGGAGTTGCTTGAATTCAGTGTGAAAAGCTCCAGCGTGGAAACCATGCCGGACCTGCCACTGAAAGTGATGATGAACGTCGGTAACCCTGACCGTGCGTTTGACTTTGCCTGCCTGCCGAACGAAGGCGTGGGCCTTGCGCGTCTGGAATTTATCATCAACCGCATGATTGGCGTTCACCCCCGCGCACTGCTTGAGTTTGATGACCAGGAACCACAGTTACAAAATGAAATTCGCGAGATGATGAAAGGCTTCGATTCTCCGCGCGAATTTTACGTTGGCCGTCTGACCGAAGGGATCGCGACGCTGGGCGCCGCGTTTTATCCGAAACGCGTGATTGTCCGTCTTTCTGATTTTAAATCCAATGAATACGCCAATCTGGTGGGTGGTGAGCGTTACGAGCCGCATGAAGAGAACCCGATGCTGGGCTTCCGTGGCGCGGGCCGCTACGTTTCTGACAGCTTCCGCGACTGCTTCGCACTGGAGTGTGAAGCGGTGAAACGTGTGCGCAACGACATGGGACTGACCAACGTAGAGATCATGATCCCGTTCGTGCGTACCGTAGACCAGGCGAAAGCAGTGGTTGAAGAACTGGCTCGTCAGGGGCTGAAACGTGGTGAGAACGGGCTAAAAATCATCATGATGTGCGAAATTCCGTCCAACGCCTTGCTGGCTGAACAGTTCCTCGAATATTTCGACGGTTTCTCTATCGGCTCAAACGACATGACACAGCTGGCGCTCGGTCTGGACCGCGACTCCGGCGTGGTGTCTGAACTGTTCGATGAGCGCAACGACGCCGTGAAAGCACTGCTGTCTATGGCGATCCGTGCTGCGAAGAAACAGGGCAAGTATGTCGGCATTTGCGGTCAGGGACCGTCTGACCACGAAGACTTTGCTGCATGGCTGATGGAAGAGGGGATCGATAGCCTGTCTCTGAACCCGGACACCGTGGTGCAAACCTGGTTAAGCCTGGCTGAACTGAAGAAATAAATAAAAACCCGGCGGCGTTCAGTCGCCGGGTCCATTTCTATATCCCCACCTTTTATCAACCTACTTCGGGCAAACGCGCTCGTGCAATATAAAAAGCTTCCGGGCATCATCTGAATAATTGGCTGGTGTTCTTTCTGATTTCAATTTGTTTGCGATCCTCTCCACAGAATAATTATCGATACCGTTTTTTCTCAAAGCCGAATGTGACCACTCGTCAATTTCCTTAAGCATATGCGTAATTTTTTCGTCCAGAGTTCGTTGGATTGCACGAAGTCACTGGCGAGTCCCGTTTTTATACTGTCTTCAACCACAGCATAAAAAGGGATATGGATATGAAAAATTACCGCACCGTTATTCAGACATAAGCGCAGATTATGTAATTCAGAGAATTTATTCGAACTAAAACCGATTTTCTGATTTGTCTGGCTGTACAGAAAACAGGATAAATTCCCTCCGCGAGCGGAGGGAAACAGCTACAGGGATTGCATATGAGTTGCTATTTGAAAGTCCTGATTTGTGCGATTGTCGCACTCGCTATATGGTTTTCCCCCGTCCCTGACGGATTAACACCCTTAACCTGGCACATTCTGGCCATATTCATCACCACTGTGGTGGCGTTTATTCTGCAACCGTTGCCGGTAGGCGCTATCGCGTTAATAGCCATCAGTTTTATTATGCTGACCGGCATGATGAAAACCAGCGAAGCCTTAAAAGGTTTCAGCAGCACCACGGTATGGCTTATTGTCGCCGCATTCCTGTACGCGAAAGGATTCATCAAAACGGGGTTGGGGCGGCGTATCGCCTATTTGCTGATTCGCGGATTTGGCGGCAGCTCGTTACGTCTGGGTTATACATTGGCGCTAAGCGATATGATTATCGCGCCCGCAACGCCATCAAACACAGCGCGAGCAGGGGGAATTTTGTTCCCGATTGTTCGCAGTGTCTCTAACAGCTTTGGATCTGAACCGGATCAAGGGCCGCGTAAAATTGGCGCTTATCTGATGCAGACGGTGTTCCATTCCAACTGTCTCTCATCCTCGATGTTTATGACGGCCAGCGCGCCAAATGCACTCATTGTATCTCTGGCGGCCAGCACCTTATTTGTCGATATCTCATGGGGGATGTGGACGCTAAGCGCACTGGTGCCGGGCATTATCGCTTTTATCACTATGCCGTTGGTCATTTACAAACTCTACCCGCCAGAGATCAAAAAGACGCCAGAAGCCAAAGCGTTGGCACAGGAAGAACTTATCAAAATGGGGCCGGTAACCCGAGATGAGCGCGTGACGATTGGCATTTTCCTGCTTTCATTATTGGCCTGGAGTACATCGAAATGGACTGGTCTGGATGCGACCGCTGTCGCGCTTTCCGGCGTCTGTTTAATGTTGATGACCCGGATTATCACCTGGCAGGATGTGCAGTCAGAGAAGGGAGCCTGGGACATTCTGGTCTGGCTGGGCGTCATGATTTGTATGGCAGATAAGCTCAATCAGCTTGGCCTGTTCAAATGGTTCGCCGTCACAACCTCGGCTCTGTTCACCGGCATTCCTTGGGAAATAACACTGACGGTTTTGCTGATAGTTTACTGCTATTCCCACTATTTCTTTGCCGGAAGTACGCCGCATGTAGTGGCGATGTATGCCGCTTTTGGCAGCGTCTCGGTTGCTGCAGGCGCGCCGCCGATGATGGCTGCTCTGTCACTGGCGTTCGTCACTAACCTGATGAGCGGCATTTCGCATTATGGCAACGGACCCGCAGTCATCTATTACGGCGCTGGCTATGTCTCGCAACGAGAATGGTGGCGGCTGGGCTTTATCGTCATGTTGTTGAACATTGTCATCTGGTTCGGACTGGGGGCGGTGTGGTGGAAAATTCTTGGCCTATGGTAAGTGGCCTGCAGCAAACATCAATCAAGGAATAGTGTATGAACTTAAAAGATATTCAGGTGGCGATCGTCGGCAAATTAAGCGACCGCTTAATGGCTAAAGTTGAATCTACCTTCACCGCATATCGCCTGTGGGAACTGACCGACGCAGACGCTTTTTACACGCAGATCGCGCCGGATATTAAGGCGCTGGTGACCAGTGGTAATCCGGTAATGGGAGCTTCTCGGGCGCTAATTGAAAAATTTCCGAATCTGAAGATTATTGCCAGCAATGGTGTGGGCTATGACCCTATTGATATCGTGGCAGCCAGGGAGCATGGCGTTATCGTCACCAACACCCCTGGCGTGCTTAATGACTGTGTTGCAGACATTGGCATGGCGTTGTTACTCAATGTTGCCCGACGTATTAACATTGCCGATCGTTATGTTCGTGGCGGTCGTTGGCCAAACGAAGGGCGTTTCCCGATGGCGACGAAAGTGAGTGGTAAACGTTGCGGAATTGTTGGTCTGGGGAACATTGGTAATGCTGTAGCCCGCCGTGCAGCAGCATTTGAAATGGAAATTCACTATTTCGACCCAAAACCGCATAACAAACCTGAATGGACGGCGCATGATTCGCTGGTTTCTCTGGCGCAAGCGGTGGACTTCCTCGTTCTGACGCTGCCTGGCGGGGTAAGTACACGCGGCGTTATCGACAAAACTGTGCTGCAGGCTCTGGGGAAAACCGGACATTTGATCAGTATTTCCCGGGGATCAGTGGTGAACGAAACCGATCTGATTGATGCTCTGCAAAATAACATCATTGCTGGTGCGGCACTGGACGTTTATGCCAACGAACCACATGTGCCAGAACAATTAATGTCGCTGGATAACGTTGTCCTGACGCCACATATCGCCAGTGGTACGAGCGAAACGTTTAATGCAATGGCAGATTTGGTTTTTGATAACTTACAGGCTTTCTTTAGCGGACAGCCAGTTATTACCCCTGTTACTCAATAAGGCGGGAAATATGATTTATGGTGATATCGCGTATCTTAGTGAACAACAAAAGCGGACATTTCATCCTGTCATTGCTCGTGTCATTGAGTATCTTTCACAGCATGAGCTGAATAGTGTTCCTGTGGGGGAAAAGGTTTTTATTCAGGATGACTCAATATTTTATACCGTGGTTGAACCGATGACTAAACCACTACATGAATGCCGACCAGAAGTTCATCGTAAATATCTTGATGTCCATTTCTTAATTGCCGGAGAAGAGCGGATTTGTGTGGATTTTGATGATGGAGAAAACTCGGTTGTAGAAAGCCACCTGGGCGACCGTGACGTTATTTTTTATGCTGATGAACGTATTAATGATCGGATAATCACGTTGACACCAGGACAGTTTGTGGTGGTCTTCCCGGAAGAGGTACATCGGGCATGTTATAAAGTCGATAACGTGGAGAAAATCAAAAAAACAGTCGTGAAAATCGACATGAGTTTATTATAGGCGGAGCTGGCTATGACAAAAATTGCCCTGGTGACAGGGGGAAGTAAAGGTATCGGCTACGCGGCAGCAAAGGCACTCTATGACATTGGATATACTGTTATTGTTGCCGCGCGTAACGAAGAAACCTTACAGCAATGTGCACAAGGTTTAGCCAAGGAACGCTTTATTCCTCTGGTTGCTGATGTCACGGATGAGTCTGCTGTCGTTGCACTATTTGCCGAGATTAAGGTTCGTTTTGGTCGACTGGATCTCTTGTTCAATAATGCGGGCAATAATAGTCCGGCAAAAAGTATTGAAGAGGTTGAGTTTACTGAGTGGATACGCGTGTTTAACGCCAATATTCACTCGACATTTTTGTGTTCGAAAGAAGCGATTAAAATCATGAAAGCGCAGCAGCCAATGGGAGGACGCATTATTAACAATGCGTCGATTTCCGCACTGACACCGCGCCTTTATACTGCGGCATACACGGCGTCGAAACATGCTGTTACCGGGTTGACCAAGGCCATTTCCCTTGATTGTCGCAAATTTAATATCGCTTGCGGGCAAATTAATATCGGCAATGCGGAAACGACATTATCGAATCGGATGCGTAAGGGCGTTTATCAGGCAGATGGCGCTATTAAAGCGGAAGATATGATGAATGTTGCTGATGTTGCAGCAGCCATTCAGATGATGGCCCAGTTGCCAGTAACCACGAATGTGCTGGAAATAACGATTATGGCAAATAATATGCCATATGTCGGACGTGGTTAATCGGGATTGAATAAAGCACCTTGCGTATAAGGTGCTTTATTATTTATGAATTATGCCTCAACGTATGTTTGTTCGAGCCGTTGAAGAATATCTTTGCGTAACAAAAATTTTTGTATTTTACCGGAGGCCGTGCGCGGCAGTTTTTCGATCACCACGATATGTTCAGGGTATTTATATTTCGCGACCCGTTTACGGCTAAAAAATGCCACTACATCTTCCAGCGATAATGAATGATGCGGCGCTTTCAGCACGACATAAGCGCATGAACGTTCACCTAAACGTTCATCGGGCATCGCAACCACACAGGCATCGTGAATTTTAGGATGCTGCAATAGAATATCTTCCACTTCACGGCTGCTAATATTTTCGCCGCCGCGAACAATAATATCTTTCTTGCGTCCGGTAATTTTTATATAGCCAGCCTCATCCATGCGGCAGAGATCGCCACTGTAATACCAGCCCTCTTCATCCAACGCGCGAGCGGTTAATTCAGGTTCATCAAAATAACCCATAAACACATTAGGGCCACGCGAAGCCTCTTCACCTTCGCAACCTGGCGGTAAGGTCTTGCGTGCATCATCGACCACTTTAATTTCCACCCCAGCGGCAGCGTAACCATCGGTGTGCATAAAGCGCGACAAAGGATCGTCGAGATTCACCACTGCATGTGGCGAGCTTTCCGTGGAACCATAAACGCTTAATAATTTAATGCCGCGTTGCTGGCATTCACGCGCCACTTTTTTGGGGATCGTGGTGCCGCCGCAAAGAAAGAAACGCAGCGCAGAAAGGTCGGCAGGTTGTTTCTCAAGTAGATTCAAAAGGTCATAAACAAACGGCGTTGCTCCGAGCATACAGGTACAACGTTGTTGCTCAAGCAGCGAGAGACAGGCTTCCGGGGTAAAAATATCTAACAACACGCTGCGGGCGCCAATCAAAAACGGCGCTGTTACACCATGCAGAAACCCCGTCGCGTGACCGAGTGGTGCAGGCATCATAAAGACATCCAGCCAGGTCAGATTCAGCCGCGCGCAATAAGCCCGCTCGCTGGCGAGAATATTATTATGCGTTAGCATCACGCCCTTTGGCATACCCTCAGTTCCGGAGGTAAATAGCACCGCCGCTAATTCATCGCCGTGGACCGATGTTGCGACGGCCAGCGGGGGATTGTCGGCAATAATCTGACTTAACGAGAGAGACGAGGTGGCGGGGGCCAGCTTATCCACGCCGACGATCTGTTGTAGTTGTGGAAGCTGATTTTGCAGTGGCAGGATTAAATCTACCGGACGCGTTTGTTTAAACAATGTCGGTGCAAAAAACATTTTTGCCTGACACTTATTGAGCACCCACACCAGTTCAGCTTCTCGCCAGGAAGGCAACAACGGCACGGAAACTGCACCGGTTTTCAGGCAGGCAAGATAGATAACGGTAAATTCACACCAGCCAGGCAATTGAAAAGCGATACGATCGCCCGATTCAATACCGTTAGCCAGTAACCAGCTTGCCAGACAGTTCGCAGCGTGATCGAGTGCGCTATAGGTGTACGATTCGCCATGATTATCGACAACGGCTATTTTGTCTGGCATCGCGCATGCAGTCTGCCGCCAGTAGTCGGCCAGCGAAGCATCGCCCCACAATCCTTGTTGTCGATAGGCTGCACGACGCTGCGCGTTAAACGTTAATGTCACTTTCATTTTGAACTCTCGAAACAGAACGTCAGGCCCGATGTGCGGGCCTGTGGGAAGCGTAATTAGCCGTAACGGAAATCAATACCGAAGGTGCCTGCGGGGTATTGCCATTGTTCGAGAATAGTGTTGCCGCACAGCACCCGACAGGTGCCGCACTCCAGACAACCGGCGGAATCAAAATGAATGTTTCCCGCGTCATCCTGCTTATACAGTCCGGCAGGGCAGGCTTTCATTAATTTTTGAAATTCATTGATGTCGGGATTTGCCGCCAGAATGATATGTGGGTGGCCCTCATCAACATGGAATTTGTTGACGCCTAATTTGACGTCAACGTTGACCGTAGCGTTCTGGCTCATAGCGCGGTTGCCCCCTTAATGCCATCTTTCAGCAGATTAATCAGCCCGATTTTCTTCGTATGTCCGAGAATCATTTTTCGTACCGGCTGGTTTGGTTTGCCGTCAATAGTGAACATATCGTTCATGATATCGGTGACCATGCGCGGATACTGACTAAACAGGCGCGGGTTTTCCATCAGCGCTGGGATCTTGCGAAAATGCTGCATATCACGCATAACACAGCTTTGTTCCAGCTCGTGCTTGTATTGCGCCAGGCTGCTGGTGGAGAAATCCGCGCGTTCTTTGGCGGCAATCACCGTTGTGGCAGCCGCCTGGGCCGATGCGATGGCTAAATCCATTCCGCGAACCGTAAAGCCCAGATTGAGGCAGAAGCCTGCGGCGTCACCGACGATCATCACACCATCGTTAACCAGTTGCGGCACCATTGCCAGACCGCCTTCCGGCACCATATGCGCGGAATATTCAAGCAGTTTGCCACCGCTAATCAGTGGGCGAATGGCGGGGTGCTGTTTAAAATCCTCCAGCATTTGCGGCACGCTTTTTTGCGCGTGGGCGATATCACCCAATCCACAAACCAGACCCAACGATACGGAATCCTTGTTGGTATAGAGGAATCCGCCGCCCATCAGGCCGTCAGAAGGGGAACCGGCAAACAGCCAGGCGGCACCTTCATCGTCAGTGACGTTAAAGCGATCGTTGATTTGCTCCGGCGTGAGGCCAATGACTTCTTTAACGCCAACAGCGTAATGATGCGGATCGGAGGCGGGAACCATTCCCAGCGAACGGCCAAGCATTGAATTAACGCCATCAGCCAGAATCACCACATTGGCTTCGAGAATATCATCCCCGGCCTGGACGCCAGTGACCTTGTTACCTTCACGAACCAGCGCATCGACGCGAACGCCCGGGATAAACTGCGCACCCGCCTGTTCGGCTTGTTCCATCAACCACGGGTCGAGACGATTGCGCAATACGGTATAAGAAGCGTGTTGCGGAACATCTGGCTGCTCGCGGTGAAAATCGAGGGTAACGGCGCTCTCTTCGGTTAAGAAGGAGATTTTCTCGCGTGTGACTTTGCGTTCTACCGGCGCTGATGCAGCAAAGCCTGGAATGATCGCTTCAAGCGTGTGGGCATAAAGACGCCCGCCGGTCATATTTTTACATCCGGCACTGTCGCCGCGTTCGATCACCAGGACATCCAGTCCGGCTCGCGCCATGACCAATGCGGCAACGCTACCGGCAACGCCCGCACCGACCACAATGGCATCAAATTTGTCATCCGACATGCGTTATGCTCCCTTCCCGCTGTCTTCACAGCGGGAGATGTGGTTGAAAGGGGATTAGTGGCTCAACTGGCTGATCAGGGCAGGGACGACTTTGTAGATATCGCCCACCAGACCGTAGTCGGCATAGTTGAAGATTGGCGCATTTTTATCTTTATTGATGGCGACAATCACTTTTGCGCCATTGCCGCCAACCATATGTTGGATCTGCCCGGAGATCCCCAGCGTCAGGTAGAGGTCGGATTTCAGCAACACGCCGGAGACACCGATATAACGTTCACGCTCCATCCAGTTCTCGCCTTCGGCAATCGGGCGTGAACAACCGACTTCAGCATTGAGTGCCGCTGCCAGTTCGTGGACCATTTTCAGGTCATCCTGTGCTGCCAGACCACGACCGACGCCGACCACGCGTTTTGCTTTGCTCAGGTCCACGCTGCTTGCCGCTTTCGCACGGCGTTCGCGACTAAGAATTTCATGACGCGGAGCAACGTAAGGCACAGTTTCAATCGGACACTGATGCGAGGCGTCACTGGTGCAAGGTTCCTGAACACCGGGCGCAAGGGTAATGATCGCCAGCGGGCTATTGATCTTTTCCTGGGCGAACGCGAGCCCGCCATACATACGGTGCTCGGCGCAAACGTGACCATCGACCACATCAACCGCAGTGGCATCGTTCACTAGCGCCGCATTCAGTTGCACACTTAACCGTGCAGCCAGCGCTTTACCGCGTTTTGTCGCGGCCAGCAGCAACATAGAGGGGTGTTTATCTTTCAGCAGGACAGCAATGCTTTCAGCGTAATTTTCAGTGCGTTGCAGTGCAGCGTTTTGCTCAAGAACATAAATACATTTTGGACCATAAGGCATAACGGCCTGTGCCTGGTCGGTATTTTGTACAATGGCATACACCTGTTGGCCCCATTGCTGCGCGCCGCCAAACAGTTCGGCATAACGTTCAGGATTATCGCTAAAGACCCAGACGTTGTTTAATTGACTCATCGTTTTTTCTCCGTTGGCTTTAGTTCAGGGCTTTCTTCAGATGTTCCGCCAGCTCGGCAATGGCTTCCGGCGAATCGTTATCGAGAATGATATGTTTGCGTTCTGTTTGCGGCGGTACGCGAACGCCGATCAGTTCAGCAAGCGGTGTGGCCTGGCTCCAGCCGATATCACTCGCCTGCCACTGATGTACCGTTTTTTTGCCCGCGCCGAGAATGGCTTTCATCGATGGAATGCGTGGCACGTTAATATCTGACGTGACGCACAGCACGGCTGGAACAGAGAGTTCGAGCACTTCAACTTCATCTTCAAGCGTGCGTTCAATCACCAGTGTATTGCCCTGACGCTGAATAGCACTCACAGCATTAATCACCGGAAGTTGCAGAATTTCTCCGACCAGCAAGCCAACCTGCTGGGCATAAAGATCGCCGGAACCTTCACCAAAGATCAGTAAATCGAAGCCGATTTTTTCAACTGCTGCCGCCAGCGCCTTTGCGGTATCGAGAGGCAGTGCATGCTCAAGCTGGGCATCCTGCACCATGTACAGACAGTGCGGTCCGCGGGATAACACGTCTTTACGCACTTTTGAGTTCTGCAACAATGAACCGCCAACGGTCAGCGCGGCTATCTCATCATCATCCGTTGCAAGCTGGCTTGCGGCTTCAATGGCATTGAGATCGAACTGGCTAATTTTGGCGTCGGCATTGTCGAAATTGAGGGTGTACTCGGGAGTGACAACAATGTCCTGTTCTTCAGGCACCAGCTTAAAGCAGGTTATTATTTTCATGATTTCTCCTGTGGGTCGCATACGGAACCATCTCCGATGGAAGGTAAAAATGGCCTGAAAATAGTGTGCGATAGCAGGGCGGGGTTTTCGACGGAGCAATCTGTTTTCCTTGCGAACAATCTTGCAAAAAAAATGAGATCGTTAAAACAAAAGCACAATAAGTGGCAATATTATGCCATCGTTTACGTACTATCTTGCATTCAATGTAAATAATCTTGTTTAGCTCTCGCTAAATGCGGTTGTATAACCGCAATACACGCCGTATTTTATCCGGCATATATTGTTTTTACTTGCTCATGGAATAGGGAGGTTGTCATGTATCAACGCTGTTTTGATAATGCCAGCGAAACGCTGTTTGTCGCCGGTAAAACGCCACGACTTTCGCGCTTTGCGTTTAGTGACGATCCTAAATGGGAGTCGGGACATCACGTTCATGATAATGAAACCGAGCTGATTTATGTTAAGAAAGGGGTGGCAAGGTTTACCATTGATTCTTCGCTCTATGTGGCACATGCCGATGACATTGTGGTGATAGAGCGTGGCAGACTGCACGCGGTGGCCTCAGATGCTAACGACCCGGCAACGACCTGTACCTGTGCGCTTTACGGTTTTCAGTTTCAGGGCGCAGAAGAAAATCAGTTACTGCAACCGCATTCTTGTCCGGTAATTGCCGCAGGGCAGGGAAAAGAGGTCATCAAAACGCTTTTTAATGAATTAAGTGTGATTTTACCGCAAAGTAAAAATGGCAACACATCTTCAGTGTGGGATGCATTTTCCTATACGTTAGCGATTCTCTATTACGAAAACTTTAAAAATGCCTATCGTTCGGAGCAGGGATATATTAAAAAAGATGTCCTGATAAAAGATATTCTCTTTTATCTTAATAATAATTACCGCGAAAAAATCACTTTAGAACAGTTATCGAAAAAATTTCGTGCCAGCGTCAGTTATATTTGTCATGAATTTACTAAAGAGTATCGAATTTCTCCCATTAACTACGTCATTCAACGGCGTATGACGGAAGCGAAATGGTTGCTGACCAATACCGATTTGTCGCAGGCAGAAATCTCCTGGCGCGTGGGTTATGAAAATGTCGATCATTTTGCCAAACTGTTTTTGCGCCATGTTGGCTGTTCTCCCAGTGATTACCGCAAACAATTTAAAAATTGTTTTGCTGAACAAGAAATCTTATCTGAATTTTCTGAACCTGTAAGTCTTGCCGGATAAATCTGACGGCGCAGTTTTTGTCAGAAGCTGCGCCGCCTGAAGATTATTTATTCTGGTAATCTTTCAGGATCTGCCGACCTGCAACGTAAATCATAATCTCGTCAGTACCACCGCCAATCCGTTCACAGCGGACATCACGCCAGAAGCGGGAGACGCGTGCCTCATCGGTGTAGCCCAACCCGCCCATGATTTGAATTGCATCATCAATGACTTCCATTGCAGTGCGTGCGCAGTACAGTTTTGCCAGCGCCGCGCTGGTGCGCAGTGACTGATGCTGATCGGCTTGCCATGCCACTTTCAACACCATGTTGCGCATGTTGTCGATCTTAATCGCCATCAGCGCCAGTTTTTCCTGGATCATCTGGTTATGACCAATTGGCTTACCAAAAGCGATACGCTGGTTGGCATAGCGGGCGGCATCTTCGAATGCGCATTCGGCAAAGCCAGTGCTGCGCGCGGCGTTGATCAGGCGCTCCATCTCAAAGTTGTACATCACATTGAGGAAACCCATTCCTTCTTCGCCTACCATGTCGCTCTCTTCAACTTCCACGTTGTCGAGATAAACTTCGCAGGTGCTAAGCATATGCCAGCCGATTTTATGCAGCGGATTGATCTTAATGCCGGGCTTACTGGACTCAACCCACCACAGGGTGAAGGCTTTTTTCGGATCTTTCGGTTCTGGATCGCGCGCCAACACCAGCATATACGGGTACTCTTTCGCACCGGTGATGAAGGTTTTCTGGCCGTTGATATAAACCTTGCCATTTTTACGCGTGTAAGTGGTGGTGGCGCTGTTGTTATCTGAGCCAGCACCGGGTTCCGTCAACGCCAGGGCATAGGCAGGGTCGCCGGTTTCCAGGGTGCTTTCTGCCGTTTTACGTAGCTGCTCCTCAGAACCGAAACGGCGCATGCTGTGAATACACTGACCGTTGGTAATCAAAAACGCCGGAGCACCGCATTTTGACACTTCCATCAGCGCCAGCATCTGGGTGACGTAATCCGCAGGGATGCCGCCGAACTCTTCCGGTACGCCAAGCATAGAAATGCCGTTATCTGCCAGCGCCCGCATAAACTCACGCGGATATGTACCGTTTTGATCGCAGGTGCGGAAATACTCTTCCGGAAAGTTAGTCGTAATCAGTTCGCGAATACTGGCCAGCAGCAGTTCTTGTTCTTCAGTTAAAGAAAAATCCATCGTGATACTCCTGTTAATGAGCCGCTTCAGGCAGGACAAAACCCATCGCCGCATCGATAAATAATCTTTCGTCCATCATTCTCAGTTCTGGTGAAATAACTGGGGTGAAATCCATTTTGTCGAGAATATCTTTTTGC
The DNA here is from genome assembly GCF_963883145.1 of Escherichia sp. E4385. Lineage (NCBI taxonomy): Bacteria > Pseudomonadati > Pseudomonadota > Gammaproteobacteria > Enterobacterales > Enterobacteriaceae > Escherichia > Escherichia sp. E4385. The sequence continues at coordinate 145,678 of NZ_CAWOOJ010000011.1, forward strand.
AAATCGACGCCAGGGGCAATTTCGATTAAATGCAGGCCGTCTTCTTTCAGGGTGAATACAGCGCGTTCGGTGATGTAACGAACATCCAGTCCCCGTTCGAGCGCGATTTTTCCGCTAAAAGTAATTTCCGGAAGTTCACGGATAAATTTATTTACCCGTCCTTCCTGGACGATATTTAATTTACCATCGGTAATTTCTGTTTTTAAACTGCCAGCAGTTAACGTGCCGCAGAAAATGATTTTCTTCGAGGTGGCACTGATATCAATAAATCCACCTGTACCCATGATTTTGCCATTGAATTTATGCACCCCGACGTTACCGTGCTGGTCGACTTCGGCAAAACTCAAATAACAGACATCCAGACCACCGCCGTGGTAAAAATCGAACTGGGAAGTCATATCCAGAATGGCGCGGGTATTCACGTTCGCGCCAAAGGCGATACCTTGCGAAGTAATACCGCCAATTGGGCCTGTTTCCACCGTCAGAATAAAGTCATCAGCACAACCTTCTTCCCGGGCGACCAGACCAATACCGTCGGCAATACCGACACCGACATTACCCACTGCACCTTTGCGCATTTCAAACAATGCGCGCCGCGCGACTAATTTACGCTGATTAAGAGGCAAGCTAAGTTGGGTACTGTCATCCAGTGTGAAGTCACCAGAAATAAAACGATTAACTGGCGCACCGCCATACAGTTGGGTTTGGTCCGGATCGACCACCACAATATCCACCAGATAACCTGGAATACGGACAGCTTTAGGATGCAGCGTGGCTTTCTTAACCATCTTCTGCACCTGCATCATCACGATACCGCCGTTATTGTGCACCGCCTGGGCAATAACCAATGCGTCGAGATACATCACTTCATCTTCAAAGGTTGCGTAGCCTTCGCTGTCGCAGGTTGTAGCGCGAATAAAAGCAATATCTGGCGCGATCGCTTTGTAATAGAGATATTCTTTATTATCAAACTCGACCAGTTTAATCAGGTCTTCTGTAGTCACTTCATTCAGTTTGCCGCCTTGTTGGCGAGGGTCGACAAACGTTCCGATACCAATATCGCTAATAATTCCTGGCTGGTGGGCAGCAGCAGCGCGCAATGTTTGAGTGAGCACACCTTGTGGATAGTTATAGGCAACAATTTTATTTTGTTCTGCGAGTTCAGAAATACGCGGTGATTGTCCCCAATGGCCGCATAATGCCCATTTCACCAGACCTTCTTGCGCCAGAGGACTAATACCACGATCGGCGCGATCGCCAAGCCCTGTTGGACTAATAATCGCTAAATTACGCGGTGTCTGGGTTTGTTTATATTTGTCAGCAAGAGCGGTAATTAATGTGGTGGCTTCCAGAATACCGCCACCTGCACCTAATACACAAAGTGTTGCTTCGTCGGGAATATAACTTACCGCTTCCTGTGCCGACAGGACCGGCACTCGTCCATTAATACGAGGTGGTTTTACAGGTTTCATTATTTTTTCCTGATTCAGGTGTGGATTTCTCTGCGCAAGCATTAAAAATAGCGCACAGATACCCACAGAATATTTTTATCAAATACTCTTTAAAAATATTTTTTATACGGCGGGGAAGGTTGCTCCCGCCGGTACGTTATTTATTACGCCTGGTGTAAAATAGTTAATACTGTGCGCAAATCATTCACCGATATTTGCCCAGGCGCAGAGGCTTTTTTTACTGCACCAAACGTTGCGGCTGAACCAAATACTTCACCAGCCAAACGGGAAATTACGCCAGTTTTTGCCATCGACATCGTGATGATTGGACGATCGGCATACTGCTCCTGCATCTCCAGGGTAGCGGCAAGCAACGTCAGGACATCACTGGTGCTTTGCGGCATCAACGCAATTTTAGGAATATCAGCGTCGAAGGACTGCATTTTACGCAAACGGGCAATAATCTCTTCGGCTTCCGGCGTTTTGTGGAAGTCATGGTTGGACATGACAACCTTCACATCATGCGCATGTGCATAGGCGACGGTTTCTTTAACTTGATCATCGCCGGTAAATAACTCCAGATCGATCATATCGACCAGACCGCTGTCGATGGCTGCACGATTGAGTGCAATATAAGCCTCAGTAGAAATCGCCTGTTCGCCGCCTTCTTTAGCGCTACGGAAGGTAAACAGCAGCGGTTTTTCTGGCATTACCTCACGGAGGATTTTTGCCGCGGCCATGACAGACTCCACGCTGGAGAGGTCGGCAAAGTGGTCCACACGCCATTCCAGAATATCAAAGTCCGCTTCACGATAGGCGAGAGCTTCGGATTTCACGCTGGCGATATCTTTCGCCATCAGCGAGACGATGATTTTTGGTGCGCCCGTACCAATGACGAGATCTTTTACAGTTACGGTTTTCATTTTTTACCCTTTCTGCACGCGGTCAGCCTGTCAGGCGCCGAACCCCATGACCTGTTTAACGTATTCCAGAGGGAAATCTTTGCCAGTCCATAACGTGAACTGTTCAGCCCCTTGCCACAACAACATGCCGTATCCATCAATCGTTTTGCAACCTGCTTGTTGCGCCTGCTGCAATAACTTCGTCATATGCGGGTTATACACGCATTCAGTGACTAGCAGTCCTGGATGTAACAAACTGATATCGTTAACTAATGATTCATTTTCAAGAGGCTTCATACCCACTTTTGTGCCGTTGGTTAAAATGTCGGCGGAAGCCAGGGCTTCAGCAAAGGCTTGCTGATCGGCGAGATCGGTCACGGTGACGACACAATCGGTGTTTTCGTTGACCCGTTGTGCGAAGGCGAGGGCTTTATCGAAGAATTCATCCCGACGGTTGAAGATTTTAATCTCTTTTAAACCTTCAATCGCGCCTTGCGCGCCAATCGCCGTTGAGGCACCACCGGCACCTAGCAGCACCATCGTTTTGCCTTTGATATCAAAACCGCTCTCTTTAATGGCGCGAATATGGCCCGTGCCGTCGGTGTTATAGCCGCGCAGGTAGCCGTCATCATTGACGATGGTATTGATAGCGCCAACCAGTTTGGCCGCTGGTGTTAATTCATCAACATATTCACACGCCAGTTGTTTGTTAGGCATCGACACACCGGTTCCGCGCATTTTTAAGGCTTTTAAGCCTTCAATTGCTCCGGCAAAGCTATCGTTATCCACTTCAAAGGCCATATAGGTAAATGGCAATCCCGCTTTTTCTAAGGCTTTGTTTTGCATTTCAGGCGATAAACTGTGGCGGATAGGATAGGCCATCAGGCCAATCAATTCGTATTTAGCGGTAACATCCATAATTAACTCCTCTAATTTCTTTGCTTAATTGTGTTTAACCGGGGTGCTAAGATTGCGTTCGCCAAACCGGACATCATTTTCAGGAATAATGAAAACGCGGTAATAGCGGATGAAAACAATAATTGCGGTAATCAGGGCCAGAAGCGCGAAAGTAAAATCGAGAACGATGATGTATTGCAGGCCGATATTCGACAGATAACCGGTAATCAACGGAATAACAAAGTTGGCCAGACCACCCATCATCATATAAATACTGGTGACTTTGGCTTTGCTTTTTGGAAAAAACTCGGACATGACTGAAACGCCAAGCTGTAAAATACCGCCAGCAGCAGAGAAACCGATGACAAAAGCCCCTGCATTACACATCAGTGGAGAAGGGTACAGATAAATGATAGCGGCGGTTACCGTTGCCAGTGCTGAGTTAAACACGTTAGCCCAGATGGGACGCACCATTTTTTTCAATAGTGCGGCAAAAATAAAGACACAGACCAGCGAACCCATACTGTAATAAGAGATGGTTTTTAATGCCTCAGCTTCCGACATACCGGCAAACGCCATCGCATATTTGGGCATCCACACGACAATTACATAAAAGGTCGAGAATGCGGCAACACCGAACAACACCGATGAAACACCTTCCAGCCAGACTAACGGCTTACTGTTCATTTGCGGTAGTTCACCAGCTACGCTGGCATCCACCAACTGGCCTGGGAATTTACTTTTCAATAGCATCAGCGTGATCAGCACAAATACGATGCCTGGAATAATCAGCCCATAACCGTACCAGATGTTATTCAACAGCATATAACTCACCAGCATCGGATAGAGCATTTGCCCGAACGATATCATCGCCTTAACCAATATTACGGCTGACCCCGAGGCTTTCGGGAAGCATTCCATCAACGCCGGATATCCACCGGTATCCAGGGCTGAGTTGGCGATACCAACGCACACTGCCAGACCGTAAGCGAGAGCTAAACTTGGGCAGGCCGGAATACCAAAGAAAAACAGCATATACATGGCAACGGCCATGAATATTACTGCTCGTCGACCAAATTTATCGGAGATTACACCGAAGAATAAAATACTTATCAGACGGCCCAGACCGATACCAGAAATTAAATAGGCGATACCGGCGTTATCGGTAGAAAACTTTTCTGCCAGAGATGACATGTTTTGTGCAAGCGTAATAACACTAATGCCATGTAGGAAATAGCTGAAGTATACACAAAGGACAGCCAGGATAAATGGCGTGCTGAAAGCCTTATTTTGAGACATTTTCACAGCTCCTTGCTGAAAGATAATTTTGTTACCGTCTGTGTTGTATTTCGACGGTTTTCATAATCACTATACTGAAGATGATTTTCTCTGGGTACATGGCATAAAGTTTATGTTTCCAGGAATGTTGCATGTGATAGTTTGTTTTTGATCGCGATTTTCCTTAATTAGCGCAGGAAGAATAATTTATCCGTAATATCTTGCATGACCTTATAAGAATATTGCATTACGCACCAGTAGCGACATTTTCCGTTAATGATGGATGTTGTGCTTCTTTTCGACTGCGTACGCCAATAAACAGCGCCAGTAAAAAGCCGATAGCAGCGATGGCGGTATCGAACCACATAATATCGGCAATACTTCTTTGCGAAAGATGAGCCGTAATCAACGGAATGGTAAATGTTGCAATGCTGCCCGCACTGTAATAGATCCCCGTTGCTTTTCCTTTGGCATGGGGAAAACGTTCCGCCATTAACGTCAGGCCAATTTGTACAACACCACCTGCGGAGGTAAAACCGATGACAAAAGCAAATATTATCACCACATAAAATGTGGGATGCAGGCAGACGGTGAGCAGGGCGATAAATGAGATAAAAGTGTACAGCATCAACAATGTTGTTGAACGAACCGCTTTGCTAATGAGTGGCGCGGTAATAAATACACAAAGTAGCGACCCTACGGTATAGATACTGAGTAATTTGATCGACATTGTGTAAGACATACCGGCGACAAATTGTCCGTATTGTGCCAGCCACTGACTTACCAGATAAAAGGTTGCCATTGAGATATAGCCATATAAGGTATAGCTGGCTAAATCGATAATTGAGCAACGATGCTTCGCGGCGGTGGTGGGTTTCTTTACTTCAGGTAAGCGACGTCCCGGATGTGGTGGAAAGGTACAGCGATATAAAAACAGACCGTTAACGATCATAATTGCTGCGGCAATCATAAAAGACCAACCGAACCACAGTTCAGCCCACACTAACAGGCTGATAATTAGCGGCAATAAAAATTGTCCGCTGGAGACAAAGGCTTTAATTAAAATATTGGCTGTGCCAGGCGAGCGAGGAAAAGCTTCCATCAGGCTGGGGTAGGTGCCTGCATCAAGAAAACTATTTGCCATACCGGCGAGAAAACCAAATACATACGCGATGATAATGTTATTTGCATGCAGAATGCCAAAAAAGAACATCAGATAGCAGCATATCCCCATGATGATAAAAGGACGTCGGCCAAAACGATCGGATAGTAATCCTGCAAAAAATAAGACACTTAATCGACCAATGCCTAATGATGAGATGACAATTGAGACGCCCGCAGCATTGGTCTGCCAGAGCGTCTCCAGCGAGGCCATATTTAAAGTCATCAAAATGACACCCATACCATGCACCAGGTAATTGAGATACAACCCAAGCGCGGTAGGGAGGAAGGGATTTTTCATAAGATCTACTTAGCAATATTGCTTAAAAAGTTGCTGTTGTTATGTCAGCATCCGTTTATTATTTTTGTCATGACGTCCGTTGTATCCCGTTAAAATATCAACACAGGCGTTCCAGATCGTGAGCGTATAATTCAGCTGCGACCGACTGGTAAATCTTCCAGTCAATAAAATCACCTTCAGGGTAGATATGTTGAAATGCGATTAAATTGGGGAAAAAACGCATGGTGTTGTTGCCGATGCGGTTGTTTATTTTTTCTATGATGGCGTGAAGATGCCTTTTTCTTTGCTGGCGCATTGCCAGAAGTTTTTCAACTATCTCGTCAGGAATATCCGTTTTGCCTTTCTCCCATTGTTGCCAGCTTTCACTGTCGCCCGTCAGGGCAATCCAGGTCGCGCATTCATCAATGGTCATAGCAAAAATATGGCGTAGTGCCTGGAGTTCATAAGCGTTCATCGTGTAATGGCTGCATGAAAAAAAGAATAAAATATAAATAACATTATCAGCCTGCTTACGGCTTGAAGAGAGTCACAGTATCTTGTGCAACATTATTGGAAAGAACGAGAGGCGGGGTAATGAAGCAAAAAATGTTAAAAAAAAGCCCATCGTGGGAGATGGGCAAAGACTACACACAGCAATTCGTTGTTTCACTCAGGGGATTTCCATGCTTATAAATCAATATGTTGATTTATAACCGTGTGCTAATAGTAGGCATACGGACTTTTTGCGTCGATCAGATTCGTCTCATTAGTTTAAAAACTGTAAAGGATTTGCGACAGGAACTACCAGCTGAATGGCGGTAAGCAGGAAAATACGGACTGGAGGAATGAAATATCAATTAGCAGTGATTAACAATCAGGCGGCAAAGCCGCCTGATAAGTGATTTATTTATTCGGTTTCTCGATTTCGCCCAGCTCTTCGAGAATTTCCTCCGGCTGGTCAGTCGGCGGCGGAACTTCTTCAACCCACGCGGCAAACAGACGCCAGGAAACAGCCAGTAGTACCGGACCAATAAACAGACCGATCATACCGAAAGCAATCAAACCACCAATAACCCCGGAGAGGATCAGGATCAGCGGTAAATCTGCGCCCATGCGAATTAGCATTGGGCGGATGACGTTATCCAGAGTGCCAACCACACCACTCCACACTAACAATACCGTTCCCCAGGTGGTATCGCCGGTCCAGTAGAGCCAGATAATCGCCGGAATCAACACTGGCAGCGGGCCTAGCTGAACAAGGCAGGAGAGGATCATTAATACCGTTAGCAGCGTTGCGTAAGGCACACCAGAAACGGCCAGACCGATACCGCCAAGCACTGCCTGCACTAACGCAGTCACCACAACGCCCAGCGCCACTGCGCGGATAGCTTGTGCCGCCAGCAGTACAGCAGCATCACCGCGAACGCCCGCCAGACGGGTCGCAAAATGGCGGATGCCTTGCGCCACCTGTTCACCGCGCCAGTACAACAGGGCACTGAAGAGCAGCATCAAGGCACAATGCACCATAAAGCGCCCGATATGCGCGGCTTGCCCGACGAACCAGGTGGTAGTGGTGCCAATATAAGGACGGACTTTCGCCATAATTGCCGTGCCGCCCATATCCAGCAAATTGTGCCAGCCTGCATACAGCTTCGCGCCAATCACTGGAATGGTATTAAGCCACGCTAAATCCGGTAATGTCATATCGCCACTGGAGATGGCCTTAATTAACGGGCCACTGCCGTCGACGATACTGTTAACCAGTAAGGCGATAGGGATGATAAACACCATCACCAGGAGCAACGTCATTACCAGAACGGCGAGAGAGCGGCGGCCAAACATGATCTTTTGCAAACGTAACAATACCGGCCAGGTGGCGATAACCACCGTACCGGCCCATGCGAAGCCGAGAATAAAGGGTTGAACGATCCACAGACATGCCACAATCATGATGGCTAAAAACAGCACCGAAAGCAGAATTTGTGCGACATCCCTGGGCTGACGAACATTTACCATAACTACTTTTCACCTTTTTTGTGCGTCAAATCGTCGACGCGACGTGAACACGCGAAACTCACCTGCATAATGATGAGCAATTTCAGCGGTTTTTAACAGGCCGATTCTGCCCTTAATTCTAATGGGCGTGTTAGAAAAAAATGTGGTACAACAACTCAGGCAACACGCAAACGATTTACTCGTCGTATTTCAAGTTGCATGTGCTGCGGCTACGTTCGTTCACCCCAGTCACTTACTTTTGTAAGCTCCTGGAGTTCACTCGCTTGCCGCCTTCCTGCAACTCGAAATCCATAGAGTAAACAAACATCACCTTTCAGTGCGCTATTGCAGCAGCCTGAAAGAACAGTGTATCGACCTACATCACAGACCGCAGGAAAGGGTCAATATAATGATTCCACAGATTTCCCAGGCACCCGGCGTCGTTCAACTGGTGCTTAATTTTTTGCAAGAGCTGGAGCAACAGGGTTTTACTGGCGATACGGCGACAAGTTATGCCGATCGTCTGACAATGTCGACCGACAACAGTATTTACCAACTTCTCCCCGATGCGGTGGTATTTCCGCGTTCAACCGCAGATGTGGCGTTAATTGCCCGTCTGGCCGCGCAGGAACGCTATTCATCGCTGATCTTTACCCCCCGCGGCGGCGGTACTGGCACTAACGGTCAGGCGCTCAATCAGGGGATTATTGTTGATATGTCCCGCCATATGAACCGCATCATCGAAATTAACCCTGAAGAGGGCTGGGTGCGCGTTGAGGCCGGGGTGATTAAAGATCAACTGAATCAGTACCTGAAACCATTTGGCTACTTTTTTGCGCCAGAACTTTCGACCAGTAACCGGGCAACGCTCGGCGGGATGATTAATACTGATGCTTCCGGCCAGGGATCGCTGGTCTATGGGAAAACGTCAGATCACGTGTTGGGCGTGCGGGCGGTGTTGTTGGGGGGCGATATTCTCGATACCCAACCTTTACCCGTCGAACTTGCTGAAACGTTGGGTAAAACCAATACCGCTATCGGGCGGATCTACAACACTGTCTATCAACGTTGCCGCCAGCAACGCCAGTTAATCATCGACAAATTCCCCAAACTTAACCGTTTTCTTACCGGTTACGATCTGCGCCATGTCTTTAACGATGAAATGACCGAGTTTGACCTGACACGCATTCTGACCGGATCAGAAGGGACGCTGGCCTTTATTACCGAAGCGCGGCTGGATATTACGCGCTTGCCTAAAGTACGCCGTCTGGTGAACGTCAAATATGACTCTTTTGACTCCGCGCTGCGTAATGCGCCGTTTATGGTTGAGGCGCGTGCGCTTTCGGTAGAGACGGTAGACTCAAAAGTGCTGAATCTGGCGCGGGAAGATATTGTCTGGCATTCCGTCAGCGAACTGATTACCAATGTGCCTGACAAAGAGATGCTCGGGCTGAACATTGTTGAATTTGCCGGAGATGATGAGGCGCTGATTGACGAGCGGGTAAATTCACTCTGTGCGCGGCTAGATGAACTGATTGCCAGCCAGCAGGCAGGGGTGATCGGCTGGCAGGTGTGCAGTGAGCTGGCAGGTGTTGAACGTATTTATGCAATGCGCAAAAAAGCCGTCGGCCTGCTCGGCAATGCCAAAGGTGCAGCCAAACCGATTCCATTTGCCGAAGATACCTGCGTGCCGCCGGAACATCTGGCAGATTATATTGCTGAATTTCGCGCACTGCTCGACAGCCACGGTTTAAGTTATGGCATGTTTGGCCACGTCGACGCTGGTGTTTTGCACGTCCGTCCGGCACTGGATATGTGCGATCCGCAACAAGAGATGTTGATGAAGCAAATCTCTGATGACGTGGTGGCGCTGACTGCAAAATACGGTGGCTTGTTGTGGGGCGAGCACGGTAAAGGTTTTCGTGCCGAATACAGTCCGGCGTTTTTCGGTGAAGAGCTTTTCGCAGAGCTACGCAAGGTTAAAGCGGCGTTTGATCCGCATAACCGACTAAACCCTGGGAAAATCTGCCCGCCAGAAGGTATTGACGCGCCAATGATGAAAGTGGACGCGGTAAAGCGTGGCACGTATGACCGACAAATCCCCATCGCGGTACGCCAGCAGTGGCGCGGCGCTATGGAATGTAATGGCAACGGTTTGTGCTTCAACTTTGATGCCCGCAGCCCGATGTGTCCGTCAATGAAGATTACTCAGAACCGGATTCATTCACCGAAAGGGCGTGCAACGCTGGTGCGTGAATGGTTACGTTTGCTGGCGGATCGCGGCGTTGATCCTCTAAAACTGGAGCAAGAGCTACCAGAGTCTGGCGTCAGCTTGCGCACGTTAATTGCCCGTATGCGCAATAGCTGGCATGCAAATAAAGGCGAATATGACTTCTCGCACGAAGTCAAAGAGGCAATGTCGGGCTGCCTGGCCTGTAAAGCGTGTTCGACTCAGTGTCCGATCAAAATTGACGTACCGGAGTTTCGCTCTCGTTTCTTGCAACTCTATCACACGCGTTATCTACGCCCATTGCGCGATCATCTGGTGGCAACGGTCGAAAGTTACGCACCGCTGATGGCGCGTGCGCCAAAGACTTTTAACTTCTTCATTAACCAGCCGCTGGTGCGAAAACTCTCGGAAAAACACATCGGTATGGTCGATTTGCCGCTGCTTTCAGTGCCGTCGCTGCAACAACAAATGGTGGGGCATCGCTCGGCAAACATGACGCTGGAACAGCTTGAAGCGCTCAGTTCAGAGCAGAAAGCACGCACGGTGCTGGTAGTGCAGGATCCTTTCACCAGTTATTACGATGCGCACGTGGTGGCGGATTTTGTTCGTCTGGTCGAAAAATTAGGTTTCCAGCCGGTGCTGTTGCCATTCTCACCGAATGGTAAAGCGCAGCATATCAAAGGCTTTCTTAATCGGTTTGCGAAGACGGCGAAAAAAACGGCGGATTTCCTTAACCGCATGGCGAAACTGGGGATGCCAATGGTGGGTGTCGATCCGGCGCTGGTACTTTGTTATCGCGATGAATATAAACTGGCTCTGGGCGAGGCGCGTGGCGAGTTTAACGTCTTACTGGCGAATGAATGGCTGGCAAGCGCGCTTCAGTCACAGCCAGTGACAGCAGTCAGCGGTGAATCATGGTATTTCTTTGGTCACTGTACTGAGGTCACTGCTCTGCCGGGCACGCCAGCACAATGGGCCGCGATATTTGCCCGTTTTGGCGCGAAACTGGAAAATGTCAGCGTGGGTTGCTGCGGCATGGCAGGAACTTACGGACATGAGGCGAAAAACCATAAACACTCGCTCGGGATCTATGAGTTATCCTGGCATCAGGCAATGCAGCGTCTGCCGCGTAATCGCTGTCTGGCGACCGGGTATTCTTGCCGCAGCCAGGTTAAACGGGTTGAAGGGACGGGGGTACGCCATCCCGTGCAGGCATTACTGGAGATTATTAAATGATATGGAAACGTAAAATCACCCTTGAAGCACTGAATGCCATGGGTGAAGGAAACATGGTGGGGCTGCTGGATATTCGTTTTGAACATATTGGTAATGAAACGCTGGAAGCAACAATGCCGGTAGACTCGCGGACAAAGCAGCCTTTTGGGCTGCTACATGGCGGGGCGTCCGTAGTATTGGCTGAGAGTATCGGCTCCGTTGCCGGTTATTTATGTACCGAAGGCGAGCAAAAAGTGGTTGGCCTGGAAGTCAATGCTAACCATGTTCGCTCAGCACGAGAAGGGCGGGTACGCGGCGTTTGTAAACCGCTGCATCTCGGTTCACGGCATCAGGTCTGGCAGATCGAAATCTTCGATGAGAAAGGGCGTTTGTGTTGTTCATCACGATTGACGACCGCCATTTTGTGACGTTGTCACCAGAAAAGTGTGATGCATATTGCTTTTGGTTATTATCTGCACAGTAAACGGTGGTATACTGTGCAGGTCTTGTCTAAAGCGAGGATGCTATGTCTACTCAACTTAATCCCACCCAGCTGGCCATCGAATTTTTACGCCGTGACCAAAGCAATCTTTCACCCGCTCAATATCTCAAGCGTCTGAAACAACTCGAACTTGAATTTGCTGACCTGCTTACCCTCTCTTCTACGGAGCTGAAAGAAGAAATCTACTTCGCCTGGCGTCTGGGCGTGCATTAATCTCTACTGAACATAGTCTGAACGCCCATCGACCTGGATTAACATCTGTCCAGGTCTGGCGATTATTTTCTGACCGTCCTCCTGTTGTTACCTGCCTGATTTTGCTCAAAAATAATACAAATCGCAGTTTGTGTTAAAACGGCGATGCAGTCTTATGAGATTATTCTTATCGCCCCTTCAAGAGCTAAGCCACTTTGAGTGCCGGAGATAAGCGCCGGATGGGGTAGAAACCCTTAAGCCTGTAATGCACAGACTTAAGGGTTTTCTTATTTCAGAACTCGCCACTTTTTTACCTATCTCTTAAATAGTCATTTTCGATACAACTTTTTCTTTTCCATCACAGCCTTAACATCCACTCGATAATAATCATTATCTAACAATGAGATACCTAATTCTTAGCATGCCTGTTAACCCTCTCATCAGGGTCTATGCTTATTAAATACAGGCAAAAAGCATGTTTTACGCTAAAGCCCCTGCGTTTGCTGGGTTGAACTGATAATCATTATCACTAACATGCTGTTATCCGCTGAAAGCGATGAAGTGAGGTAAATCGATGGACATGCATTCAGGAACGTTTAATCCACAGGATTTCGCCTGGCAAGGTTTAACGTTAACACCCGCAGCCGCGGCGCATATACGTGAGTTAGTCGCGAAGCAGTCGGGCATGGTTGGCGTGCGTTTAGGCGTCAAACAAACAGGCTGCGCGGGCTTTGGCTATGTGCTCGACAGCGTCAGCGAGCCAGAGAAAGATGATCTGCAGTTTGAACTCGACGGCGCGAAGCTGTTCGTCCCGCTGCAAGCGATGCCGTTTATTGATGGCACGGAAGTCGATTTCGTTCGCGAAGGACTCAATCAGATATTCAAATTTCACAACCCGAAAGCCCAGAATGAATGTGGCTGTGGCGAAAGCTTTGGGGTATAGGCGGTACTATGTCTCGTAATACTGAAGCAACTGACGATGTCAAAACATGGACCGGCGGCCCGCTGAATTATAAAGAAGGATTCTTCACCCAGTTAGCTACCGATGAGCTGGCAAAGGGGATAAACGAAGAGGTGGTGCGCGCAATTTCGGCGAAGCGTAATGAGCCGGAGTGGATGCTGGAGTTTCGTCTTAACGCCTATCGCGCATGGCTGGAGATGGAAGAACCACACTGGCTGAAAGCGCACTACGACAAGCTGAATTATCAGGATTACAGCTATTATTCGGCACCGTCGTGCGGTAATTGTGACGATACCTGTGCGTCTGAACCCGGCGCGGTGCAGCAAACTGGCGCGAACGCCTTTTTAAGTAAAGAGGTGGAGGCGGCGTTTGAGCAGTTGGGCGTTCCCGTGCGGGAAGGCAAAGAGGTGGCGGTGGATGCCATTTTCGACTCTGTTTCGGTTGCCACCACTTATCGCGAAAAGCTGGCGGAGCAGGGAATTATCTTCTGTTCCTTTGGCGAGGCGATTCACGATCACCCGGAACTGGTGCGTAAATATCTCGGCACCGTGGTGCCGGGGAATGACAACTTCTTTGCCGCGCTTAATGCGGCAGTGGCCTCTGACGGTACGTTTATTTATGTGCCTAAAGGCGTGCGCTGCCCGATGGAACTCTCCACCTATTTCCGCATTAACGCGGAAAAAACCGGGCAGTTTGAGCGCACCATTCTGGTGGCTGATGAAGACAGCTACGTCAGCTACATTGAAGGCTGTTCCGCTCCGGTGCGTGACAGCTATCAGCTACACGCTGCGGTGGTGGAAGTCATCATCCATAAGAACGCCGAGGTGAAATATTCCACGGTACAAAACTGGTTCCCTGGCGATAACAACACCGGCGGTATTCTCAATTTCGTCACCAAGCGTGCTTTGTGCGAAGGCGAAAACAGCAAAATGTCATGGACGCAATCAGAAACCGGTTCAGCCATTACGTGGAAATATCCCAGCTGCATTCTGCGCGGCGATAACTCCATTGGTGAGTTTTACTCAGTGGCACTGACCAGCGGTTATCAGCAAGCGGATACCGGCACGAAGATGATCCACATCGGTAAAAACACCAAATCAACCATTATCTCGAAAGGGATCTCTGCCGGACATAGTCAGAACAGTTATCGCGGCTTAGTGAAAATCATGCCGACGGCAACCAATGCGCGCAATTTCACTCAGTGCGACTCAATGCTGATTGGCGCTAATTGTGGGGCGCATACCTTCCCGTATGTCGAATGTCGCAATAACAGCGCACAACTGGAGCACGAGGCAACGACATCACGTATTGGTGAAGATCAACTGTTTTACTGCCTGCAACGCGGGATCAGCGAAGAAGACGCCATCTCGATGATTGTTAACGGTTTCTGTAAAGACGTGTTCTCAGAACTGCCGCTGGAATTTGCCGTTGAAGCACAAAAACTCCTCGCCATCAGCCTTGAACACAGCGTCGGATAAGGAATAAACATGTTAAGTATTAAAGATTTACACGTCAGCGTGGAAGATAAAGCTATCCTGTGTGGATTAAGCCTCGACGTTCGTCCCGGCGAAGTTCACGCCATTATGGGGCCAAACGGTTCTGGCAAAAGTACCTTATCGGCAACGCTTGCCGGGCGCGAAGATTATGAAGTGACGGGCGGCACGGTTGAGTTTAAAGGCAAAGATTTACTTGCGCTGTCGCCGGAAGATCGTGCAGGCGAAGGCATTTTTATGGCCTTCCAGTATCCGGTGGAAATTCCCGGCGTCAGTAACCAGTTTTTCCTGCAAACGGCACTTAATGCGGTGCGCAGCTATCGCGGCCAGGAAACGCTCGACCGCTTTGATTTTCAGGATTTGATGGAAGAAAAAATTGCTCTTCTGAAGATGCCGGAAGATTTACTAACCCGTTCGGTAAACGTTGGTTTTTCCGGCGGTGAGAAAAAGCGCAACGATATTTTGCAAATGGCGGTGCTGGAACCGGAGTTATGCATTCTTGATGAGTCGGACTCCGGGCTGGATATTGACGCATTAAAAGTGGTCGCCGATGGCGTGAACTCGCTGCGTGACGGCAAGCGTTCATTCATCATTGTTACGCACTACCAACGCATTCTTGACTACATCAAGCCTGATTACGTCCATGTTCTGTATCAGGGGCGAATTGTGAAATCCGGTGATTTCACGTTGGTCAAACAACTGGAGGAGCAGGGTTATGGCTGGCTTACCGAACAGCAGTAACGCGCTGCAACAGTGGCATCACTTGTTTGAAGCTGAAGGGGCGAAACGTTCTCCAGAAGCACAGCAGCATTTACAACAATTGCTGCGTACCGGCCTGCCGACACGTAAACATGAGCACTGGAAATATACGCCGCTGGAAGGGCTGACCAATAGCCAGTTTGTCAGCATTGCGGGTGAGATATCTCCGCAACAACGCGATGCCTTAGCGTTAACGTTAGACGCCGTGCGGCTGGTGTTTGTCGATGGACGTTACATGCCAGCGCTTAGCGATGCAACTGAAGGCAGCGGATATGAAGTGAGCATTAACGACGACCGTCAGGGATTGCCCGATGCCATTCAGGCAGAAGTCTTTTTGCATTTGACGGAAAGTCTGGCGCAAAGCGTTACGCATATTGCCGTCAAGCGCGGTCAACGGCCTGCAAAGCCATTGCTGTTAATGCATATTACCCAGGGCGTGACAGGTGAAGAGGTGAACACTGCCCATTACCGGCATCATCTGGATCTGGCTGAAGGTGCCGAAGCAACGGTGATTGAACATTTTGTCAGCCTTAATGATGCTCGCCATTTTACCGGCGCACGGTTCACTATCAACGTCGCAGCGAACGCCCACTTGCAGCATATCAAGCTGGCGTTTGAAAACCCGGTCAGTCACCACTTTGCCCATAACGATTTGTTGCTGGCAGACGATGCCACCGCATTTAGCCACAGTTTCCTGCTGGGTGGCGCTGTGTTACGGCACAACACCAGTACGCAACTCAATGGCGAAAACAGTACGCTACGGATCAATAGCCTGGCGATGCCGGTGAAAAACGAGGTGTGTGATACCCGTACCTGGCTGGAACACAATAAAGGTTTTTGTAATAGCCGCCAGTTGCACAAAACTATCGTCAGCGACAAAGGTCGCGCGGTGTTTAACGGTTTGATCAACGTCGCGCAGCATGCCATCAAGACTGACGGCCAGATGACCAACAATAATCTGCTGATGGGTAAACTGGCGGAAGTGGATACCAAACCACAGCTGGAAATCTATGCTGATGATGTGAAATGCAGCCACGGTGCGACGGTGGGGCGTATTGATAACGAACAGATGTTCTATCTGCGCTCGCGCGGGATCAATCAACAGGATGCCCAGCAGATGATTATCTACGCCTTTGCCGCCGAACTGACGGAAGCATTGCGTGATGATGGGCTCAAACAGCAGGTGCTGGCCCGAATCGGTCAACGGCTGCCGGGAGGTGCAAGATGACTTTTTCCGTCGACAAAGTGCGGGCCGACTTTCCGGTGCTTTCTCGTGAGGTAAACGGTTTGCCACTGGCTTATCTCGACAGCGCCGCCAGTGCGCAGAAACCGAGCCAGGTGATTGACGCCGAGGCCGAGTTTTATCGTCACGGCTACGCCGCGGTGCATCGCGGTATCCATACGTTAAGCGCCCAGGCGACCGAGAAAATGGAGAACGTGCGCAAGCGGGCATCGCTGTTTATTAATGCCCGTTCGGCGGAAGAGCTGGTGTTCGTCCGCGGCACGACGGAAGGGATCAATCTGGTCGCCAATAGCTGGGGCAACAGCAACGTGAGATCAGGCGACAATATCATCATTAGTCAAATGGAACATCATGCCAATATTGTTCCCTGGCAAATGCTTTGCGCGCGTGTTGGCGCAGAGTTGCGTGTGATCCCGCTTAACCCGGACGGCACACTGCAACTGGATACACTGCCCAATCTGTTCGACGAGAAAACTCGCCTGCTGGCAATTACCCATGTCTCCAACGTGCTGGGGACGGAAAATCCGCTGGCGGAGATGATCACGCTTGCGCACCAGCATGGCGCAAAAGTGCTGGTGGATGGCGCTCAGGCGGTGATGCATCATCCGGTGGATGTTCAGGCACTGAATTGCGATTTCTACGTTTTCTCCGGGCATAAACTGTATGGTCCCACCGGCATTGGCGTGCTGTATGTCAAAGAAGCCTTGTTGCAGGAGATGCCGCCGTGGGAAGGCGGGGGTTCTATGATCGCCACCGTCAGCCTGAGTGAAGGCACTACCTGGACTAAAGCGCCATGGCGGTTTGAAGCCGGTACGCCCAATACGGGCGGTATTATTGGCCTTGGCGCGGCGCTGGAGTATGTTTCGGCGCTGGGGCTTAACAACATTGCCGAGTATGAACAAAATCTGATGCATTACGCATTGTCGCAGTTGGCAGCGGTGCCGGATCTTACGCTCTATGGTCCGCCGGACAGACTTGGCGTTATTGCCTTTAATCTCGGTAAACACCACGCCTATGACGTCGGCAGTTTTCTTGATAACTACGGTATTGCTGTGCGTACCGGACATCACTGCGCAATGCCATTAATGGCCTATTACAACGTCCCCGCGATGTGTCGGGCGTCGCTGGCACTGTACAACACCCATGAAGAAGTGGATCGTCTGGTAACTGGATTGCAACGTATTCATCGTCTATTGGGGTAAAAGGGAGGCTCTATGGCTGTATTGCCGGATAAAGAAAAATTGCTGCGTAACTTTTTACGCTGCACCAACTGGGAGGAGAAATATCTCTACATTATTGAACTGGGACAGCGTCTGCCGGAATTAGGCGATGAAGAAAGAAGTCCGCAAAATAGCATTCAGGGCTGTCAGAGTCAGGTGTGGATTGTGATGCGTCAGAATGCGCAGGGAATTATTGAATTGCAGGGCGACAGCGATGCGGCTATTGTGAAAGGGCTTATTGCGGTCGTTTTTATTCTCTACGATCAAATGACGCCGCAGGATATTGTCAATTTCGATGTGCGTCCGTGGTTTGAAAAAATGGCGCTCACCCAACATCTCACCCCGTCTCGTTCACAAGGTCTGGAAGCGATGATTCGCGCAATTCGCGCCAAAGCCGCTGCACTTAGCTAAACTAAAGGAACAGCTTTCATCCGGTAGGCTCACTTTGCCGGGTGGTCGATGTTTACACTGGCCTGCACAGGAGTGTTTCGGTTTCAGGTAAACATAAGCGCCATCCGTCGTTTCAGCGTGAGCCACCGGCAAATACAGGAGGTTTACAATGAAACGCGCGTCTTTACTAACACTGACTCTTATCGGCGCTTTCAGCGCCATTCAGGCAGCCTGGGCGGTAGATTACCCGCTCCCACCAACCGGAAGCCGACTGGTTGGGCAAAATCAAACCTATACGGTGCAAGAGGGGGATAAAAACCTTCAGGCTATTGCCCGTCGTTTTGATACTGCGGCAATGTTGATCCTTGAAGCCAATAACACAATTGCTCCGGTGCCAAAACCAGGCACGACAATAACCATTCCTTCGCAACTGTTATTACCTGATGCACCGCGCCAGGGGATAATTGTGAACCTTGCGGAACTGCGTCTTTATTACTATCCGCCGGGAGAAAATATCGTGCAGGTCTACCCGATAGGTATTGGCTTGCAGGGGCTGGAAACGCCAGTGATGGAAACACGGGTAGGGCAGAAAATCCCCAATCCTACCTGGACGCCCACGGCGGGTATTCGTCAGCGTTCACTGGAGCGAGGCATCAAATTACCGCCAGTTGTTCCAGCCGGGCCGAATAACCCTCTGGGACGCTACGCACTGCGCCTGGCGCACGGCAACGGCGAATACCTCATTCATGGCACCAGTGCGCCGGACAGCGTCGGTTTGCGCGTCAGTTCAGGCTGTATGCGTATGAACGCGCCGGACATTAAAGCACTGTTCTCCAGTGTGAGAACGGGAACGCCGGTAAGAGTGATCAACGAACCGGTAAAATACTCTGTAGAACCGAACGGGATGCGTTATGTTGAAGTGCATCGACCGCTATCGGCAGAAGAACAGCAGAACGTTCAGACAATGCCGTACGCACTGCCTGCAGGCTTCACGCAATTTAAAGACAATAAGGCTGTAGATCAGAAGTTAGTCGATAAAGCATTGTATCGTCGGGCAGGGTATCCGGTTGCGGTAGGCAGTGGAGCAACTCCAGTAGCCAGCAATGCGTCTGCAGTAGAGTCAGCGCAGAATGGTGAACCAGAGCAAGGAAATATGTTACGAGCGACGCAATAGGCGTAATGAGCAGGCAAAAAAAATGGCGCACAATGTGCGCCATTTTTCACTTCACAGGTACTATTACTTGCGGTATTTAGTAGCCATGTTGTCCAGACGCTGGTTAGCACGAGCTGCGTCATCTTTAGCAGCCTGAACGTCGGAACGCATTGCGTTCACGTCGTTGCTCAGCTGGTCAACTTTAGCGTTCAGAGTCTGAACGTCAGAAGACAGCTGATCGATTTTAGCGTTGCTGGAGCAACCTGCCAGCAGAGTAGAACCCAGGATTACCGCGCCCAGTACCAGTTTAGTAGCTTTCATTATTAATACCCTCTAGATTGAGTTAATCTCCATGTAGCGTTACAAGTATTACACAAAGTTTTTTATGTTGAGAATATTTTTTTGATGGGAAGGCACTTATTTTTGATCGTTCGCTCAAAGAAACATCGAACGCTTGGTTTTAGATAAAAAAAATGAGAGAAAACAGGATGGTTCCATCGGATTCATCTTAGATAAAGTGAGATTATATAGTGAAATCCGATTTGATTTTTTATTGCTTCTGGTTATCGATTAAATAAAAAAAGCGCCCATCAGGGCGCTTCGATATACAAATTAATTCACAAAAGCAATATTACAGGACGTGAACAGATGCGGTGTTAGTCGTGCCGCTCGGTACCAGCGCGCCAGAAACCATGACTACGACGTCGCCTTTGTGCGCCAGACCGCTCTGCAGCGCCAGTTCTTTACCCAGACGATAGAAATCATCAGTAGAGGTAATTTCTTTAACCAGCTGCGGTACAACGCCTTTGCTCAGTACCAGCTGATGAGCCGTTTTTTCGTTGGTGGTCAGCGCCAGAATGGTTGCATCCGGGAAGTATTTACGTACTGCACGAGCAGATTTACCGCCCTGGGTCGCTACGACGATCAGCGGAGCATCCAGTTTTTCAGCAGTTTCAACTGCGCCACGGCAAACCGCTTCGGTGATACGCAGTTTACGGTTGTCGTTGTTGAACTCGAGACGGCTGTTCATCACGCGGTCGGTACGTTCACAGATGGTCGCCATGATAGAAACAGCTTCCAGCGGATATTTACCTTTTGCGGATTCACCAGACAGCATTACTGCGTCGGTGCCGTCGAGGATGGCGTTGGCTACGTCACCGGCTTCTGCGCGAGTCGGACGTGGGTTTTTGATCATGGAATCCAGCATCTGGGTCGCAGTGATAACGACTTTACGTGCACGGATACATTTTTCGATCATCATCTTCTGGGCGAAGATAACTTCTTCAACCGGAATTTCTACACCCAGGTCGCCACGTGCAACCATGATGCCATCAGATGCCTCGAGGATTTCGTCGAAGTTATTGAGGCCTTCCTGGTTTTCGATTTTGGAGATGATTTGGATGTTTTCGCCGCCGTGCGCTTTCAGGTGCTCACGGATTTCGACAACGTCAGAACGTTTACGGATAAAGGAAGCAGCAACAAAGTCTACACCTTGTTCGCAACCGAAGATCAGGTCCTGTTTGTCTTTTTCTGCCAGTGCCGGCAGGGCGATGGAAACGCCAGGCAGGTTCACACCTTTGTTCTCGCCCAGGTCACCGTTGTTCAGTACTTTACAGATAACTTTGTTACCTTCGATAGCGGTAACTTCCATACCGATCAGACCATCGTCAACCAGTACGGTGTTGCCGACGGACAGGTCGGTGGTGAAACCTTCATAAGTTACCGCAACCATTTCGCTGTTGCCGATAACAGATTTGTCAGTGGTGAAAGTAAAGGTCTGGCCTGCTTTCAGAGAAACGTCGTTACCGCCTTCCAGTTTCATGGTGCGGATTTCCGGACCTTTGGTATCGAGCAGGATAGCGGCAGTTTTACCGGTTTTGCTCATCACGTTGCGCAGGTTCTGAATGCGCTGACCGTGTTCTGCATAGTCACCATGAGAGAAGTTCAGACGCATGACGTTCATGCCCGCGTCCAGCATTTTAGCTAACATCTCTTCAGATTCGGTTTTTGGGCCGATGGTGCAAACAATTTTGGTCTTTTTCATGACAGTCTTAGTCTTTAAGTTGAGAAGGATAGGAGAAACTTGCTTTCTGGGCGCACTGCCGGAAAGCGAATCCGGTATTACGAAAGTGATGGTGCCTCGCTCTAAGGATAGGTGACATCGAAAAAGCGTGCAGAGGAATGTGTGCTTGTGTCTCAGCCCAACGTGAGTGCCTGTTTTTGAGTCGTTGAGTTCTACAGTCCAAAGTGCTGAAACCATTCAAGAGTCAATTGGCGCGGATTATACGCTGAATTTAATCAAAAAGGAAAACAAAAACAGCGTTTCAAAAACATTCATGCATATACACAATAAACTGTTATCAAAGATTTAACGTCCTCGATAGCAGATTACGCAAAATCATCGCTGCTTGCGCAACGGGAAGGCGATGGCTGGAAGGTGGAGGATAACTGGAGTAAAGACAGAGTGCGTACCCTCGTTACACAACAGATGCAAATATAATAATTTATCGAGTTATTTGTTTGATTTTGTTTGTTTTTTGTTTAAGTAATGAGATTGATATATGCTGATAACTGGCATGATAAATGGGTGTGAATAATGGGCAACCGGACAAAAGATGATGAACTGTACCGCGAAATGTGCAGAGTGGTAGGGAAAGTGGTGTTGGAGATGCGTGACCTGGGCCAGGAGCCAAAACACATCGTCATCGCTGGTGTGCTGCGTACAGCATTAGCAAATAAACGTATCCAACGCAGCGAATTAGAAAAGCAGGCGATGGAAACAGTCATTAATGCACTGGTGAAATAATTGTTCGGGGATAGCGCGTAACGCCTTATCCCCTCTGTTTTATTATATTGTCACATGTAAGTTTATTTTTATAAATTGATGTAAGCCAACTATATTAATTGCGATATGTATTTAATTTTATAGCGAATTAACTATTTCTATATTCTGGAATGTATATCACAAATTATTGTAGAGTAAATGAAATTCATTTCAAATGATAACAAATATCACTCCGCTTTTAATCTTCTGCTTTCCATTTTTAATTGATAACGATCAATGTTAAGGGCTAGGAATAATCACATTATTTTTTCTCCTAACCATAAAGGATTAGTTTGCTTGCGTTAAATCATGTCTCATATGCTATCGGGTTAGGACAAAAATATCTGGTGTTGGAGGCATAGTCAGCAGCGTATTAGTTGAATGCTTAATATCAGGCTGCTGAATTGTCAGCACTGTGTTTGCGAAGAGGATGCGAAATAAATGAACCCGGTTGAACGTCCACTGTTAGATATTGGCTTAACGCGATTAGAGTTCTTGCGTATATCAGGAAAAGGTCTTGCTGGTTTAACAATAGCCCCTGCGTTATTGTCACTTTTGGGCTGTAAACAGGAAGATGTCGATAGCGGCACGGTGGGGCTGATAAACACGCCCAAAGGAGTGTTAGTTACCCAGCGTGCGCGTTGCACCGGCTGCCACCGCTGTGAAATCTCCTGTACCAACTATAACGATGGCGCCGTTGGTACTTTTTTTTCCCGCATCAAAATCCATCGTAATTATTTCTTTGGCGACAAGGGCGTAGGTTCCGGTGGCGGCTTATACGGCGATCTGAATTATACCGCCGACACCTGCCGCCAGTGTAAAGATCCTCAATGCCTGAAGGTCTGCCCGATTGGCGCGATTACCTGGCAGCAGGAAGAGGGATGTATAACCGTCGATCATAAACGTTGCATTGGTTGTAGCGCCTGTACCACTGCGTGTCCGTGGATGATGGCCACCGTAAATACTGAAACTAAAAAATCCTCGAAATGTGTGTTGTGCGGTGAATGCGCAAACGCCTGCCCGACAGGGGCGTTAAAAATTATCGAGTGGAAAGATATTACTGTGTGAATCTTGCAAAGGAAAAAATCATGGCTAACGGTTGGACTGGTAATATATTAAGAGTCAATCTTACGACAGGAAATATTACCCTCGAAGATTCCAGTAAGTTTAAAGATTTAGTCGGTGGTATGGGCTTTGGCTACAAAATTATGTATGACGAAGTACCTCCAGGCACCAAACCTTTCGATGAAGCAAATAAATTAGTTTTTGCTACGGGGCCGTTGACAGGGTCTGGTGCACCCTGTAGTTCTCGCGTAAATATCACATCACTTTCCACATTTACCAAAGGAAATTTAGTCGTCGACGCCCATATGGGCGGTTTTTTTGCTGCACAAATGAAATTCGCCGGATACGACGTCATTATTATCGAGGGTAAAGCGAAATCACCGGTCTGGCTAAATATAAAAGATGACAAAGTTAGCCTGGAGAAAGCCGATTTCTTGTGGGGAAAAGGGACGCGTGCAACCACGGAAGAAATTTGCCGTTTAACCAGCCCTGAAACCTGTGTAGCGGCTATTGGTCAGGCGGGTGAAAATCTTGTGCCTCTCTCTGGCATGCTGAATAGTCGTAACCACAGTGGCGGCGCGGGAACTGGCGCAATAATGGGCTCCAAAAACCTGAAAGCAATTGCGGTTGAAGGGACAAAAGGAGTCAACATTGCCGATCGCCAGGAGATGAAACGGCTCAATGACTATATGATGACCGAACTTATTGGCGCTAATAACAATCATGTCGTGCCAAGTACGCCGCAATCGTGGGCAGAGTACTCTGATCCCAAGTCGCGCTGGACAGCTCGTAAAGGGCTGTTTTGGGGCGCAGCGGAAGGCGGCCCGATTGAAACAGGAGAAATCCCGCCAGGCAATCAAAACACGGTCGGTTTCCGCACCTATAAATCTGTCTTTGATTTAGGTCCGGCAGCAGAGAAATACACCGTCAAAATGAGTGGCTGCCACTCATGTCCAATTCGTTGTATGACCCAGATGAACATTCCTCGGGTTAAAGAGTTTGGTGTACCCAGTACAGGTGGCAACACCTGTGTCGCTAACTTTGTCCACACCACCATCTTCCCGAACGGGCCGAAAGATTTTGAAGATAAAGATGATGGCCGGGTGATTGGTAATCTGGTCGGTCTGAATCTGTTCGATGACTACGGGCTGTGGTGTAACTACGGGCAGTTGCATCGCGACTTTACCTATTGTTACAGCAAAGGCGTGTTTAAGCGCGTTCTGCCTGCTGAAGAGTATGCGGAAATTCGTTGGGATCAACTGGAAGCTGGCGACGTTAATTTCATTAAAGATTTTTACTATCGTCTGGCGCACCGCGTGGGTGAGTTGAGTCACCTGGCTGATGGCTCGTATGCCATTGCTGAACGCTGGAATTTGGGTGAAGAGTACTGGGGCTACGCAAAAAATAAACTCTGGTCGCCGTTTGGTTATCCGGTTCACCATGCTAATGAAGCATCGGCACAGGTCGGCTCTATCGTTAACTGCATGTTCAACCGTGACTGTATGACGCATACGCACATCAACTTTATCGGCTCCGGTTTGCCGTTGAAACTGCAGCGTGAAGTGGCAAAAGAGCTTTTTGGCTCTGAAGATGCTTACGATGAAACCAAAAACTACACGCCGATCAATGACGCAAAAATTAAATATGCCAAATGGTCGCTGTTGCGGGTTTGTTTGCATAACGCCGTCACCCTGTGCAACTGGGTCTGGCCAATGACCGTTTCGCCACTGAAAAGCCGCAATTATCGTGGCGACCTTGCGCTAGAAGCCAAATTCTTTAAAGCAATCACTGGCGAAGATATGACGCAGGAAAAATTAGATTTAGCTGCTGAGCGTATCTTTACGTTACATCGTGCCTACACAGTAAAACTGATGCAAACCAAAGATATGCGCAATGAGCATGACCTGATCTGTTCCTGGGTATTTGATAAAGATCCGCAGATTCCGGTCTTCAGTGAAGGTACTGACAAAATGGATCGCGATGATATGCACCAGTCACTCACGCTTTTCTACAAGGAAATGGGCTGGGACCCACAGCTTGGTTGTCCAACGCGAGAAACGCTTCATCGACTCGGGCTGGAAGATATTGCCGCCGATCTGGCGACACACAATCTGCTACCAGCATAAGGAACCGGCGTAATGAGCCAGCAGGAGGAAATGACACAACTGGAAGCGCCTGATATTGACGTGACTAAGCGTCACTGGTTGCACAGTATGCGTCAGCCCGATGACACTGCGAACGATGCGGTTACAGGGCCTGAACCGGCTGAAATTCTGGCGGAGTTTATCCGCCAGCATTCGACGGCGGGTCAACTGGTTGCACGCGCCGTGTTCCTGTCGCCGCCATATACGGTTGCTGAAGAGGATCTTTCTGCATTGCTGGAAAGCATACGGCAGAGTTCAGACTTCGCAGATATCGCCTGTATGACGGGCAGTAAAGATGATTATTACTACTCAACGCAAACCATGAGCGAAAACTATGCCGCTATGTCTTTGCAGGTTGTTGAGCAGGACATCTGTCGGGCCATTGCACATGCCGTTCGCTTCGAATGCCAGACGTATCCCCGGCCTTATAAGGTCGCCATGCTGACGCAAGCGCCATATTACTACCAGGAAGCGCAGATTGAAGCCGCGCTCGCCGCGATGGATATCGCTCCTGAGTATGCCGATATACGCCAGGTGACGTCATCGACGGCTGTGTTGTACCTGTTTAGCGAGCGTTTTATGAGCTATGGCAAAGCTTATGGCTTATGTGAATGGTTCGAGGTTGAGCAGTTTCAGAATCCCTGAAATTTCAGGGAGATATCATGGATAGGGTGGACAGTCGCAGCCACAGCATTAGAGGATAATAAGATGTCCTTCACTCGACGCAAATTTGTTCTGGGGATGGGAACGGTACTCTTTTTTACCGGTACAGCACCTTCTTTGTTAGCGAACACCAGACAAGGAAAGGAAGTTCGATATGCCATGATTCACGATGAATCGCGGTGCAATGGCTGTAATATTTGCGCCAGAGCATGCCGTAAAACTAACCATGTACCGGCACAGGGAAGTCGTTTGTCTATCGCGCATATCCCGGTCACCGATAACAATAACGAAACGCTGTATCACTTTTTTCGCCAGTCATGCCAGCACTGTGAAGATGCTCCTTGCATCGACGTTTGCCCCACAGGGGCATCGTGGCGTGATGAACAGGGGATCGTGCGGGTAGAAAAATCACAATGCATTGGCTGTAGCTACTGCATCGGCGCATGCCCGTATCAGGTTCGTTACCTTAATCCACTGACCAAAGTGGCGGATAAATGTGATTTCTGTGCTGAGTCACGGCTGGCAAAAGGTTTTCCGCCCATCTGCGTTAGCGCCTGTCCGGAACATGCGTTGATCTTTGGTCGCGAAGATAGCCCAGAAATTCAGGCATGGTTACAGGAAAATAAATACTATCAATATCAGCTGCCTGGTGCCGGGAAACCGCATATGTATCGCCGGTTCGGTCAACATTTGATTAAAAAGGAAAATGTATGAACCCGTCGCAAAATGCTGAACAATTTCATAACCAGTTGGCGAACTATGTACCGCAGTTTTCTCCCGAATTTTGGCCTGTGTGGTTGGTCATTGCCGGGCTGTTGCTGGTCGGGATGTGGTTAGTGTTGGGGCTTCACGCCTTGCTTCGCGCTCGTGGTATAAAGAAATCCACCACTGGTCATGGCGAGAAGGTTTATCTCTACAGCAAGGCGGTGAGATTATGGCACTGGTCGAATGCGTTACTCTTTGTTTTGTTGCTGGCTAGTGGGCTAATCAATCACTTTGCGCTGGTGGGCGTTGCTGCAGTCAAAAGTCTGGTTGCCGTACATGAGGTTTGTGGATTCCTGCTACTGGCATGCTGGCTTGGCTTTGTTCTCATTAATGCCGTTGGGGGTAATGGTCATCACTACATTATCCGTCGTCAGGGCTGGCTGGGGCGAGCGGCTAAACAAACGCGGTTTTATCTGCTTGGAATTATGCAAGGGGAAGATCATCCATTTCCTGCAACAACACAGTCTAAATTCAATCCATTGCAGCAGGCAGCTTATGTTGGTGTGATGTATGGATTGCTGCCGCTGTTATTGTTGACGGGGCTGCTATGCCTTTACCCGCAAACCGTGGGGGACGTGTTCCCTGGCGTAAGATACTGGTTATTGCAGGCGCATTTTGCTCTGGCAGTTATAAGCCTCTTTTTTATCTTCGGCCATCTCTATCTTTGCACCACGGGGCGTACTCCGCACGAAACTTTTAAATGTATGGTCGATGGCTATCACCGGCATTAACGAATGATCATTACACGAGCTGATCTGCGAGAGTGGCGTGTAGGCGCGGTTATGTACCGCTGGTTTCTGCGCCGTTTTCCGCAAGGTGGAATTTATGCCGATATACACCACGCCCTGATTGGCGAAGGGTTTACCGACTGGGCGGAAAGTCTGGTTGAGTACGCCTGGAAAAAATGGCTGGCAGACGAAAATTTCGCCCGTCAGGAAGTTTCCTCAATGCAAAAACTGGCCAAAGGTCCCGTAGAGATACCCTTTTGCAGTCAGTTCGCCCGGGCCGACGATCACGCACGCGTCGGCTGTTGTGAGGATAACGCCAGAATCGCTACCGTGGGGTATGCTGCGCAAATTGCCAGCATGGGTTATAACGTGCGGATTGGCAGTGTCGGATTTAACAGCCATATCGGTAGCTCAGGTGAACGTGCTCGTGTTGCTGTAACCGGTAATTCCTCGCGGATAAGCAGCGCCGGAGACAGCAGTCGTATTGCGAATACCGGAATGCGAGTACGCGTTTGTACATTGGGTGAACGGTGTCATGTCGCCAGTAATGGCGATCTGGTGCAAATCGCCAGCTTTGGCGCAAACGCCAGGATTGCCAACAGCGGCGATAACGTTCATATCATCGCCAGCGGTGAAAATTCAACGGTAGTGAGTACGGGCGTGGTGGATTCAATTATTCTCGGGCCAGGAGGCAGCGCCGCGCTGGCTTATCATGACGGCGAAAGAGTGCGCTTTGCCGTAGCCGTTGAAGGTGAAAATAATATTCGCGCTGGAGTTCGCTATCGTCTGAATGAGCAGCATCAATTTGTGGAATGCTGACTCTTTTACCTTAATCAAACGACAGACGTCGGCGTGCGCGGGATGCTGGCTTAACGACGGCCTGCGCCATAGCCTCACCAATTTCAGCACAAGCCGTAAGCCCCTGAACGAAAGGCCGATCGTGCATTAACCAGGGCAACGCGCCGAACGCCACGCGACCACGAACTTCTTCCGGTTGCTGTAGCGTATAATCTTCACCGACATCAGGGATTTCATCGCCTGTTTTCTGTAGCTGTGCACGTAGTCCAGGGAAAGGAATGTCTTTCACTTTGAGCGGGCGCTGCCCACGAGCATCAATAAAAACGTCAAACGAGTAGCTGTTGTCCGCTGTTTTCAGCATTGTGTACGTTTTGTCGATTTCCATATCGTATTCCTCACCGAGAGCGAGAATATGGATAATTCCCGCCTCGCGCAAAGCCAGTAAGCGCTTTATAGATTCAGAAGGAATAGCTGCATAATTGTCGATAAATACTCTGGCAAGGCCTTTACTGAACCGTTTATGGTCGTGCTCATTCAGATGCGGAACAATTTCCTGTACGGCTTCATGCAGGCGAAGAATGACATAACGCCAGGGAACGGTATGTTTTTCACGTTTATTTCGCTCGACTTCTGCTAAGTTTTTTTCTGCCCAGGCAAATGGGTCATGCTGTTTACGGTCAGCAAACCAGGCCAGCGCGAAGGTATCGACATTCAGGTCCTCTATCGCAATATGTTGGCTCCAGTCAGGATCAGCCGCAGTAATCTCTTTCACTATAAGTTTAAATACCCGGTCCAGAAGACCCTGTGTACCTTTTTCAATTTCCGCGTTCAGGGAATGTTCAGTGACAATGCGTAGAGGTTCGTAGGGAATAGGGCAATAGAAATCGGCTTCTGGCAAAATGCCTGTGCGTGACATCAATGTAATACTGAGTTTTTCACTGTCGCTATCGCGCTGAAACAGAATGCGTTGATTATCCTTTTCGATAAAGGAACCATGCTGGATAGCAACCGCCATTGCGGCATCCAGTCCGCTCAAGGATGTTCCCATAATGCCCACGCGACAGGCTTCAATTTTCGCTTCCATTAACCCTGACCACGGGCTGGGGAAATATGTTCGGCTTGCCTGTTCTTCGTCAGGCCAGACGTGACCGGTGGCTATTACGGTTAAATCAAACGTCTCAACTGGCAAATCCCGATCTGTGAAGATAAGCACGCCAGAGTCTGTGACTTGCAGATCAGTCACTTGGCAAGATTCATAAACGTTGATTTCAAATTGCTGCTGCCGAGCTTGTTCTACCAACCGTAAAAAGCGATCACGGAAATATTCTCCTAACAAAATCCTCGGCAAAAACTGGCGATCGTGCAAGCTTTCCTTTTTAACGCCATAACGTTGCAGATGGCTGGCCTCTTGCTCTTGCAACCATTCCAGATAAGTACAATAAATCGGCGGTATTTCAATGCTGGCAATATTTGCCAGCATCATTTTAGAGTTTTCTTCATCATTGTACGGCATACCGACACCAGCCTCGTCGGCTTGCTCGAAGAGAGAAATGGAGAGTGGCGTTTGTTGCTGCAAAAGCGAGAGGAAAGTGTAGATCCCTGTTGGTCCGGCACCCACAATGGCAATTTTTTTCATTGTTACTTACCTGTATGCATTTTTTTGAATTTGGTGTTACCAGATAAGTGTGGTGGAAATATTTAGAAAAGGAGAAATTTCAGACGGGGACGAAAAGGGCGCGTATCGCCCTTCATTAATTTCTGTCAGGCCAGTTTTGCCTGATTGATTTGACTCAGTGACTCATTGACATCGAAAACTTTGGCAATAACTTCTGCGACACCAAGATTTTTCAGGCGGGCAGTATGTTTGTCCAGATAAGCCAGGGCGCTTTTTTCATCGGTAAAAAGGTAGATCCCACCGGCTTCATGGTTCTTTTCACTTTCTGTCCACACCTTCCACAGAAAACCGGGTTCCTGGTTAATCGACTCGGCAAGCGGTTTAAGTTGCTCAGCCATTTCGTCGCCAAAGGGGCCATTAAAAGCAAAATGAAGTTGTAATAAAGTTGCCATAGCTATTCTCCTTCTGATAACGCATACGAGGATAGTGTAAATCTTTTAACGTATTGGATACAGAGAAGAAGCAGGAGAAACAAAAGGGAAGAGAAGACCAGATTAAGAAAATCTGGTGCGTCCGAGTGGACTCGAACCACCGACCCCCACCATGTCAAGGTGGTGCTCTAACCAACTGAGCTACGGACGCAGGATGGTGCGTTCAATTGGACTCGAACCAACGACCCCCACCATGTCAAGGTGGTGCTCTAACCAACTGAGCTATGAACGCAACGTTGTAGGTGACAACGGGGACGAATATTAGCGGCAGAGCGTGAAGGTGGCAAGAGGCAAATCGTAATTTTCTGCGCTATTTCTATCGTTTGCAGAGCTTTTAAGCAAATTGGCGATATTTTGTTGATTTGCAAGGGCGATTTTTGGCCAGAGATCATATTTAGATTTGATACAGCCGATTATCCCTCGACTCACAATGTAAAACAGAGACTTTGCCACCATATCAATTCTATCGTGGATAAATCCTTCGTAGCCTTTACACTTAGGTAGCGATAAAGGCACACAGATGCAGCATAGGAATAAGTCATGGGATCTGATGCAAAAAACTTGATTAGCGACGGGAAAGTGCAAATTGTTCATGCTGGAGACGTTATCGGCGCGACTCAACTTACTGATGGCGAGTTGATTGTTGAGGCAGGCGGAAGAGCAGAAAATACCGTGGTCACAGACGCTGGCTGGCTGAAAGTTGAAACTGGTGGAATCGCCAAATGTACACAGTACAGCAACAATGGCACGTTATCAGTCGGTGACGGCGCAATAGCCACTGACATTGTTCAGTCAGACGGTGGAGCGATTAGCCTCTCAACGCTCGCGACTGTTAATGGCCGCCATCCCGAAGGTGAATTTAGCGTTGATCAGGGCTATGCCTGCGGTTTATTGCTGGAGAATGGCGGTAATCTGCGGGTACTGGAGGGCCATCGCGCGGAAAAAATCATTCTGGATCAGGATGGTGGTTTGTTGGTCAACGGAACAGCATCAGCAGTTGTTGTCGATGAAGGTGGTGAACTGTTGGTTTACCCTGGCGGAGAAGCCATCAATGGTGAGATAAGCCACGGCGGCGTTTTTATGCTGGCAGGTAAAGCCAGTGATACGCTGATTGCGGGTGGCACCATGAATAATCTCGGTGGCGAAGACATTCATACTATCGTTGAGAATGGCGCCGTTTATCGCCTGGGGACAGACGGTCTGCAACTCTACAGTTCTGGTAAGACTAAAAACCTGACAGTTAAAACCGGAGGTCGGGCTGAAGTGCATGCCGGTACGCTGGAAAACGCAGTGGTACAAAGTGGGACAGTGATTGTGATGTCTCCCACCAGTGCGGATGAAAAATTCGTCGTAGAAGAAGACTGTGCTCCGGTTGAACTTACGGGGAGCGTTGCATTACAGGACGGCGCTTCTATGATTGTTGGCTATGGCGCTGATCTGAAACAATCAACGATTACGGTCCAGCAGGAAGGCGTGTTGATCCTCGATGGCAGTACGGTTAAAGGTGACAACGTCACTTTCTATGTTGGCAACCTGAATCTCGATGGCGGAAAAGTGTGGCTGATAACGTCAACAGCAACGTCTGTGCAGTTGAAGGTGAAACGTCTGCGAGGAGAAGGAACGATTTGCCTGCAAACCAGTGCAAAAGAAATTTCTCCAGAATTCATCAGTGTGAAAGGGGAAGTCAGCGGTGATATTCACGTTGAGATAACGGATGCCAGTCGGCAGCCTATTTGCAGCGCACTTAAATTGCAGCCGGACGAAGATGGCATTGGCGCAACGCTCCAGCCAGCCTAAAATTAAGGCGCAATCTTTGCGGATTGCGCCTCATTTTTTTATCGAGATGCACGTTGCAAAATGATAGCCGATGGTAAACGTTGCAAGAAACGCATACGTAGCATCATCATAATGGCAGCAGAAGTCAGACCGATAATAAAGCCTATCCAGAAACCTGCCGGCCCCATCGGCTCAACTACCAGATTGGTTAATGCCAGGATATAACCACTTGGTAAACCCAACACCCAATACGCGATAAAGGTAATGTAAAAAATAGATCGCGTATCTTTATAACCACGCAAAATCCCGCTACCGATTACCTGTATCGAGTCAGAAATCTGATACACCGCCGCCAGCAACATCAGGTGGGCAGCCAGTGTCACAACTTCTGGATTATCGTTATACAGAAGAGCGATCTGCTCCCGCAGCGAGATTGTAAAAATTGCCGTCATCGTTGCCATACAGACGCCAACCATAAGCCCGGTTCGTGCAGCAGTTTGCGCATCCAGCGTGGAACCCTGACCCAGACGATAACCCACACGGATAGTCACAGCCGCTGCCAGCGACATCGGAAGAACGAACATCAGCGAACTAAAGTTCAGGGCAATCTGGTGGCCTGCCACATCGACAATACCGAGCGGAGATACCAACAGCGCAACCACCGCAAACAGTGTTACTTCAAAGAACAGGGCCAGCGCGATAGGTAAACCCAGTTGCACAAGTCTTTTCATTACCGCCGGATCTGGTTTAGCGGTGCCTTTTTCGTTGCGGATATCGCGCATAGAACGGGCATGCTTAATATAGGAAACCATAGCAAGGAACATTACCCAGTACACCGCCGCAGTCGCCACACCACAGCCGACGCCACCGAGTTCAGGCATACCGAAGTGACCGTAAATGAAGATATAGTTAACAGGAATGTTCACCAGCAGGCCAATAAAGCCCATTACCATGCCCGGCTTGGTTTTTGCCAAACCTTCACACTGGTTACGAGCGACCTGGAAGAACAGATAGCCCGGAGCCCCCCACAATAGTGCACGCAGATAACCCACTGCTTTATCGGCGAGGGCCGGATCGATATTTTGCATGGAGCGGATGATATAACCCGCATTCCACAGCACCAGCATAATAAGCACGGAGACGAAACCGGCCAGCCAGAAACCTTGTCGCACCTGATGCGCAATACGTTCACGGCGACCGGAACCATTCAATTGCGCGATGACTGGCGTCATTGCCAGCAGCAGCCCGTGACCGAAAAGAATCGCCGGGAGCCAGATAGAAGTACCAATGGCGACTGCCGCCATGTCGGTGGCGCTATAGCCGCCCGCCATGACGGTATCGACAAAACCCATCGCTGTTTGGGCGATTTGCGCGAGAATCACCGGGATTGCTAATGCTAATAACAGACGCGCTTCACTAATGTATTTCTGCACGTGAACACCTTTTATATTGTTGTTATATGAGAGACTAAAAAACCGCCTGAATGGGCAGCAAAAAGAAGAAACAGGGGAAATTCAGTCTATTGTAGCGAGGATTTATTAATTCTCCAGTGAAAAAATAACCACTCAACCCCCTTTACTGGTAAGGACGTTTCCCACCTGCTATTGTGCTGAACAGAATGTCCTAACTGATTTCAGGAGTTGTAAGTATGTTTACGGGGATAGTGCAGGGCACCGCGAAGTTGGTGTCGATTGACGAGAAAGCAAATTTTCGAACCCATGTAGTGGAATTACCTGATTACATGTTGGATGGTCTGGAGACAGGCGCTTCTGTCGCGCATAACGGTTGCTGCCTGACTGTAACGGAAATTAACGGCAACCGTATCAGTTTTGATCTGATGAAAGAAACGTTACGAATAACAAACCTTGGCGATTTAAACGTTGGGGATTGGGTAAACGTAGAACGAGCTGCTAAATTCAGCGATGAAATCGGCGGACATTTAATGTCAGGTCATATTATGACCACCGCAGAAGTATCGAAAATAATAACATCAGAAAATAACCACCAGATCTGGTTCAAAGTACAGGATGAGCAGTTAATGAAATATATCCTGTATAAAGGGTTT
Source organism: Escherichia sp. E4385 (assembly GCF_963883145.1). Lineage (NCBI taxonomy): Bacteria > Pseudomonadati > Pseudomonadota > Gammaproteobacteria > Enterobacterales > Enterobacteriaceae > Escherichia > Escherichia sp. E4385. The sequence goes on from NZ_CAWOOJ010000011.1 coordinate 179,934, forward strand.
ATTGGTATTGATGGCATCAGTCTGACGGTTGGTGAAGTGACAGCGACCCGCTTTTGTGTGCATTTAATTCCGGAAACGCTGGAACGTACCACTCTCGGTAAGAAAAAACTCGGTGCACGCGTCAATATCGAAATCGATCCTCAAACTCAGGCCGTGGTAGATACTGTTGAACGTGTGTTGGCGGCACGGGAAAAGAAATAAAGCTGCGTTTGAAATGACATCGCCCCCAAAATGGGGGCGATGAAATAATACTTAACGCGCCACGCGAAGGCCGCTTTCGACCCCACGTGAGAACACCACTTGCCAGAGCTGGATATCACGGGCGCGGAAGGCACCAGCGCAAGCATTCAGATAATACGTAAACATCCGTTTAAAGCGTTCACTGTAGTTATCGGCAATTTCCGGCCAGGCGGCGAGGAATCGTTCATACCAGGCCATCAACGTAGTGTCATAGTCAGCGCCAAAGTTATGCCAGTCTTCCATCACAAAGTGTGGTTCACTGGATTGCGCAATCTGGCGTACAGAAGGCAGGCAACCATTCGGGAAAATATATTTGTTAATCCACGGGTCAACATTCAGATCGGTTTTTTTCGAGCCGATAGTATGTAGCAGGAAAATCCCTTCTGGCTTCAGATTACGATCCACCACCTCAAAATAGGTATCGTAATTTTTCGGTCCGACGTGCTCGAACATACCAACCGAAACAATACGGTCAAACTGGTCGTTCAGGTCACGGTAATCCTGTAGCAAAATGGTGACATCCAGACCTGCGCAGCGTTCCTGGGCCATTTTCTGTTGTTCGGCAGAAATCGTGATACCAACCACACTTACGTCATAATTAGACGCCATGTAATGCGCCAGCCCGCCCCAACCGCAGCCGATATCCAGAACCCGCATGCCCGGTTTTAACTGCAATTTTTCACAAATCATTTTGAGCTTCGCTTGTTGGGCAGATTCCAGATTATAGGCTTCTTTCCAGTAAGCGCAGGAATACTGCATGAAGGGATCCAGCATACGGCTGAACAGGTCATTACCAAGGTCGTAATGCTCTTTACCTACTATCCAGGCACGCTTTTTACTTTGCAGATTGAAGAGCCGTGCGCCAGCAATGCGCAGTGTGTCTTTGAAATGATGGGGGAGTTGGTTTTCAAGCCCAGCGCGTAAGACTTTGCTAAAAAACATATCCAGTCGGTCACATTCCCACCAGCCATCCATATAACTTTCGCCTAACCCCAACGATCCTTCCTGTAGAACGCGTTTAAAAAAATCGGGGTTTTTAACTCGAATATCTGCCGGGGCAGAGCCATTAATGGCGATGCCTGCACGGCTAAGTAATTCGTTGGCGATACGGTACCAGTTGTCATCCGGTACGCTGACTTCTTCTATACACGATGAACTCATAGTTTCTCCATCACTGGTCGGTGATCAGAACCTTAAAACAGCGTAGACGCTTTTTGGGCTTTGTGAGAAATCTCGCAGGAAAACCGCGAGTCTATAATCCGACGTAGAACAGAGGAAAGGAGGAACCCTTGCCGAAATGACCATCCATAGTGACCCGGGAACGCTCCTGTCCCCGTAAAAACATAATATTTATCGTAATATTAACAACTGGAACTCAGTATAGGCTGCTAATCTCAATCATACAACAAAATTTTGTTAGCAGCCTAAGTATAACGATATCGCTATAGATCAATGTGATTCACTATGTGCGACTTCCGTCTCGCCATGATTCTGGCAGTGGGATTCAGGTTGATGTTGCATCTTATAGCCGATAGCAACCAGCACCACGGTTGATAACATCACGCTGGTGGTGGTGAACAGTGGCGTGCTGACGCTGATGAGCCAGGAAACCCCCAGGCTTGCGAGGAAGCACAGACCCAATTGCAGGGTATTCTGCAATGCAGCAGCGCGGCCAGTCGCATGCGGGAAGGGGCGTAGCGCCTGGGCGACCACAATCGGGTAGATTGCCCCGTTGGCAATGGCCATCACACAGAATGGGATCAGAATTTCGGCCAGCGACACATGGCTAATGAAGCCCGCAGCCCAGGTTGCTACCACGCTGACGGCAAACAGCGCCAGCAGCCACGGTAACAACTGCTTACCCTGCCATTTCTGCAATGCAGCGCGACAGCCGTAACCACCAATAAGAAATGCGATGGTTTGCGGAACATAACTTAATCCGATTACTGCCGGACTGTAGCCCATTTCGCTGAGGATAAACGGTGAACCGGTTAGCCAGGCAAAGAAACTGGCTGAACAGGCCGCATAAATCAGCACATTCCCGCGATAGGTTTTTGAACGCAGCAGATCGGTAAAGGTCAGTCCATCCTGACTATCATTGCGTGCTTTCGTGGTGGGTTTAAGCCAGAAAATGGGCAGAATCAGCACTACGGCAATGGCAAACAGAGTGGCGAAAATCGCCTGCCAGGAAAAATGGACCAGCAGCCAGCTACCTAACAGCGGAGCAAGCGCCGGAGAAAGCCCCACTAAAGGCATAATGGTCGCAAAAATACGGTTAACTTTTTGTGAAGGATAGTAATCCGTCACCAATGCCTGCCAGATAACGGCCGCGGCACAGACACCAACAGCTTGCACAAAACGCAATACCAGCAGCGTGGCAGCGTTTTCCACCCATAACATTCCCAGACTACCCAGCGCAAAAATTGTCAGGCCGATCAATAACACAGGTTTACGACCATAACGATCGGAGAGCGGCCCCCACAGGAGCTGGGCAGCGGCAAAACCGGCAAGGAACAGACTAAGGCTGGCACTGACAGCAGACGCAGGCGTTTGCAGGTCGGCCTGAATGGCGGCGAAAGCGGGCAGATACATATCGGTTGCCAGAAAACCGAGTACGCTCAAACCCGCCAGCCAGACTAAAAATCTTTTCCCAGGTTGCATGTATATTCTCTAAATTCCTCAATTAAACACCGTCGCAAAGTGTAGGGAGTGAAATTCCTGTTGTGAAACGGTAATATTTGATGACTGGTTTCAAAAATTTTGCAGGCAAACTATGTGGTCTGAGTATTCTCTCGAAGTGGTTGATGCAGTGGCGCGAAATGGCAGCTTCAGCGCTGCAGCCCAGGAGTTGCATCGCGTTCCTTCTGCGGTCAGCTATACCGTGCGTCAGCTGGAAGAGTGGCTGGCGGTGCCGCTTTTTGAACGGCGTCATCGTGACGTGGAACTGACTGCTGCCGGGGCGTGGTTTCTCAAAGAAGGGCGCTCTGTTGTCAAAAAAATGCAGATCACTCGCCAACAATGTCAGCAGATAGCGAACGGCTGGCGCGGTCAATTAGCTATCGCGGTAGATAATATTGTCAGGCCAGAACGCACGCGGCAGATGATTGTTGATTTCTATCGCCATTTTGATGACGTCGAACTTCTGGTTTTTCAGGAAGTGTTCAACGGCGTCTGGGATGCGCTTTCCGATGGGCGCGTGGAACTGGCGATTGGCGCGACACGAGCGATTCCGGTTGGGGGCCGTTACGCCTTCCGTGATATGGGGATGTTGAGCTGGAGTTGTGTTGTTGCCCGCCACCATCCGCTTGCGTCGATGAATGGGCCGCTCAGCGATGACACGTTGCGCAACTGGCCGTCGCTGGTGCGCGAAGACACGTCGCGGACGTTACCCAAACGAATTACCTGGCTGCTGGATAACCAAAAAAGGCTTGTCGTACCTGACTGGGAATCATCGGCAACCTGTATCTCGGCCGGTTTATGCATAGGCATGGTGCCGACGCATTTCGCCAAACCATGGCTTAATGAGGGAAAATGGGTGGCGTTAGAACTGGAAAATCCATTCCCTGATTCGGCATGTTGTCTGACCTGGCAGCAGAATGATATGTCGCCAGCGTTAACCTGGTTGCTGGAGTATCTCGGTGATAGTGAGACGCTGAATAAGGAGTGGCTGCGGGAGCCGGAAGAGACTCCCGCAACGGATAATTAACGACGATAGTCGCGGAACGGACCGTCAGCTACGGAGCGGCGTTCAATAAGCCGCGGATGAACTTCGATAGACTGCGGTTCTTCGCGTTTGTTGACGATACGGTCCAACAGCATGTTGAACGCCGTTTCGCCCAGCGAATCTTTTGGCTGATGGATAGTGGTCAGCGCCGGGGTAAAGTAGCGGGCGTTGCGCACATTATCATAACCGATCAGCGAAACATCCTGCGGTACGCGCAGACCCATTTCATCAGCAGCGCAAAGTGCACCCATTGCCATGATATCGCCGCCACAGAAGACCGCAGTAGGGCGGTGTGGCTGCGACAGGATTTGTTGCATGGCGCGATAACCCGATTCAGGTTCAAAGTCACCCTGCACAATCCAGTTTTCCGGCACCTTGATCATCGCTTCTTCCATCGCCTTCATAAACCCTGCCAGACGACCCGCGCCGGTATTACGTTCCAGAGGACCAGGGATAACGCCAATTTCGCGGTGACCGCGTTCAATCAGATAGCGTCCGGCCATGTAGCCGCCTTCAAACGCGTTATCGATGACCGCATCGGTAAAGTCGGCTTTTGCTTCGCCCCAGTCCATTACCACCATCGGGATATGGCGATACTCTTCCAGCATCGCCAGCAACGGTTCCGGATACTCAGAACACATGACCAACAGGCCATCGACGCGTTTTTGCGCCATCATCGACAGATAGGCTCTCTGTTTCTCCAGATTGTTCCACGCGTTGCCGAGGATCAGCGTGTAACCTTTCTGGAAGCAATTTTTTTCAACCGCTTCGATGATCTCCGCGAAATAGGCTGCTTCGCTGCTGGTCGCCAGCAAGCCGATAGACTTGGTATGGTTAACCTTCAGGCTACGCGCTACCGCGCTAGGGGAGTAGTGTAATTCTTTAATCGCTGCCCACACGGCGTTGCGCGTTTCTTCAGCGACGAAACGAGTTTTGTTTATAACGTGTGACACAGTTGTAGTGGAAACGTTTGCTCGCTTCGCTACATCTTTTATTGTTGCCATTCCATTTCACTCCAGACCCTAACTTCAGCTCCTGCAAAATCGCAAGGTAAACGTTTGCCTTTACACACCTTACGCGCAACAAAAGTGTTGCGGTACGCCGGAAAAACGACACAGAGCGTCAGGAAGGGGTCAATGGCCAGTACGCAAATAGTGTAAGCGTGGAATTTTGGCCGATCTTGATGAAAAGGGGAAGTGGTAAAAACACTTATCATTATAAATGGCGGGAGATTTTTTCTTCACAGTGTGTAAAAATGCGTAATATCACTTTTTGTAGGGTAATAAAAAAGGAGAAAACTTGATGAGTACCGATCTTAAATTTTCACTGGTAACAACCATTATTGTCCTCGGTTTGATCGTGGCCGTAGGTTTGACTGCCGCGCTGCACTGATTTCCCTTCGAGGGAGCGCATCCTCCCTCGCACTCTCTTCCCTTTTGTTAGCAAAATGGCAAAAGTGTTTTCTCTTTTTGTTATTTTCAATTTTTTGTGATTGCTGTCATGCTTTCGCCACTTTGATGAATATCGTGTAATGACGCGAAGAGGTGGAGATTAGGCATGAAAATTAACTATCCGTTGTTGGCGCTGGCAGTTGGCGCGTTTGGTATCGGGACAACGGAGTTCTCGCCAATGGGCCTGTTACCCGTCATTGCGCGCGGTGTGGATGTCACGATTCCTGCTGCGGGCATGTTAATCAGCGCCTATGCGGTTGGCGTGATGGTTGGCGCGCCGCTGATGACATTACTGCTGTCTCATCGCGCCAGGCGCAGTGCGCTTATTTTCCTGATGGCCATTTTCACTCTTGGCAACGTGCTTTCCGCCATCGCGCCGGATTATATGACGCTGATGCTTTCACGCATTTTGACCAGTCTGAATCACGGGGCATTCTTTGGTTTGGGTTCAGTCGTGGCCGCAAGCGTTGTGCCTAAACACAAACAGGCCAGCGCCGTCGCCACTATGTTTATGGGCTTAACTCTGGCAAATATTGGCGGTGTTCCTGCGGCGACCTGGCTTGGCGAAACTATTGGCTGGCGGATGTCGTTTCTGGCAACGGCGGGGCTGGGCGTGATTTCAATGGTTAGCCTGTTCTTCTCGTTACCGAAAGGCGGCGCAGGTGCGCGACCGGAAGTGAAAAAAGAGCTGGCGGTATTGATGCGTCCGCAGGTGTTATCAGCCTTGCTGACGACGGTACTAGGGGCTGGCGCAATGTTTACCCTCTACACCTATATTTCACCAGTACTGCAAAGTATCACCCACGCAACGCCGGTGTTCGTAACAGCCATGCTGGTGCTGATTGGCGTTGGGTTTTCTATCGGTAACTATTTAGGCGGTAAACTAGCAGATCGTTCGGTCAACGGCACGCTGAAAGGCTTTTTGTTGCTGCTGATGGTGATTATGCTGGCGATCCCGTTCCTGGCGCGTAATGAGTTTGGTGCGGCTATCAGCATGGTGGTGTGGGGCGCAGCAACCTTTGCGGTGGTACCGCCGTTACAGATGCGTGTGATGCGAGTTGCCAGCGAAGCGCCAGGGCTGTCTTCCTCAGTGAATATCGGTGCCTTTAACCTGGGCAATGCTCTGGGTGCCGCGGCAGGTGGCGCAGTGATTTCGGGTGGTCTGGGGTACAGTTTTGTGCCGGTGATGGGGGCAATTGTCGCAGGACTGGCATTGTTGCTGGTGTTTATGTCAGCCAGAAAACAACCTGAAGCAGTTTGCGTTGCCAACAGTTAATAAACGAAACGCAGAAGGGGATACCTTCTGCGTTACAGTTTGCAGGCAAAGTGCGATTTATCTTGCCGGATGCGGTGTTAACGCCTCATCCGGATAGACCCGATAAGCGTAGCGCATCAGGCAATGTTGCATTTGCCATCAGTTATTATGCAGCGAGATTTTTCGCTACGAATTCCCAGTTCACCAACGCCCAGAAGTGCTCCAGATAGCCAGGACGCGCATTGCGATAGTCGATGTAATAAGCGTGTTCCCAGACATCAACGGTCAGCAGCGGGGTCGCATCGGTGGTCAGCGGAGTACCAGCATTAGAGGTAGAAACGATAGCCAGTTTGCCATCGCTGTTTTTCACCAGCCAGGTCCAGCCAGAACCAAAGTTTTTGATCGCAGCGTCAGTAAACTGTGCTTTGAAATCGGCAAAGCTACCGAAAGATGCGGCGATAGCTTCAGCGACTTTGCCAGTCGGTTCGCCACCGGCGTTCGGTGCCAGGCAGTTCCAGTAGAAAGTGTGGTTCCAGACCTGAGCTGCGTTGTTGAATACGCCACCTTCAGAGCTGCGAATAATCTCTTCCAGTGATTTACCTTCAAACTCGGTGCCTTTAATCAGGTTGTTCAGGTTAGTGACATAAGTCTGATGATGTTTGCCGTAGTGATACTCAATGGTTTCCGCAGAAATGTGCGGAACCAGAGCGTCTTTAGCATATGGTAGTGCAGGTAATTCGAATGACATTGCTACTCTCCTTTATTATTCATTGGTATACGCACAATAGCCTTATTGTGAGTACGGATAGGGTAGCAAATTAAAAGGTGATACAAAAGATGAACTTACCCTGTTGTCGTAACAACAGGGTAAAGTTTTAGCGAAGTGTTTTTGGGGTCATTACCCGACGAGCGCCAACATAGTGACGTTGCCAGTAATCTTCACTTAACGACGTGATTTGAATTTCCTGACCACTGCGCGGTGACTGAATAAATTTACCATTGCCAACGTACACGCCTACGTGATCGGCAGTCCCACGCCCTTGCGTGCGGAAGAAGACCAGGTCGCCGTTTTTCAGTTCACTGCGATCGATAGGTGCCGCATCGCGCAGGTGATACATTTCGTTGGCCGTGCGCGGAATACGGATCTTAACCAGGTCTTTATAAGCGTAATAAACCAGTCCACTGCAATCAAAACCGGTACGCGGTGAACTCCCGCCCCAACGATATGGCTTGCCAATTTGCTGCATCAGTTTATTCATCGCCACTTTAGTGGCTTTCTGAACTTTGGCTTTGTGCGCATCGGCAATAGTGCCAGGGGCGGCATTTTTGACTTTCACGCAATGTGACTTATTGCCCTTACGTTTGGTGCACTTTTCCGTAAAGCTGGCAGACGCCGTTTTAGTGACAACATTTTTGCTGCGAGTTTTAGCGTTTTTAGAAGCGGTAATGGAGGATTTTTTAACGGAAGAAGCGGTTTTGCTTTTGGTCGTACTTTTACTGGCGACTTTTTTGGCGGTTTTCTGACTGGCTTTATTATTGGTCTTTTTGGTGGTTGCCGTGCTTTTCTTTTTATCTGCTTTTTTGGTGATATGAGTGGTAGCAGAACTCTCCCTGGCTTGCTTGGAAGCATAGGCCATAGGCATTAAAGGCAGGGTGGTAAAAAGTAAAGCACAGAGCGTGATCGAAATACGGTTTATCCGCGCCACTGAGCGTCCCTCTGTTAAGGCAGGTCTATCATGCCTGCGTCTGATTTACAAAACTTGATGATTCTAATGCATAGAAGAAGGGAAAGTTAATAGCTTTTATTGTTAAAAAATACGTTTCGTCGGCGAGCGCAAAAAAAAGCAGCAGTGAAAGCTAAAAATGGTCACAAATACGCCAGCTTGCAGCGTGGCAGAGTAGAAACGAATATTTGAAATGCAACAAATAGAGCAAAGGGATAAAATAGCAAAAGCATGATGAAAATGTTATTTTCCGATGCCGCACTGACCCGCTACAATGTCAGATTACTGCCGTAAAGAAGTTTGAGGAAGCAAGACAATGAGCACCACTATCGAAAAAATCCAACGCCAGATTGCTGAAAACCCGATCCTGCTGTACATGAAAGGTTCACCGAAACTGCCGAGCTGCGGTTTCTCTGCCCAGGCAGTCCAGGCGCTTGCCGCTTGTGGCGAACGTTTTGCCTACGTTGATATCCTGCAGAACCCGGACATTCGTGCGGAACTGCCGAAATATGCGAACTGGCCGACTTTCCCGCAACTGTGGGTTGACGGCGAGCTGGTAGGCGGTTGTGATATCGTGATTGAAATGTATCAGCGTGGCGAACTGCAGCAGCTGATCAAAGAAACTGCTGCTAAATACAAGTCTGAAGAGCCGGATGCTGAATAATCCGTTTCGCAATACTGACGGATGCTAACAGGCATCCGTCAGTGCTTTTTATCCCCAATCCAGCCCTTGTGGCGAACTTGAAAATCCCGCCTCACGCAGCAGCGTAAACATCGGCGTTTGCCGGACCGGTTGGTCATTCACTTCTGTCAACGTAAAGCGTAGCCGTGGTTCTCGCCGCAACGCGGTGGTTAGCGCCAGGAAAACCTCTGGTGGTAATAATTCATCTTTTTCCTGCCAGACCAGCATTTTTTTGCCACCTTGCACCAGATAAATCAATAATTTGCCGCCAGAAATGACCACCAGCGCGCCTGCCCGACGAGTCGGAACCAGCGTCGCCGGATGTGCAGGCCAGGATAGTAGATTCCCCCACAAATTGGCCGGATCGTTGGCACTAAGGGCCACGGGCATATATTGTCGCGTCTGCGTGGCATGGGGCGCCAGGTCGCGCAGACGGTCAATGGTCTGGCGATCAGCAAATTGTGCACCACCCAAACCTTCAACAAATCGACCCCGCATAATTCGCCCGGAATCTTCCATACTGCGGCAAAGCGTTTGCATCGACGGAAATCCGCCAGGAATATTTTCAGCAATCACCGCCTGACGGCTGATGATTCCGTAGCGGTCGAGCATATTTTCCGCCAGCGCCAGCATCCTTTCGGTATCGTTTAGTGGCTCCACCTGCAATAACGACCAGCGTCCAGCCAGCTTTGGTGTGTTGTAAGATACCGACGGCATAGCTGACGGTGCATAAACCGGACGTCCACGACGAGCCCGGCTACTGCGGCGAGTGGTCGGACTGCTTCGGGTGAGGGCGCGCAACGGTGCCCAAATATCACAGGTGATGACGCCTTGCCAGGCCAGTTCCCAAAGCGCCTCTTGCAGGGCTGAAGGCTCTACGGGCTCGCCGATTATCTCGCCTGTTCGTTGGCTGATTTGTTGCGCAAACCAGGCGCCCCCGTCAGTCAGAACCGCGATAATTGCCAGCTGAAGCGCTGAACGTTTCGCCTGATCCTGTTCTGCGGGAATGAACGATTCGGCGGCAAATTCCCGTAAATGCAGTGCCACCAGACCGTCATCCTCACCGAGCTTTTTTTGCCCCGACCAGATAACCGTACCGGTTGCCAGCAGTTCATCGAGCATTTCTGGCGAGTAATCGCGTACGCGGGCGGGCAGGATCTGGCTTTCCCACAGTGAGGCGGGTAAACCGACACCAGCAAGCTGTTCGATAACTCGCATGACGCCATCCACGCCTTCATAAACGCCTGGCGATGTTGAGGCAAAGAGCGCCGGGCTACCATCGGTGGCGGGGAGCACGCCCTGATGTTCCAGCAGCAATCGTGCATAGGCAATGGCGGGTACCGGACGCGTAGCTTCTCTGGCAGCCTGCAGGGAACGTAAACGCAAACGACGAAAAACTTCATCGCTCACCCAGATGTCTTGTTGCAAATTCATCACCAGCCCCTGTTCGCGCAATTGATGAAGTTGCTCTTCGACAATGGCAATACCGAGGCTAAACTCATGAGCCAGTTGTTCAGCCGTGACCAGAGCATGAGCCCGGAGATAGCGCAGAAAGAGATCGCGAAGCGGGTAATTGACACGGTGCAAGTAAATATCAGGCAGCGAGTCCGGCAGTTGCACTCCGAGAGCATCGCGTAATTTGGCCGCATCGTCCATACAGGCCAGATGCTCCTGAGCTGCGATGATCACCGGGAAGATTCTTTTTTCCGCCAGAAGATTTTCTACATATGTCTCAATCTCTTCACGGCGGCCTGTATGCCGTTGCGCCAGATCCTCAACGGTCATTGGCCCCAGTTCGCGCAACAGGTCGAAAAGACCTTCTTCACCTTTCGCTTTTCTGCCAGGGGCCAGTCGCTGTAACTCTTCTTCCACCTGACGAATGACCTGCGGGTCGAGTAACTCACCAGGATCAACCTGACCGAGTAGATTGCGCAACAATTCGCTGTCCAGAGACAGCACTGAAGCTCGCCGTTCTGCCAGCGGGGCGTCGCTCTGATACATAAATTCCGCCACATAACCGAACAATAAACTGGCGGCGAAAGGCGAGGGCGTAGCGGTCGTTACATCGGATATTTGAATTTCGCCACCGTTCAGGCGACGCATCAAACGTTCCAGCGCGGGAAGGTCATACACATCCTGCAGGCATTCACGCAGAGTTTCGAGAATGACAGGAAAATCCGGATATCCCTGGGCGATTTCCAGTAACTGGCTGGCACGCAGCCGTTGTTGCCAGAGCGGGGTGCGATGGCCCGGTGTTCGGCCAGGCATTAATAATGCCCGCGCGGCGCATTCGCGAAAACGGGCTGCGAAAAGCGCTGAGCTGCCCACCGCCTCGCGGACAATTTGCAGCAACTTTTCCGGTTCAAACAAAAATATCGCGGCGTCAGGCAATTTGCCGTCGGTATCTGGAATGCGGGCGACAATACCGTCATCGCTGGCGACTACCGAGGCATCAGCGCCCCATAGCGCATGCAGTCGTCCGGCAATCGCCAGCGCCCACGGTTCATGCACTCGTCTTCCATAGGGAGAGTGTAAAATAATGCGCCAGTCGCCAATTTCATCACGGCAGCGTTCGAGAACCAGGTGGCGGCTTCCAGGGACAACGCCCGTAGCGTTACGCTGTTCGTCAATCAGCCCCTGAATATTGGCGAGTGTATTTTCTTCTGCCAGCCACGGCGGGATATTTCCGGAAAAGAACGCGCCATCCGCCAGCAAATGGAGAAAATCGCCGATCATTTCCCCCAATTCAGCGGGGCGTCCATTACCTTCACCACGCCAGAAGGGAAGTCGGGCAGAGCGACCTGGTGCAGGTGTCACAATGACCTGATCGCGGGTGATTTGTTGGATCCGCCATGAGGTAGCGCCGAGAGTGATGATGTCATTCACTCGCGATTCATACACCATCTCTTCATCCAGTTCGCCCACCCGCCGCGAGCCTGTCTGTTCTTCACCTTCGGGTAATAACACACTGTACATGCCACGATCCGGAATGGTGCCACCGCTGGTAACAGCCAACAGCTGAGCGCCGGGTCGGGCGGTCAATATCCCCGTCTCCCTGTTCCAGACCAGTTTTGGTCGAAAAGCAGAAAAATCGCCTGAGGGATAGCGCCCGGAAAGCATATCCAGCGTGGCGTCAAAAACTCGTCTTGGCAGATCTTTCCACGGTGCGGCACGGCGTACGCGGGAGTACCATTCGTCGACCTGTAATGCATCCATCGCCGCGGCGGCAACGGTTTGCTGCGCAAGGACGTCGAGTGGATTATGTGGTGGCGTCAGGTTTTCCAACCTGCCTGCAAACATACACTCGACAATGACGGCGGAATCGACTAAATCACGCCGGGTACGGGGGAAAAACAGCCCTTTAGATACACCGCCAACCTGATGTCCGGCGCGACCAATGCGCTGTAGCCCGCTGGCGACAGAAAGCGGCGTCGCCACCTGAATCACCAGATCCACCGCGCCCATATCAATCCCCAGTTCGAGACTGGAAGTCGCGACCACACAGCGCAATTCGCCTGATTTCAGTGCTTGTTCGGTTATCGCCCGTTGTTCTTTAGAGACGGAACCGTGGTGCGAGCGGGCAATGAAAACGTCGCTACTTTGTACGCGGTTAGAGGTTGCGCCGGAGGTAGACTCGAAATGAGCGGCGTCTATGGCGATGGCCGGGGAGCGCTGTAATCGTGCGGCGTAAAGCTCATTCAGCCGTGCCGTCAGTTTTTCCGCCAGGCCGCGAGAATTGGTGAAGACGATGGTTGAGCGATGGCGCAACACTTCATCAAGAATGCCGCTTTCAATATACGGCCAGATTGAGCCTTCTCTGCCCGCATGGCTGTCTTCCCCGGTGCTGCTGGCGACCGACGAGATATCATCCATATTGGCGACCGGTACGACAATCCGTATCTGCGGATGGCGCATTGCGGGCGGGTTGACTACAGTAACCGGACGATCGCCACCAAGAAATGCGGCCACATCACTGGCTGAGCGTACAGTCGCGGAAAGTCCAATTCTCTGTGCTGAGGTGTGTAGCAGCGCATCTAGCCGTTCCAGGCTTAAAGCCAGATGCGCACCGCGTTTACTGCCCGCTACCGCGTGGACTTCATCAATAATTACCGTCTCGACGCCGCGCAGCGTCTCGCGTGCGCGGGAGGTCAGCATCAGATAGAGTGATTCGGGCGTGGTTATCAGAATATCCGGCGGATTGCGGGTCAGTTTGCTGCGTTCCTGCGCGGGCGTATCGCCAGTACGGATGCCCACGCGAAGATTGACTTCCGTTTCGCCGCGCCGCCGCCGTTCCTCTGCAATGCCTTGTAACGGGATCTGCAAATTGTGCTGAACGTCGGTGCCTAAGGCTTTAATTGGTGAAATGTAGAGGATGCGTGAGGTTTTGCGTTTATGCGCCTCGCTGGCATGCTCGCCACCTTCGCGGATGAGCTGATCCAGTGCGTAGAGAAATGCTGCCAGCGTTTTCCCTGAGCCAGTCGGTGCAATCACCAGCGCATGTTCACCTCGTGCCGCCACATGCCAGGTTTGCGACTGGACAGCGGTCGGCTGTTTAAAGGCGCGAAGAAACCAGTCGCGGGTCGCCGGTGAAAACACGTCCGGCAGGGGCGATGAAGAGTTTAGGTTATCTGCCATTAACGCTATTCCCCGTGAATATCATGCATGATGCGTGGAATAGCCTCACTATAGATGCCTGAATCATTGCATGTCATCAGGCATCGACTCGATTACACCTCTTCGGCGGCAGGCAGCGGCCAGCCTCCCAGACGTTTCCAGCGATTGACGATTTCACAAAACAGCACAGCAGTGCGTTCGGTGTCGTACAGCGCGGAGTGCGCCTGGGTGCTGTCGAAGTCCATACCCGCGGTCTGGCAGGCTTTTGATAATACGGTTTGTCCGAGTGCAAGCCCGGCCAGTGCCGCGGTGTCAAAAGTGGCGAAAGGGTGGAATGGGTTACGTTTCAGTGAGGCGCGTTCTGCGGCGGCCATCATAAAGCTGTGATCAAAATTGGCGTTGTGCGCCACCATAATGGCCCGGTTACAGCCGCTCGCTTTAATGCCTTTACGTACAACTTTAAAAATTTCGTGCAGCGCCTCGTATTCGCTGACCGCGCCGCGATCGGGAGCGTTCGGGTCAATGCCGTTGAAGGCGAGGGCCTCTGGCTGCAAATTTGCGCCGACAAATGGTTCGACGTGGAAATGTAATGTGGTGTCCGGCATCAGCCAGCCTTGTTCATCCATTTTCAGGGTGATGGCGGCAATCTCAAGCAGCGCATCGGTTTTGGCGTTAAATCCGGCTGTTTCAACATCGATCACAACAGGATAAAAACCACGAAAACGGTCGCACAGACCGGTAAGTTGAGCGTTATCGGACATCTGATTCTCTTAATACGGATAAATTGCAGCGCGCATTATGACAAATATTACTTGTCGATGCAGTAAAGATGCGGGCGCGATGAGTTCGCGCCCGGCAGGAGATTAGTTGCCCAGACCGCGACCGGCGTCTTTCTCTTCGATTAATTCAATTTTGTAACCATCCGGATCTTCCACAAACGCGATAACCGTAGTACCGCCTTTTACCGGACCCGCTTCACGGGTCACGTTACCCCCGTTTTGACGGATTTTTTCGCACGCTTCAGCGGCGTTATCAACGCTAAGCGCGATGTGACCATAAGCAGTGCCGAGTTCGTATTTATCCACGCCCCAGTTGTAGGTCAGTTCAATTACCGCTTCTTCGGTTTCCGGGCCGTAGCCAACAAACGCCAGTGAGTATTTGTATTCCGGGTTTTCGCTGGTGCGCAGCAGTTTCATGCCCAGCACTTTGGTATAAAAATCGATGGAGCGTTGCAGATCGCCAACGCGCAGCATGGTATGAAGAAGACGCATCTTTATATCCTCAAAATGGCTAACAGATTCAAAATGTTGTTTTAGTATAGCGGCGGCTTTACGCCGCTCGCAATGTTGGATTACAGCGTCGGGTAATCGGTATAGCCTTCCGCACCGCCACCATAGAAACTTTCAGCACGTTGTGGGTTAAGCTCGGCTTTGCGCTGCAAGCGGGCGACCAGATCCGGGTTCGCAATCCAGTCACGCCCAAATGCCACCGCATCAATTAACCCTTTACCGATCAGCATTTCTGCTTTTTCTACCGTGTATGCACCTGCGCCGATAATCGGACCGTGGAAACTGGCGCGTACTTTTTCGCGAAACGCCTCGGTATACGGTTTGCCGCCTGCCCAGTCTGGTTCTGACATATGCAGATAAGCAATGCCGCGTTTACCCAGTTGTTCAATCAGATACAGCGCATCGGCTTCTTCATTCGGGCCGTTATCCGTATTCTGGAACGTACCGATTGGCGAAACGCGAATGCCAATGCGATCGGCTCCCCATTCTTTAATCCCGGCATCGACCACTTCCAGCACCAGACGTGCGCGATTTTCCACGCTGCCGCCGTACTGATCGGTACGATGGTTTGAAGAAGGGGAAAGGAACTGATGCAGCAAATAACCGTGAGCAGAGTGGAGCTCCACCAGATCAAACCCGGCTTCACGCGCGTTAGCAATGGCCTGACGGAAATCGTTGACGATACCCGGAATCTCTTCCAGTTCAAGCGCACGCGGCATGGATGTTTCAACACGGATCGCCTGACCATTTTCATCGCGCAGAGAAGTACGTGTTCCCGCGCTAAGTGCTGAAGGCGCTACCGGTGCCTGACCGCCAGGTTGCAGGCTAGCGTGAGAAATGCGTCCGGTGTGCCACAGCTGTACGGCCATATGACCATTTTCAGCATGAACGCCAGCGGTAATTTTTTTCCATGCGGCAATTTGCTCCGGGCTATGGATGCCAGGCGCGCCTGCATATCCTTTTGCCTGAGCAGAAATTTGCGTGGCTTCGCTAATAATCAAACCAGCACTGGCACGTTGGCGATAGTATTCCGCCATCAACGGAGTAGGGATGTCACCCGGTTCAATACTGCGCAGACGCGTTAGTGGCGCCATAAAAATACGGTTTGCCGCCGTGATCGCGCCCACTTTCAGTGGGGAATACAGTTTTTCAGATGACATAAAGGCTCCTGGTCGTCTGGTGATAAAAAAGCCTACTAAACGGCAGGCGTCGCAATAATGGTTTTTACATGTGCTAGCGCGTTTTCCAGTGGCGCGGAATTGCGCGAAATTTTGGCCTGCAGATTCGCACCCAGCCATAGTGCGTAAAGCACTTGCGCCTGTTGCAGCGGTTCGCCAAAAAAGGTTAAACAATGGCTATCACGGCCATTTTCCAGCGCCTGCGAGAGCAGGGCGATCACGCCGCTAGCGCCTTTATCCATCGCGCAGCGCATATCCTCTGACAGATCGCACACTTCGGCAGAGAGTTTTACTGTCAGGCAACCACTGATGGTTCCGTGTTGGCAAAACTGGTTCAGCGTCTGCTGGTAATAAGCCAGAATGCGGTCGCGGTAATTACCTTCGCCGGATTGCAGCAACTCCGTTAGTCGCTGGTGATATGCTGCGTAATGACGCTCAAGCATGGCAACGCCAAACGCTTCTTTAGAGCGAAAGTAGTGATAGAAGGATCCTTTCGGCACTTCAGCGGTCTTCAGTAATTCGCTTAATCCCATCCCGGTGAATCCACGTTGCAGGCAAAGTTGCTCACCCGTCGCCAGGAGATGTTCGCGAGTATCATGTTCGGTGTGTTTGTTCATGCGCTCGAGTGTAGTAGACCAGTCGGTCTAGTGCAAGCAAAGTTGCTACTTTGGGCATTAACAGCTTCAATAGTGGTAATAATCTTATCTGAGGAGGGCGAGGTGGCGGAGCAATTAGAGTTCTTTCCCGTCCAGAGCCCGTGCCGGGGAATTTGCCAGTCTGACGAACGCGGGTTTTGTCGCGGCTGTTTTCGAAGCCGGGACGAGCGTTTTAACTGGAATAATATGAGCGATGGCGAAAAACAAGAGGTGCTGCGCCTTTGTCGGCAACGATTAATGCGCAAATTACGTGCAAATAAGCCAGCGCCATCAGACGAACCGGAGCAACCATCACTCTTTTGAGCATAATCTTGCGTATACTCCTCTCATATCTGATAAGAGGAAGCGATTATGGTTCAGCGTATTACTATTGCGCCGCAAGGCCCGGAGTTTTCCCGTTTTGTGATGGGCTACTGGCGACTGATGGACTGGAATATGTCTGCCCGTCAGTTGGTTAGCTTTATTGAGGAGCATCTGGATCTCGGCATTACCACCGTGGACCATGCTGATATATATGGCGGCTATCAGTGCGAAGCGGCGTTTGGCGAGGCGCTGAAGCTGGCGCCGCATCTGCGTGAACGGATGGAAATCGTCAGTAAATGTGGCATCGCGACGACTGCTCGTGAAGAAAATGTCATTGGTCATTACATCACTGACCGCGACCATATTATTAAAAGCGCCGAACAGTCGCTGATTAATCTCGCGACCGATCATCTGGATTTGCTGTTAATCCACCGTCCCGACCCGTTGATGGATGCCGATGAAGTGGCGGATGCGTTTAAACATCTGCATCAGAGCGGCAAAGTGCGCCATTTTGGCGTATCCAACTTCACGCCTGCGCAATTTGCCCTGTTGCAATCACGCCTGCCGTTTACTCTTGCGACCAATCAGGTGGAAATATCCCCGGTGCATCAGCCGTTGCTGCTGGATGGTACGCTCGATCAGCTACAACAACTGCGTATTCGTCCAATGGCGTGGTCGTGCCTTGGTGGTGGACGTCTGTTCAATGATGATTATTTCCAGCCGCTGCGGGATGAACTTGCTGTGATAGCCCAGGAATTAAACGCCGCCACGATTGAGCAGGTTGTTTATGCCTGGATATTACGTCTGCCGTCGCAACCGTTGCCGATCATTGGCTCTGGTAAAATTGAGCGCGTACGGGCTGCTGTAGAGGCAGAAGCCCTGAAAATGACGCGTCAGCAGTGGTTCCGTATCCGTAAAGCTGCATTAGGTTACGACGTACCGTAAGCACTTTTAGGATTAGCCGCCGTTCAAATATGTGTCACTGGTTTACACTTAACGGGTATGCACAATGAACGGAGGTCCTATGAAGCGTTTTAGTCTGGCTATCCTGGCGCTGGTTGTTGCGACCGGCGCACAAGCCGCCAGTGAAAAAGTCGAGATGAACCTCGTTACGTCGCAAGGGGTTGGGCAGTCAATAGGTAGCGTAACTATTACTGAAACCGATAAAGGTCTGGAGTTTTCACCCGATCTGAAAGCATTACCCCCCGGTGAACATGGCTTCCATATTCATGCCAACGGAAGCTGTCAACCAGCAACGAAAGATGGCAAAGCCGCTGCGGCAGAATCCGCAGGCGGGCATCTTGATCCACAAAAAACCAACAAGCATGAAGGGCCGGAAGGTGCGGGGCATTTAGGCGATCTGCCTGCGCTGGTGGTCAATAATGACGGCAAGGCGACCGATGCCGTTATTGCGCCTCGTCTGAAATCACTCGATGAAATCAAAGACAAGGCGCTGATGATCCACGTTGGCGGCGATAATATGTCCGATCAACCTAAACCGCTGGGCGGTGGCGGTGAACGCTATGCCTGTGGTGTTATTAAGTAGTTAAGAGGCCAGCGTACCTTGCGGCGGTGCTTGCTCAAGTTGCGAAAGCGAGCAGTATAGCCGCCAGATAATCGCTGCCAGCTCACGGGCGGCAGGCTGATGATGCCGGGCAAGGCTGTCACAAATCCGCTGTAATTCTTCAAGTGTGGCTGCCAGCGATTTTTGCTGAACGCCACGCTCACTCATCACTCCCCGCAACAGCAAAATACAGTTATCCCGCACTTGTGATAACGGATCAGAACGTGACTCCCACTCGCGTAATTGCCAGACAACATGCGAACAGTTCAGTAGCACCACCCCCCAACGTAATAACCAGCGGCGCGCCAGCGCATCCTGGCTGTTGCTCAACTGACTGACGTGATGATAAGTGAGAGATTCAAATTCGTTCTCGCTGTGTATCGGACGACGGCTGAGTTGATCGACAAAATCCCGGCGCAGGGCGCGAATATGGCGACGGCTTTTGCGGGCATCCGACCCAGGTCGCAGAATGGCAAACGCTAACCACGCCAACGCCACGCCAACGATTTTCGCCAGATTATCATTGAGAAAATCGGCAAAATCATACACCGGCGGGTTGGTGACGGCGATAAACGAGCCCATAAAAACAATCAGTTGCCCCCATAATGCAGCTTGTTTTGGCAATTGTATTTTGAGTAGCTGCATCGTTGCCAGCAGGGGGAAAAGAAACAGCAAAAATTGCCACAGCTCGCTAATTTGGACCATCAGGCCAAATTTAACCACAAAGCTAAAGAACGAAAGTAACACCAGCGTGCGCATCAGCAGTGACAACGACTTAAACGGTGCTGCGACGGCGGAGTAAAGGACGCAGCTAATTGCAGCCAGGGTTAAGGCATTGGCTCCGGCATCCCATTGCGAGGCAATACTCCACGCACCAATCAACATCAACGTACAAAATGTCCGCAGCCCGCTCCACATGGCTTCTGCATTATCGGTATGACGTGCCAGCCCGGACGCGCGAGGGAGTCTGGTTTGATCATCTACGCCGCTTTGCAGACGATGTAATTCCTGACTACTTTGCAGATAAAGGCGGCAAAAATAACGTAGTCGATGCCAGAAGGCGACGTGCCGGTAGTCAGCTGAGTTCGTCGGGCGTAACGGGGCAATAATGCGTGCGACGGTGTAAAAATCCGTTTGCCCGCTGGCGATGGCCGTTAGCAACTGTTCAAGAATTTCCCGTATAGCACCAGGGGGTGATGGCCAGTTGAGCAACATACGCCGCAAGCTCGAAATGACGCTGGTCATGCGTAACTGCTGGTGGAGTAACGCATTGAGGCGCGCGTTTTGCTGGCGGAAGCGATAGTGGCTCCAGAAAGCCTGGATACGCAGCAAATTCATGGTCAGTATTTGCCCAATCACCCCTTCATGTGCGGTACGAATGGCATCGGTTGTTTCAGGCTGCCAGAGTAAACTGGCATGTTCCAGTAAACGGGCGTGCATGTTTTTCAATGCGGTTAAAAGGGCAGTGGCATCGGAAGTGCTCGGCAGAATCATCATCATCATCCCACCGCAGAGAATACCGACGATCACTTCGCAAACGCGCGCCTGGGCGATGTCCCACAACTGGCTTGCTTCAGTGATATTGACCATCGGGAAGGCGATAATCGCAGCTGTGTAACCCGCCAGTTGAAACGCATAGGCCACGTTATTCGTGAAATGCGCGCAGGCCCAGGTACAAAAACCAAGCCATGCCGACATGCTCAACAGGAAGAACCACGGTTCGTTAAGAGTATGCCCGGCAAGGATTAGCGCCGCGATAGCCCCCAGCAAACTGCCAGCGATGCGCCCCAGGCTTTTGCTGATGACACCGCCAACTGTCGGAAAGCTCACTACCGCAGCTGACGTCATCGCCCAATAGGGTTCGTCCAGATTTAAATAATAAGCAACAGTCAGCGCCAGACACATGGCAAGGGTATTGCGCAACGCATAGCGCCATTGTGCCAGCGTGGCCTTAAACCAGGGCAGATTGCGCAGAGACCATGACCAGGCGTTCATTACTGACCTACTGCGATACTACAGGTTGTGCCGGATACCAGCGTGACATCGCTGGGAACATTATCAAGGGCAAAGCGAACCGGGACGCGCTGGGCGAGGCGAACCCAGGGAACGTTAGGTTTAACGTCTGGAATCAGGCTGGAATCGTTTTCCACACTCTGATCATAAATTGCCCGACCGATACTGGAGACGTGACCCTGTAACGTTTTGTTGTCGCTATAGAGCGTAATGTGTGCTGGCGCACCGTCGCGGATATGCCGCAATTTGGTTTCTTCAAAATAACCAATGACGTAAAACGAGTGACTGTCCACGAGGGCAAACAGCGGTTTTCCTGTGTCAGCGTAGTCGCCGATGCGGGTAGTGAGGTTGGTGACCCATCCGCTGACCGGGGCGCGAATTTCCGTTTGTGCCAATTGCCATTGTGCTTGTTTCAGCGTTGCTTGTGCGGCATCGACACTGGCCTGCATCGCTTTAACATTGAGGTTTGCCGTATCCAGTTCTTCGGCAGAGATAAAATTTTGCGAGAGATGACGGCGGCGGTTGGCCTCATTATTGGCTCTGGCAAGATCAGATTGCGCTTTCGCCAGTTGGGCCTGGGCATTCAGTTCGGCAATCTGGAAGGGTGTTTTATCGATAGTGAACAGAATATCGCCAGCGTTAACCAACTGGTTGTCTTTTATATTCATCTCAACAATACGTCCGGACACTTGTGGGGTGATAGCGACCTGTTCCGCGCGTATTTTGCCATCCCGCGTCCATGGTGATTGCATGTAATAGTTCCAGAGCCACCATCCGGCGAGAACGGCAACTACTGCTACAATTATTGTTGAGAAATACTTAATGGTTTTAATTGACATAGTTACCACGCAATCAATATTGCCAGGGCGGAGCATACGCAGATCGCAAACAGCGACAAATCCATTAACAAGGGATGCCAGATGTCGCCCGCGTAGATCCAGTCGCGAAGCAGGCGGTGCAGGACAAGCCAGACGACGAATCCAAGCGCGAAGGCTTTGAAAAACGGAGGAAAGTAGACGGATGCACCGAACACCAGATCTTGTAGGGGCAATCCTGTTGCACTATGCATAAACTTCACAAAATAGATTCCTTTGAGGCTGAGTTTATTGCTTTAGATTAATAAATATTGTTTATGTGAGAGAAAATTACTCGCTATTTCTGAAAAGCATGTCTGACGGTAAGCAAATGCAGCAATCCATTTGTTTTAGCAATACAATTGCTGCACACTATTCTAAAAGCCGTATAATATCTTAGCAAGCTAATTATAAGGAGATGAAATTGGAATCGCCACTAGGTTCTGATCTGGCACGGTTGGTGCGCATATGGCGTGCTCTGATAGACCATCGCCTGAAACCCCTGGAGTTAACGCAAACCCATTGGGTGACGTTGCATAATATACATCAGTTACCTCCAGACCAGTCGCAAATTCAACTGGCAAAAGCGATCGGCATTGAGCAGCCATCACTGGTTCGTACGTTGGACCAACTGGAAGAAAAAGGGTTAATTTCGCGTCAAACTTGTCCCAGCGATCGGCGGGCCAAACGTATTAAACTGACGGAAAAGGCGGAGCCGCTGATTAGCGAAATGGAAGCTGTTATTAACAAGACCCGGGCGGAAATTTTGGATGGGATTTCAGCAGAGGAACTGGAACAACTGATTAGGCTCATTGCAAAACTTGAGCATAATATTACTGAGTTACAGGCCAAAGGGTGAAATAAAGGGGGCGTGTGGCCAGGTAGCTGACCACACGTCAACTTGTTTAGCGCGGGGAAACCGTCACCTGGCTGCCGTTGCTAGCCAGAACGACACGTTGTCCCGGAGAGAAATGGGTATTGCCCTGTTTCTGTACCACCATGATGGTGTTGCCATCATCTTTACGAATTTCCAGCTCCACACCCTGTGTTTTGTTCATTGCGCTCTGTACGCCCTGACCGGCTACACCACCCGCGACGGCACCTGCTGCGGTAGCCAAAGAGCGTCCCGTACCACCACCAACGGTATTACCAAGAAAACCACCGAGAACCGCACCGCCAATTGCGCCGATGACGTTGGAATCATCACCGCCCTGAATCTGTACCTGCCGTACGTTCACGATTGTGCCGTAGCTGACATTCTGCACTTGCTTCGCTTCAGAGGCAGTATACACATCGCCAGATAGGGTATCGTTGTTAACACAACCAACAAGAGAAAGACCTACCATTGATACAACCAGTACGCGTTTAATCATTGAAAAATCTCCTGATTACCATGAAACGCCTCACAAGCATCCCTAATGGTCAAAGTAAACCGCATTAGTATAACCATGATTACATGTTCCACTAAAACATGATTAAATCATAATTAGAGTAGGGTTAACCAAGTATAAACAAAACATTCATATTAGTTATTGATGTGAATATAATCTTTTACTACCAACGATAAAAATCGGCTCTTATGCATGGAATTCGCGAAAGGTTTGTGTTTGAGTGGAACGCAAACATCAGGTTGAAAAAGGATGAACTATGAAATCAGGCCGCTTTATTGGTGTTATGTCAGGTACTAGCCTGGATGGTGTCGATGTTGTGTTAGCGACGATCGATGAACACCGGGTGGCGCAGCTGGCGAGTTTGAGCTGGCCGATTCCCCCATCACTCAAACAGGCGGTGCTGGATATTTGCCAGGGGCAACAGCTTACGCTCTCCCAGTTTGGTCAACTGGATACCCGACTTGGCTGCTTGTTTGCGGATGCCGTTAATGCACTATTAAAAGCAGAAAATTTACAGCCGAAAGATATCGTAGCTATCGGTTGTCATGGCCAGACCGTCTGGCACGAACCCACGGGCGTTGCGCCACATACGCTACAGATTGGTGATAACAATCAAATTGTTGCGCGGACTGGAATTACCGTCGTCGGGGATTTTCGCCGTCGCGATATCGCCTTAGGTGGCCAGGGCGCACCGCTGGTTCCTGCGTTTCATCAGGCATTGCTGGCCCATCCAACTGAGCGGCGAATGGTGCTTAATATTGGTGGTATTGCCAATCTGTCACTACTCATACCAGGGATGCCGGTAGGTGGCTACGATACCGGACCGGGCAACATGCTAATGGACGCATGGATCTGGCGTCAGGTCGGTAAACCTTACGATAAAGACGCTGAGTGGGCGCGGGCGGGTAAGGTTATTCTGCCGCTGCTGCAAAAAATGCTTAGCGATCCCTATTTTTCCCAGCCAGCACCCAAAAGCACCGGGCGCGAATACTTTAACTATGCCTGGCTGGAGCGCCATCTACGCGATTTCCCTGGCCTGGATGCGCGAGATGTCCAGGCAACACTGGCGGAACTTACCGCCGTGACCATTTCTGAACAAGTCTTGTTGAGCGGTGGCTGCGATCGATTGATGGTATGTGGTGGCGGAAGTCGCAATCCGCTGCTCATGGCGAGGCTGGCTGCATTACTGCCCGGTACTGAAGTGACCTCCACCGATGCCGTTGGCATTAGTGGCGATGACATGGAAGCGTTAGCCTTCGCATGGCTTGCCTGGCGAACGCTGGCTGGGCTGCCCGGCAATCTACCTTCCGTTACCGGCGCAAGCGAGGAAACGGTATTGGGCGCTATTTTCCCTGCAAACACGCGATATCAGAGTTAACTGAATTTTTCTTACTGCGTCTGCCGTTACACTTGGAAGTTGAGGAGGGCGTTTTTGCCCTCCGGACCAGGAAAGTCTTCGGGATATGTTTATGAAAAAACTGTTACTACTTTGTCTGCCGCTATTTCTTACCGGCTGTAGCGCGTTTAATCAACTGGTTGAGCGCATGCAAACTGATACGCTGGAATACCAGTGTGATGAAAAACCGTTGACGGTCAAACTGAATAATCCGCGTCAGGAAGTTAGTTTTGTTTATGATAATCAACTGCTGCACCTTAAACAGGGGATTTCAGCGTCTGGCGCACGTTATACCGACGGTATCTACGTTTTCTGGTCAAAAGGTGATGAGGCGACGGTCTATAAACGTGACCGCATCGTCTTGAATAACTGTCAGTTACAAAATCCGCAGCGTTGAGATTTTTCCAGGGGCGGCGCACAATAGCGTCACCCACTGACAATTTGTAAAGAAAACCATGGCTGATAACGACGAATTGCAGCAAATCGCGCATCTGCGCCGCGAATACACAAAAGGCGGTTTACGCCGCCGCGATCTTCCCGCCGATCCTTTAACCCTTTTTGAACGCTGGCTTTCTCAGGCCTGTGAAGCCAAACTGGCCGATCCTACTGCGATGGTCGTCGCCACCGTTGATGAACATGGTCAACCCTATCAGCGCATTGTTTTACTAAAACATTACGATGAAAAAGGGATGGTGTTTTACACCAACCTCGGCAGCCGTAAAGCACACCAAATCGAAAATAATCCGCGCGTTAGCCTGCTTTTCCCATGGCATACCCTGGAACGTCAGGTGATGGTTATCGGTAAAGCGGAACGTCTTTCGACTCTCGAAGTGATGAAATATTTTCATAGCCGCCCGCGTGATAGCCAGATTGGCGCGTGGGTATCGAAGCAGTCCAGCCGTATTTCTGCGCGTGGGATCCTTGAAAGCAAGTTTCTGGAATTGAAGCAGAAGTTTCAGCAGGGCGAAGTGCCGTTGCCGAGTTTTTGGGGCGGTTTTCGCGTCAGCCTTGAACAGATTGAGTTCTGGCAGGGCGGTGAGCATCGGCTGCATGACCGCTTTTTGTACCAGCGTGAAAACGAGGCGTGGAAAATCGATCGCCTCGCACCCTGAAAAGATGCAAAAATCTTGCTTTAATCGCTGGTACTCCTGATTCCGGCACTTTATTCTATGTCTCTTTCGCATCTGGCGAAAAGTCGTGTACCGGCAAAGGTGCAGTCGTTATATACATGGAGATTTTGATGGCAAGCAGTAACTTGATTAAACAATTGCAAGAGCGGGGGCTAGTGGCCCAGGTGACGGACGAAGAAGCGTTAGCAGAGCGACTGGCGCAAGGCCCGATCGCGCTCTATTGCGGCTTCGATCCTACCGCTGACAGCTTGCATTTGGGGCATCTTGTTCCATTGTTATGCCTGAAACGCTTCCAGCAGGCGGGCCACAAGCCGGTTGCGCTGGTAGGCGGCGCCACGGGTCTGATTGGCGACCCGAGCTTCAAAGCTGCCGAGCGTAAGCTGAACACTGAAGAAACTGTTCAGGAGTGGGTGGACAAAATCCGCAAGCAGGTTGCCCCGTTCCTCGATTTCGACTGCGGAGAAAACTCTGCTATCGCAGCGAACAACTATGACTGGTTCGGCAATATGAATGTGCTGACCTTCCTGCGCGATATCGGCAAACACTTCTCCGTTAACCAGATGATCAACAAAGAAGCGGTTAAACAGCGTCTCAACCGTGAAGATCAGGGGATTTCGTTTACCGAGTTTTCCTACAACCTGTTGCAGGGCTATGACTTTGCCTGCCTGAACAAACAGTACGGTGTGGTGCTGCAAATCGGCGGTTCTGACCAGTGGGGTAACATCACCTCTGGTATCGATCTGACCCGTCGTCTGCATCAGAACCAGGTGTTTGGCCTGACCGTTCCTCTTATCACCAAAGCAGACGGCACTAAGTTCGGTAAAACTGAAGGTGGTGCAGTATGGCTGGATCCGAAGAAAACCAGTCCGTACAAGTTCTACCAGTTCTGGATCAATACTGCTGATGCTGACGTTTACCGCTTCCTGAAGTTCTTTACCTTTATGAGCATTGAAGAGATCAATGCCCTCGAAGAAGAAGACAAAAACAGCGGTAAAGCGCCACGCGCTCAGTATGTGCTTGCGGAGCAGGTGACGCGTCTGGTTCACGGTGAAGAAGGTTTGCAAGCTGCGAAACGTATTACCGAGTGCCTGTTCAGCGGTTCTCTGAGTGCGCTGAGTGAAGCGGACTTCGAACAACTGGCGCAGGACGGCGTACCGATGGTAGAGATGGAAAAAGGCGCTGATCTGATGCAGGCGTTGGTTGATTCTGAACTGCAACCTTCCCGTGGTCAGGCGCGTAAAACTATCGCCTCTAATGCCATCACCATTAATGGTGAAAAACAGTCCGATCCAGAATACTTCTTTAAAGAAGAAGATCGTCTGTTTGGTCGTTATACCTTACTTCGTCGCGGCAAAAAGAATTACTGTCTGATTTGCTGGAAATAATGCATTAAGTGGAAAGGGGGGGTGAGAAATCACTCCCCCTGATTTTTATACAGGGAACACGATGAAAAATATTCTCGCTATCCAGTCTCACGTTGTCTATGGTCATGCGGGTAACAGCGCGGCAGAGTTTCCAATGCGCCGCCTGGGCGCGAATGTCTGGCCACTCAACACCGTTCAATTTTCTAATCACACCCAATACGGCAAATGGACCGGCTGTGTTATGCCGCCCAGCCATTTAACCGAAATTGTGCAAGGCATTGCTGCCATCGATAAGTTGCACACTTGTGATGCCGTATTAAGCGGCTATCTGGGGTCGGCGGAGCAGGGCGAGCATATCCTCGGTATTGTCCGTCAGGTGAAAGCGGCGAACCCGCAGGCGAAATATTTTTGCGATCCGGTAATGGGACACCCCGAAAAAGGCTGTATCGTTGCGCCAGGTGTGGCGGAGTTCCACGTGCGTCACGGTCTTCCTGCCAGCGATATCATCGCGCCAAATCTGGTTGAGCTGGAAATCCTCTGCGAGCATCCGGTACATAACGTCGAAGATGCGGTTAAAGCTGCGCGCGAACTTATTGCTCAGGGGCCTGAAATCGTACTGGTGAAACATCTGGCGCGTGCCGGTTACAGCACAGAACGTTTTGAAATGCTGCTGGTTACTGCCGATGAAGCATGGCATATCGACCGGCCTCTGGTAGATTTCGGCATGCGTCAGCCAGTAGGCGTCGGTGATGTGACGAGCGGGTTACTGCTGGTGAAACTAGTACAGGGCGCAACGTTGCAGCAGGCGCTGGAGCATGTGACCGCGGCGGTATACGAAATTATGGTAACCACCAAAGCAATGCAGGAATATGAGCTGCAAGTTGTAGCAGCCCAGGATCGTATTGCTAAACCAGAACACTACTTCAGTGCGACGAAGCTCTGAAAAGTGTCTTGTCGGCCCACAGTATCCTGCGGGCCGATAAACCATTACTGCAAGCCTTCTGCTGTTAGCGCGGCTTTTACCGTCGGACGTTCAGCCATACGCTGCATATAGGCGGCAATATGCTCTAAACCTTCCAGATTCAATTTCACACCATATGCCCAGCGCAGTACAGTAAACAGATAGGCGTCAGCAATAGTAAAACGTTGCCCGCAAATCCAGTGATCCTCTTTCAGCGCATCGTTAACGTACTGCAGTTTTTTCTCCAGCTGTGCGCGTGCAGTCGGTTTGAACTCTTCCGGTGTAGCCGGGTGAAACAGCGGAGTAAAGCCTTTATGCAACTCAGTGGCGATATAGTTCAGCCATTCGATGGTTTTATAGCGAGAAATACTGTTTACCGGAGCCAGTAACTGGCGGTCGGGGACGCTGTCGGCAAGATACTGCATAATGGCCACGCCTTCCGTGAGCAGAGTGCCATCGTCCAGCAGCAGAGCAGGAACCTGCCCTTTAGGATTAATCGCAAAGTAATCATCGCCGTTTTCCAGACGTTTTTTCATTAAATCCACACTGGTGAGCGTAAAGTCCTTTCCGCTCTCACGCAGGATGATATGGGAAGCAAGAGAGCAGGCGCCCGGTTTGTAGAACAGTTTCATCGGTAACTCCTTTTGGCTGTGGTTTAAAGTATGGTAGTGCGTTGCTGAACAAAAAAAAAGCCGCTAACGAAAAGTTAGCGGCTTGTAAAAGAGTTTCCCTGAAATTTACGCTACGGCAGCTTTCGCCGCTTTATCAGCAGCATCGTCCTGAGTCATACGATGCAGTTTCGGCGCGGTCAGCAGCATCAGCACTGCAATAACAGCAGTAGCAACACCAATCTGTAAGAATACGCGGCCATATACTTCCAGCGACATCAGCGGATCGGTTACGTTATCCGGTACAGCCATCATACCCGCAACATAACCACCAATCAGGTTTGCACCGGCAGTGGTCAGGAACCAGCTACCCATAATAAAGCCCATCAGACGCTGTGGAACGAGCTGCGCAACCATTGCCAGACCCAGACCGGAGATCATCAGTTCACCGATACTCTGCAGGCCATAGCTTGCGACCAGCCAGCTTACAGACACGATACCGGCGTCAGAGGCGAATTTCGCGCCCAGTGGCAGGATCAGGAACGCGCCAGAACACATCACCATACCGATAGCAAACTTAGTCGGCATCGGCAGAGTATCGCCCATCTTGTTATAGATAGCGGCGAGAATCGGGCTACCAATGATGATCCAGAACGGGTTCAGTGCCTGATACTGTTCAGGTTCTACTGCCAGGCCCAGAATGGTGTGCTCAACGTTACGGATTGCAAAGAAGTTCAGAGACGTCGGCATCTGGCTGTACAGCACGAAGAAGATGATTGCTTCAAGCATCAGGATGAAAGCAACGATCATTTTACGACGTGCAGCACCTTTCATTGCAAAGGCTTCTTTACCGAAGATAACCACGATACCGAAGGCAACAACGCCCAGCGCCATACGCGCAACGTCCTGGTTGTGCAGCAGCCAGGTGGCAATAGCAATCAGCGCGACAACACCAATAATGGTTAACAGCAGATTGCGGTAGTTGATCGGCTCGAAGTCAGGTTTTGAACCGTACTGCTTAACCCAGCGTTGGCAAAAGGCGAAGTTAACGATGGTGATCAACAGACCAACTACGCTAAGGGCGAATGCGACGCTCCAGCCATACTTGGCTGCTAACCACGGCGTTGCAATCATAGAGAAGAATGAACCGATGTTGACGGACATGTAGTACATGGTGAATGCACCGTCCAGACGTGGATCGTTTTTCTCGTAGCAAGTTGACAGCAGTGAAGACGGGTTGGCTTTAAACAGGCCGTTACCGACCGCAATTGCCGCCATACCCATATAGACGATACCGGCATCGTGACCAGACCAGGCAACCAGCGCATAGCCAATCGCCAGCACAATAGCACCAAGCATAATGACGCGTTTTGTACCCAGTACTTTATCGCCTAACCAACCACCAATAGCGACAAGACCATAAACCAGGGCGCTAAAGGAAGAGAAAAGTGTGATTGAATCCGCTTCGGACATACCCAGTTGTTTAACCAGGTAAACAGCCATAATTCCTTGTAGGCCGTAATAACCAAAGCGTTCCCATAACTCGATCGAGAAGATGAGATAGAACGCCTTCGGTTGTTTGAAAGCGTTCAAACTAACGCTTTCTGTTGGTTTTTGGTTTGCAGTGGACACTTTTACCTCTTTTTTTACATCCCATATTAACGGGGGTGTTTTCTCGCGTGATGTCTAATAAACATACGCGCAATTGTTATAGTGGGAGGGGAAACGGCAGGTAATGTTCACTATCTTGCACTTTCAGACAAGTCCTTTGTAATAATCTGTTACATATAACTGGCATGGAGAAATCATCGGCCCATTGAAATGTTATCCAGCGTTAAATTTTTCAAAAAACGCAACGGCAGATTTTTTCACTACCAGAAGAGGGGGAATACTGATATTTGGCGATATGTTCTACTGTAAGGTGTTTTATGTAGTGAGATAGTCCATTATCTGAAAAATAGACAGTGTAATGTTTTGTAGGTTTATGCCCTGGTTGAATCAATGCCTTGTCAAATTTAACTTAAATAGAGCAAAATTTTTACATCATGACATCAATGTGATCTTGATCACGAATAGATAGAAAATTTCGCTATTAAAAAAACAATTAACCTGCATTTTTGGTTATTCACAAACGGATTGCCTGACAATGATGCCGCGAGGCGGCATCATTGACGTTAACAAGATGTTTTATAAGAGGATGAGAAATAGTTATCAATGGGATAACGATGTTACCCTTTTTCGTCAGATGTCAACTTTCTCTTTGTATTCACAAAGATCTTCAATAATGCAGGAGCCACAGCGAGGCTTGCGGGCAATACAGGTGTAACGCCCGTGGAGGATTAACCAGTGGTGGCAATCGACTTTGAATTCTGCCGGAACCACTTTGAGTAGTTTTTCTTCAACCTGTTCGACATTTTTCCCCGGTGCAAATTGGGTGCGATTACAGACGCGGAAAATGTGCGTATCTACAGCAATGGTCGGCCAACCGAAAGCAGTATTCAATACCACGTTTGCTGTTTTACGCCCTACACCGGGCAGGGCTTCCAGCGCAGCGCGATCTTCCGGAACTTCGCCATTATGCTGTTCGAGCAAAATACGGCAGGTTTTGATGATATTTTCTGCTTTGCTGTTATATAGCCCAATGGTTTTGATATACGTTTTAACCCCATCAACGCCCAGTTCGAGCATTGCGGCAGGTGTATTGGCCACCGGGTAAAGCTTTGCCGTCGCCTTATTGACGCTGACATCGGTCGCCTGAGCGGAAAGCAGTACAGCAATCAGCAATTCAAAAGGCGAACTGAAATTAAGTTCGGTTGTAGGATGAGGGTTGTTCTCACGCAGGCGAGTGAGGATCTCCAGTCGTTTTGCTTTGTTCATCAGACATTCCCTGTTTCACCGTTTGGCAACTCGCGTGTAGCAGCTGCTTCAGCACGGCGCTTTTTCATTCTTTCATCAATCAGATATTTTCCCGCCAGCATCAGCCCCAGACCAATGAATGCGCCTGGCGGTAACATTGCTAACAGGAAGGGAGAATCGGTATGGAAGATCTCTACCCGCAGTACTTTGGCCCAGCTACCTAACAGCGCATCGGCACCGTCAAACAATGTTCCGTTGCCGATGATTTCGCGTAGTGAACCCAGTACGAACATGGCGCAGGTTGCGCCCATGCCTATCGAAAAACCATCAAGTGCGGAGAGCGCCGGACCTTTTTTTGCGGCGAAAGCTTCCGCACGGCCAACAACGATACAGTTAGTGACAATCAGAGGAATAAAAATCCCTAACGATTGATACAGGCCAAAGGCGTATGCGTTAATCAGCATTTGTACGGCGCTGACCACCGAGGCGATGATCATCACGTAAATCGGGATTCGGATTTCGGCTGGCGTCCAGTGACGCAGCGTCGAGATGGTCAGGTTGGTGAGAGTCAACACCAGCGTTGTCGCAAGCCCTAAACCCAGTGCGTTGGTGGCAGTGGAAGTGACCGCCAGCAGCGGACAGAGGCCAAGTAACTGGACCAGTGCGGAGTTGTTCTTCCATAACCCCTGAACAATAACGTCTTTAATTTCGCTCACGGTTTATTCTCCACAGGCAGGAAGTTGAGAAAGTTGTGCTGGCAACGTTTGGGCAAACAATCCGGCGCGTTTTACCGCATTCACCACCGCGCGAGGCGTAATGGTCGCTCCGGTGAACTGGTCGAAATCACCACCATCTTTCTTCACTGCCCAGTGAGCGTCATCCGCGCCGCTGATATTTTTACCCGCGAAATGGGTGATCCAGTCAGAAAGGCGCAGTTCGATTTTGTCGCCAAGTCCCGGCGTTTCGTGATGTTCTGTCACGCGGGTGCCAAGTACCGTGCCGTTAAAATCGGCCCCAACCAACAACTGAATCGCACCGGAATAACCATCTGGTGCGGTTGCCTCCAGAACGGCAGCTACTGGTTTATCATCCTTTTTCGCGATGTAAATCCGATGCTCGCCTTTTCCTAACTCAGACGCAGTCACTATATAGCAACTTTGGGCCAGCTCGTTGTTATAGCGATCGGCTGGTAACACCTGATCAAATAACGCTTTTTGTTGCAGGCTAGCCTGTTCAGCAATCGTGGCTTTGGTCATCTGGTTGATGGCAGCCGTTAAACCTGTTGAACCAGCGGCGAACAGCGCCAGCGTAATACCGTGTTTTCGGATAGTCTTCAGCATGGTTTATCCTTTGCGATGGCCGTATACGCGTGGACGCGTGTAGTAATCGATCAGAGGAACCGTGATGTTCGCCAGCAGGACAGCAAAGGCAACGCCGTCAGGATAGCCGCCGAAACTGCGGATCAGCCAGACTAATAATCCCGCCAGCGCACCGAAAATCAGACGACCACGATTGGTGGTAGACGCGGTGACTGGATCGGTCAGAATAAAGAATGCACCGAGCATGGTCGCGCCAGACAGCAGATGAATCTGCGGTGAAGATAGTGTTTCCGGAGAGAACAACCAACCCAGCGTTGCGCACAGGGCCAGTGTCACTAAGAAACTGACGGGAATATGCCAACGAATCGCTTTCTGCCATAGCAGCCACACGCCACCAACCAGCCATGCGAGGTTTACCCATTGCCAGCCAGCGCCCGCGAGAACACCGCTGTAAATTGGATACTGCATAATCTGTTCAACAGAATGACCGGCGCGTACAGATGTTTTGAACGTATCCAGCGGTGTCGCCTGGCTAATGCCATCGATACCTAAGCGAAGTGTGTTCATATCACCACCACTGGCGGTATGACCGCTGAAGATAATCTGTACAGCGTCAATGAATCCAGGGATATTGACCGCAATCTCATGCGGCGGCAACCAGCTGGTCATCTGTACCGGGAAGGAGATCAGTAATACCACATAACCAATCATTGCCGGGTTAAACGGATTTTGCCCCAGACCGCCATACAGCTGTTTAGCGATGATTACGGCAAACACAGTGCCGAGTACCACCATCCACCACGGCGCAAGAGGCGGAATACTTACCGCCAGTAATAAGCCCGTTAGCAATGCTGAGTTATCTTTTAAGGTTGCCGTTACAGATTGCTTGCGCAGTTTGAGTACGAGGGCTTCGGCTAAGAGTGCACTGACCGAGGCCAACAGGAGTTGAACGAGAGTACCCCAGCCAAAAAACCACAGTTGCGCAGCGATACCAGGGACGGTTGCGACCAGTACCAGCAGCATTATGCGCGATGTCTGGCGCTGGTTATGGGTATAAGGGGAGCTAGCTATTCTGAATACCATTTAGTCCTCGTTTACAACCTTTTGCTGAGCGGCTTTTTTTGCCTGAACCCGGGCGATAGCGGCGGCAACTGCAGCTTTGCGGGGATCAACCTGTTCTTCCTGCTCTCCGTTGGCCTGCTGCTGTTCCAGCTTGCGCGCTTTAGCGCGGGCGATAGCAGCTTCAACGGCAGCTTTACGCGGATCAACCTGTTCCTGCGGTTCTTCGTTAGCAGGCTGCTGTTCCAGCTTGCGCGCTTTGGCGCGGGCGATAGCGGCTTCAACGGCAGCTTTACGCGGATCAACCTGTTCCTGCGGTTCTTCGTTAGCAGGCTGCTGTTCCAGCTTGCGCGCTTTGGCACGGGCAATAGCGGCTTCAACGGCAGCTTTACGCGGATCAACCTGTTCCTGCGGTTCTTCGTTAGCAGGCTGTTGCTCCTGCTTGCGAGCTTTAGCACGGGCGATAGCGGCTTCAACGGCAGCTTTACGCGGATCAACCTGTTCCTGCGGTTCTTCGTTAGCAGGCTGTTGCTCCTGCTTGCGAGCTTTAGCACGGGCGATAGCCGCTTCGACGGCAGCTTTACGCGGGTCAACCTGTTCCTGCGGCTCTTCGTTAGCAGGCTGTTGCTCCTGCTTGCGTGCTTTGGCGCGAGCAATTGCGGCTTCCACTGCCGCTTTCCGCGGATCGGCAACGGTTGCGGCTTCGTTAGTCTGTTGCAATTCAGCCTGTTTCGCTCTGGCTTGCGCTTTACGCGCTTCCCGTGCCGCAATAATCGCGCTGTTATCCGGGCGTTCGCCAGCTTTTATCACAATAGGCTGTGTGGCCTGGGCCTGTTTTTCTTTTACGCGTGCCAGTGCGGCAGCAATCGCATCTTTGTCTTTGGCCGCAGGTTGAACCGCCGCGTTCTTGTGGCGTTCAAGACGTGCGGCTTTTTCACGTTCCAGACGTGCCTGACGAGCTTCAAAGCGCGCTTTTGCTTCGGCTGCGCGTTTTTCTTCCTGACGAATGGCGGCAATCTCGGCTTTTTCCTGACGGAAATATTGCACAAGAGGGATATTGCTTGGGCAAACCCACGCACAGGCCCCGCATTCAATACAATCGGCAATGTTATGTGTGGTGGCTTTATCGTGTTGCTGGCCTTTGCTGAACCAGTACAACTGTTGCGGCAGGAGATCTGCAGGGCAGGCATCAGCACAGGCGCTACAACGGATGCAGCTTTGTTCTTCCTGTGGTTCGCCAAGTTCATTGGCAGACGGTGCCAGTAAACAGTTGGTGATTTTTACGACCGGAACATCCAGCCACGGCAAGGTAAAGCCCATTAGCGGGCCGCCCATAATCACCATTTGATCGGCAGAAGGGCAGAATCCTGCATCGTTCAATAAATGACGGACCGGCGTACCCAGTCGTGCCCAGACGTTGCCGGGGCGTGCAATTGCTTCGCCAGTCAGCGTCACGACACGCTCGGTAATCGGCTCGCCATCAATAACGGCTCGTTTTACTGCGTAAGCCGTGCCGACGTTTTGCATTAACACGCCGATATCTGATGAACGACCGCCGTGTGGAACCTGCTTTCCGGTCAGGATGTAGGTTAACTGTTTGGCGCCGCCAGAGGGATATTTGGTCGGAATAACTCGCAGAGAAATATCGTGAGAATCCGCCAACACTGCACGCAGCATGGAAATTGCCTGCGGTTTGTTATCTTCAATTCCGATCAGAATTTCGCGTGGCTGTAGAATATGCCCAAGAATGCGAATACCTTCTACGACCTGGGCGGCGCAATCCTGCATCAAGCGGTCATCGGCGGTAATATACGGCTCGCATTCTGCGGCATTAATGATCAACGTTTCGATTTTATCGCCGCCGCCCTGCAATTTAACGCCAGTAGGGAAGCCAGCACCACCCAGTCCGGCGACGCCAAATTGATGAATGCGTTCGATTAATTCTTCCCTAGTGCGTGAGCGATAATCGGTCCAACCGTCACGTGGGATCCAGCAATCTTCCCCATCGGCATCAATAATCACGCTTAATTCAGCTAACGCTGAAGGATGAGCCGTAGAGTGGGGCGCAATAGCCGTAACGGTGCCAGACGTTGGTGCGTGAACCGGTAGCATTTTGCCGCGTCCACGGGTGAGTGGCTGTCCGCGCAGTACCTTATCACCAACGTTAACGCACAGCTCGCCTTCAGCACCAATATGCTGTTTCAGTGGAATAACAAATCGCTGCGCCAGCGGAACCTGGCGCAGGGGAGTACCGTTGGACTGAGTTTTCATCTCCGGTGGATGAATGCCGCCATCGAAGTCCCAGATTTTATTTTTTTTGAAAGCAGAGAATAACTTAAGCATGGTGTTCCACGGGAATGATGCGCACGGGAATGGTGTTCAGATCCCATTTCCAGCTGTCTGGCGTTTCTGCAACCGGTTGTAAGGAGATGCAATGCGTTGGGCATGGGTCTACACACAGATTACAACCTGTGCACAGATCGCTCATGACGGTATGCATTGCTCGGGTAGCGCCGACAATGGCGTCCACCGGACACGCCTGAATACACTTAGTGCAGCCAATACAGTTATTTTCATCGATAACCGCTACCATACGCGCAGGCGTCAACTCTTGCGCTTCGCCATCCAGCGGCTGTGGTTCGACGTTGAGCAACTCGGCAATTTTCAGCATTACAGCTTCGCCACCAGGGGCGCAGCGGTTGATTTTTTCACCGTTGCAACTGATAGCCTCCGCATACGGGCGACAGCCAGGATAACCGCATTGACCACACTGGCTCTGCGGTAAAATTTCGTCAATTTTCTCAACGACCGGATCGTCTTCCACCGCAAAACGGCGGGAGGCATAACCCAGAATGGCGCCAAACGCCAGGCCCAGCAGGCTGATGGCGGCAACGGCAATCCAGATAGCATTCATTACAACTTCACCAAACCACTAAAGCCCATAAAGGCCAGAGACATAAGACCTGCGGTAATCAGCGCAATGGCATTACCACGAAAAGGTGCCGGGACATCAGCCACAGCCAGGCGCTCGCGGATGGCTGCGAAAAGCACCATCACCAACGAGAAGCCGACAGCTGCTGAAAAACCGTACAGCGCCGACTGCAAGAAATTATGCCCGAGATTAATATTCAGCAACGCGACGCCAAGCACCGCACAGTTGGTGGTAATAAGCGGCAGAAAAATCCCCAGCAGACGATAGAGCACCGGGCTGGTTTTACGCACCACCATCTCGGTGAACTGCACCACTACAGCGATCACTAAAATAAACGCTAACGTGCGCAGGTAAATCAGGTTGAGTGGAATCAAGATCCACGTGTCGATAAGCCAGGCGCAGATTGACGCCAGCGTCATCACAAATGTTGTTGCCAGCCCCATCCCCATTGCAGTTTCCAGCTTTTTGGAAACGCCCATAAACGGACAGAGGCCCAGAAACTTAACCAGTACAAAGTTATTGACCAGTACAGTTCCGACAAACAGTAACAGGTAGTCAGTCATTTTTCGGCCTGAAATAAAAAAGCCGCCTATTATCCGTTAATCCAGAGCAGGCGACAACAGGTTAACTGTAAGGTTATTACGGATTCACAAACGTCGCTTTGACCCGCAACGAGCGTTTGAAATAGGGGACTATCAATGCGGTTGCCAGCAAAGTGAACAACAACTGGCGCACGGCTACGCCATCTGCAACTGGCGAAAAAGCGAAGGTTTTAACAGCCAGTAATACGGAGATCAGTAGCCAGATAATATAGTGTTTAGGAACACAACGCCGACGTTTAAAGAAAGCGATGGTCAACCACAAAGTGTAATACCACATGGCGATGGCGGTAATAAAAGAAACGCCCCATAAGATTTGCGTTGTCAGTGCTTGTTCGCCGATCGTTTTATATGTTTGAGGAGAAGATAACGCTGCGGTATACAGTAACAGCGTCAGCGTCGTACTCAATAGAGCGACTAACAGCCAGGCCAAAGGGCCAAGCAACCAGCCTCCAATACGTTGTGGCGTTGTGGTGGTCATAGGTTCTCCAGAATAGCGACAGCAAACAGGCAAATCTAATTTTAGGGGCGTTATTATAAGGTTTTTATTATCAATCGCTACTTTCTTCTTTCTTTATTGGACATAATGCCAGACGGACTTCGGCACCTGGCCCAGGTCAAACAAACGCCCGCCAGACACCAGCTCTGCGCGGCGGTGATCGGCGGCGCGATACATGTTGATAAGGTCCTGATCGTCCGTCAGTGTGTAATTAAGATGATCGTAGAGTTTTTCCAGGCTTTCGAGTGAACTGATTTTGCGAAATTTTAATAAGTAGTCCTGAACAGTCATAAAAGGCCTATAAAATAATTAATACCAAAGTGGTAGGTATTATATGTAATGATAAAACTTCACCAAAAGTGAACGCTTATTTAATAACAATAATAAGAATGTGCTGATGGTAAATATTCAGGGATGAAATACTGTCATGAAAAGAGTAACGCGCTTTACTATCCCTGCCAATCGCCGACAACACACCACAAGATAATAAATTCCTGGTTTAATACCCGACAAGTTAAAACATGCATCCGGACGGGCTGCATGCTGTTCTGCAAGTGCAGGTATTACTTATGTTGTACTGGTGTACTCTGTTCTGGCGGCTGGTAGTTGTCAATGTGACTCGCCACGCCAAGGAGAATGACAGAAACGACAAGAACGATCCAACCTGTTAATTCAATAAGACGATTCATTACTGCCCACATCTATGTTGAGTGATCCATTAACTTCAGGGGGTAAATGTTACTTAGCAATAATTGCCCCAGCAAGATTTTTGCTGAGGTTTTTGCGATATTTAGCTTTTATCATTAGAAAATTCGCCATTTCTTTGACTTAAGTTAAATAACATCCCTTATTGCGGGCTGGTTATTAAACTGTTGAGAGAGGGTAAAGGATAGTGTCAAATAGCGATCGTACTTCTCTGAGAGGCAATGAAATGAGCGACAACATCCGTGTTGGGTTGATTGGGTATGGTTATGCGAGCAAAACCTTCCATGCGCCCCTGATTGCGGGCACGCCCGGACTAGAACTGGCAGTAATTTCCAGCAGTGACGAAACAAAAGTAAAAGCCGACTGGCCAACAGTGACGGTTGTCTCTGAACCAAAGCATCTTTTTAATGATCCCAACATAGACTTGATTGTCATTCCCACACCAAATGATACCCATTTCCCGTTAGCCAAAGCGGCGCTTGAAGCGGGTAAACATGTGGTCGTCGACAAGCCTTTTACCGTGACACTGTCACAAGCTCGAGAACTGGATGCGTTGGCAAAAAGTCTGGGTCGCGTATTGTCGGTGTTTCATAATCGTCGCTGGGATAGCGATTTTTTGACACTAAAAGGTTTGCTCGCGGAAGGCTCGCTGGGTGAAGTTGCGTACTTTGAGTCTCATTTTGACCGCTTTCGGCCGCAGGTGCGCGATCGCTGGCGTGAACAGGGCGGCCCTGGCAGCGGTATCTGGTACGATTTGGCACCGCATTTGCTCGATCAAGCTATTACGCTTTTTGGCTTACCCGTCAGTATGACGGTGGATTTAGCACAGTTGCGCCCAGGGGCGCAGTCGACTGATTATTTCCACGCCATTTTGTCCTACCCACAGCGGCGGGTCATTTTACACGGCACCATGTTGGCGGCAGCTGAGTCAGCACGTTATATCGTGCATGGCTCCCGTGGCAGCTATGTTAAATACGGCCTCGATCCGCAGGAAGAGCGGTTGAAAAATGGTGAGCGTCTGCCGCAGGAAGACTGGGGCTACGATATGCGTGACGGTGTACTAACCCGTGTTGAAGGCGAGGAACGTGTTGAAGAAACGCTGTTGACCGTGCCGGGGAATTATCCGGCTTACTATGCTGCCATTCGTGATGCGTTGAATGGCGACGGTGAAAACCCGGTGCCAGCAAGTCAGGCCATTCAGGTAATGGAGTTGATTGAGCTGGGCATCGAGTCCGCCAAACATCGCTCGACTTTGTGCCTTGCTTGAAAAGGGGATGGTGCAATTAGCACCATCCATTTTTGTTACTTCGCTGCGACTGTTTCTCGCAGTGCGCGTTTTTCCTCTGCGCTGAGGAAAGCCATTTCCAGACCATTAATCTGCGCCTGGCGGATTTGCTCGCGAGATAAACCTGCAGCGGGCGCGGCAACGGTATATTCGTGAATGATATCGACGCCCTGAACACCCGGGTCGTCGGTGTTAATACTGGCGCAGATACCATGCTCAAGGAACGTTTTCAGCGGATGTGCCGCCAGAGATGCCACGGTACTGGTCTGAATATTGGAGGTCAGGCAGGATTCTATGCCAATTTGTTGCTCGGCGAGGAAATCCATCAGCGCACGATCTTCAATGGCTTTTACGCCATGCCCAATGCGTTCAGCTCCCAGCTCACGAATGGCTTGCCAGATACTTTCTGCCCCGGCAGCTTCGCCTGCATGGACGGTAATATGCCAGCCTGCATCACGCGCGTGGTTGAAGTGAGAGAGGAACAAACTCCCCGGAAAACCAAGTTCATCACCGGCTAAATCCAGTGCGGTAATCTGATCACGGTGGGCTAAAAATGCCTCCAGCTCTTGCTGGCAGGCAGCTTCGCCAAAGGTCCGGCTCATAATGCCGATAAGTTTCGCCTGCACACCAAAGGTGCGGCAACCGTCACATACGCCGTCAATAACGGCTTCGACAACGCCCGCAACAGGCAACTGATGCGTCATTGCCATATAACCTGGCGAAAAACGCAGTTCGACATAGTGCAGGCCGTTTCGGGCAGCATCTTCAATATTTTCAAACGCCACGCGACGGCATGCGTCGAGCGAGGCGAGAACTTTAACGCCCCAGTCAAGCTTAGTCAGAAAACTCACCAGATCGGGTTCGTTGGCAATGACCTGAACGTGTGGAATTAGCGTTTCCAGGGATTGTGCAGGTAGCGAGATATTATACTGGCGGCCAAGTTCAAGGATGGTCTGGGGACGAATGTTGCCATCAAGGTGGCGATGGATATCAGTTAATGGCAGGGTGGTATCAATCATGGTCGCACTCTTTTTCTGGATATAAAAGTGCGCACCATTATAAAAACAAAGCAGGGTAAAAATCTACGATTGCGCAACGATTATTTGCGTTGCGCAATCGCAATTAGCGTACAGCTCGGATGGCGTTAATTAATCCAGCGACACCTTTTTCCAGTTTAGAACGTGGGCATCCGGCATTGAGCCGAACAAAGCCACGGCCTTCTTCACCGTAGGTATATCCTGGCATGATTGCCACTTTTTCTTGTTCAATCAGGGCTTTTTGCAACGCGTTGTCATCAATGTTCAACGGACGTAAATCAAGCCATGCGAGATAAGTGGATTGGGGAATCTGCCAGTTGAGTTCAGGGAACGCGGCGTTCATCGTCTCTGCGATATACGTCAGGTTATCTTTCAGATAGACGCGTAAGGCATCAAGCCATGGCGCGCCTTGCTGATAGGCGGCGATATGGGCGGTTAACGCCAGTACCGCAGGGGAAGAAAGCCCATCACGGCTTTTCAGGGCCGATA
Organism: Escherichia sp. E4385; assembly: GCF_963883145.1. NCBI lineage: Bacteria > Pseudomonadati > Pseudomonadota > Gammaproteobacteria > Enterobacterales > Enterobacteriaceae > Escherichia > Escherichia sp. E4385. Next base: position 221,111 of record NZ_CAWOOJ010000011.1, read on the forward strand.
AATACGCTTCACGGCTGTCGTTATTTTCAATAATCCCGTAAGCCCCGGTCAGAGCCGGAATATTGAAACTTTTCGAACCAGAAGTCAGTAGCGCCCAGTCGCCGCGAGCTACATTGCTCCAGGGAATATGCGGTTGCTCGCCCCATACCATATCCATATGAATTTCATCGGAGATAACGCGCACACCATAGCGTTCGCACAGGTCTGCCATTGTTTCCAGTTCATCGCAAGTCCAGACTTTACCGGTAGGATTCTGAGGGCTACACAGGAGCATAATTTTACACTCCGGTTTCGCCAACACGGCTTCCAGTTTACCCATATCGCAAAACCAACCATCAACCCGCTTCTCTAAAGCAACGGGCATCACGGTGCGCTGATTACCTTCAATGGCTTTGTAAAATGCGTCGTAGGCCGGGGTATGGATCACCACACCTTCACCGACAGCGGACCACTGACGAATCAGCTCCGACACCATATAGATAACGGAAGGGCCATATACCACCGACTGCGTATCAATGGCGGTGTAATGCTGTGTGGAAAACCAGTGGGCGATAGCCGCGAGAAATTCATCGTTTTTCCAGCGACTGTAGCCAAACACGCCGTGCATCAGGCGCTGGTTCAGCGCCTCGATAATGCAGGGAGCGGTGGCAAAATCCATGTCTGAAATCGTGAACGGTAACAGGTCAGCAGTGCCGAAACGGTCAGCGACATAATCCCACTGTGTGCACCATGTGCCATGACGATCCACGATCTTCGAAAAATCGAACATATCTTATCCTTATGCCTGAACAGTACGCATCAGACCGGCCATTTCATCTTTGACTGACTGAACTTGCGGCCCGATAACAACCTGCAGGTTATGTTGATTAAGTTGTACTACGCCAATTGCCCGATTGTCCTTCAGTGCCTGCACATTAACAAGGGACATATCTTTCACTGACAAACGCAGACGAGTAATGCAGTTATCGAGGCTGACAATATTGTCGGCACCGCCTAAGGCTTCGAGGATTGCCGGAACGTTGTAACCTGATTTACCCGGCGTACCGGCAACGGCTTTTTCGATTGAGCTGGCAATTTCGCTATCGCGGCCAGGGGTTTTCAAATTGAAGCGGGTGATAGCGAAACGGAAGATGACGTAGTAAACAACAAACCAGATCGCCGCCACCACTGGCACCATGTACCACTTGGTTGACAGGCCATGCAGAATACCGAACACCACAAAGTCGATGATATTGCCGTCGGTATTACCGATGGTGACACCGAGCACGGACATGACGGTGAAGCCGAGGCCGGTTAACAGCGCGTGGATGACATACAGAACTGGCGCTACGAACAGGAACAGGAATTCCAGCGGTTCGGTAGTGCCGCCAACGACACAGGCGATCAGGCCAGAAATCAGCAGACCTTTAATTTTATGGCGATTTTCCGGGCGCGCACAGTGATACATAGCTAACGCTGCACCTGGCAGACCGCCGAGGAATGCAGGCATTTTGCCCTGCGAGAGGAAACGCGTGGCGCTTTCAGAAAAACCGTGAGTGGTCGGGCAACTCAATTGCGCCTGGAAGATGGTTAGTGCGCCGCTGACGGTTTGACCGCAGACTTCCTGCGTGCCGCCTGCGTCGGTAAAGCGAATTAATGCCACCAGAATGTGATGCAGACCAAATGGTAACAGCAGACGCTCACCCGTACCAAACAGCATAGGTCCGAAATCACCCGCGCTGTTAATCATATGACCTAATCCACTAATGCCCATGGCGAAGATCGGCCAGACCAATGGAATCACCAGACCGACAAGGCCCATCACCAGCGAGGAGATGATTGGCACGAAGCGCGTACCGCCGAAAAACGCCAACGCATCCGGGAGGCGGATATTATGGAAACGCTCATGCAGCATCCAGACGATAATACCGGCGATAACTGCACCGAGGATCCCGGTGTCGATCGACTGGATCCCAAGAATGCTTTGAATGTTATTGGCTTTCAGCACGGCAGCATCGGTGGTCGGCAGAATGCCTTTATTGGTCAACCAGAAGTTCACCGCCAGGTTCATTACCGCGTAACCAACAAAACCAGCGAACGCCGCGACGCCTTTGTTTTCGCGTGCCAGACCCAGCGGGATGGCGATACAGAACATCACTGGCAGGAAACTAAACGCGAACGAACCAACCTTACTCATCCAGGTAAAGATGGCCTGCAACACAGGATTACCCAATGCCGGGATCAGTGTGATGACATCGTGGCTACTAAGGGAACTGCCAATCCCCAACATAATGCCGCAGAACGACAGTAATGCGACAGGCAACATAAAGGTTTTGCCTAGCTGCTGGAAGAATTCCCACAGCGTAACTTTCGGTGCTGCTTTCGCCGTCATAAAACGACTCCTCGTAGAGAACAATCTGGATTCAATAAATTGCGCGAGAAGATAAAACGTTTTATCAAATTTTAGTGAGGCATAAATCACATTACGCAACGATAATAGCGGGTATAAGATAAATAAAAGGTAAAACGTTTTATCTGTCACATAATCAGGGAGTAGGTCATCTGCATGGCTACCGCCAAAAAAATCACCATTCATGATGTTGCGCTCGCTGCGGGCGTATCGGTTAGTACCGTTTCGCTGGTGCTTAGTGGCAAAGGGCGAATCTCTACCGCCACAGGAGAACGTGTTAACGCCGCCATTGAAGAACTGGGGTTTGTGCGCAATCGCCAGGCGTCGGCACTACGCGGCGGGCAGAGTGGTGTGGTTGGCTTAATTGTGCGTGACTTGTCTGCGCCGTTTTACGCTGAATTGACAGCCGGGCTGACGGAGGCACTGGAAGCGCAGGGGCGAATGGTTTTTTTGCTCCACGGCGGTAAAGACGGCGAGCAACTGACCCAGCGCTTTTCACTGCTACTGAACCAGGGCGTCGATGGTGTCGTCATTGCCGGTGCGGCAGGGAGCAGTGATGACCTGCGGCGCATGGCAGAAGAAAAAGGTATTCCGGTGATTTTCGCTTCCCGCGCCAGCTATCTTGATGATGTTGATACTGTTCGCCCGGATAACATGCAGGCAGCGCAGTTATTGACGGAGCATCTCATTCGCAATGGACACCAGCGTATTGCCTGGCTGGGAGGGCAAAGTTCCTCTTTAACCCGTGCGGAACGAGTGGGTGGCTATTGCGCGACACTATTAAAATTCAGCCTGCCGTTTCACAGTGATTGGGTACTGGAGTGTGCCTCGAGTCAGAAGCAAGCTGCGGAAGCCATTACGGCGCTTTTGCGCCATAACCCGACCATCAGCGCCGTGGTTTGTTATAACGAAACCATAGCAATGGGTGCATGGTTTGGCTTGCTGAAAGCAGGGCGGCAAAGCGGCGAAAGTGGCGTCGATCGTTACTTTGAACAACAGGTTTCACTGGCGGCATTTACCGATGCGACGCCAACTGCGCTTGATGATATACCCGTTACCTGGGCCAGCACGCCTGCGCGGGAACTTGGTACGACACTTGCGGATCGCATGATGCAAAAAATCACTCATGAAGAGACGCATTCACGTAATCTTATTATTCCTGCCCGGCTCATTGCGGCGAAATAATCCTCTCTTTATCTGCTATACCTGGTAGTGTCCTTTCCTCAAAGTTAATGATAAAAAATGTGGCATACAGGCGGTGCCTTTTATTTTTACTGAAGTTCACAGGAGGTTTATGTGTTTAATTCTGACAACCTGAGACTCGACGGAAAATGCGCCATCATCACAGGTGCGGGTGCAGGTATTGGTAAAGAAATCGCCATTACATTCGCGACAGCTGGCGCATCTGTGGTGGTCAGTGATATTAACGCCGATGCAGCTAATCATGTTGTAGATGAAATTCAACAGTTGGGTGGGCAGGCATTTGCCTGGCGCTGTGATATTACTTCCGAACAGGAGTTATCTGCTCTGGCAGGCTTTGCCATCAGTAAGCTGGGCAAAGTTGATATTCTGGTTAACAATGCTGGTGGTGGTGGTCCTAAACCGTTTGATATGCCAATGGCGGATTTCCGCCGCGCTTATGAACTGAATGTGTTTTCTTTTTTCCGTCTGTCACAACTCATTGCGCCTGAAATGGAAAAAAATGGCGGAGGCGTTATTTTGACCATCACATCTATGGCGGCAGAAAATAAAAATAAAAACATGACCTCCTATGCGTCATCTAAAGCGGCGGCCAGCCATCTGGTCAGGAATATGGCGTTTGACCTGGGTGAAAAAAATATTCGGGTAAATGGCATAGCGCCTGGGGCAATATTAACTGATGCCCTGAAATCCGTTATTACACCAGAAATTGAACAGAAAATGTTGCAGCACACGCCAATCAGGCGTCTGGGCCAACCGCAAGATATTGCCAACGCGGCGCTATTCCTCTGTTCCCCAGCTGCCAGCTGGATAAGCGGGCAAATACTCACCGTCTCCGGCGGTGGGGTACAGGAACTTAATTAATACGCTAACAGGTCGGTAAACAACCGAGTGAGTGTTGTTTACCGACACCGCTTGTCGAGTAGGGAAAAGCCTCCACCAGACAACTGGTAGCCAAATTCCGTCTGTTGGTTGACCAATTATCGTGCAAATAGTAAACGAAACGGGTGTACCTTCGCACAATTCAACTGCAATGATAGGCGCTCACCGGACAACGCGGTAAACTAGTTATTCATGCTAACTATATTGGTTTAACGATGGATAACATGCAAACTGAAGCACAACCGACACGGACCCGGATCCTCAATGCTGCCAGAGAGATTTTTTCAGAAAATGGATTTCACAGTGCCTCAATGAAAGCCATCTGTAAATCCTGCGCTATCAGTCCCGGGACGCTTTATCACCACTTCATTTCGAAAGAAGCCTTGATTCAGGCGATTATTCTCCAGGACCAGGAGAGGGCGTTGGCCCGCTTCCGGGAACCGATTGAAGGGATCCATTTCGTTGACTATATGGTCGAGTCGATAGTCTCTCTCACCCATGAAGCCTTTGGACAACGAGCGCTGGTGGTCGAAATTATGGCAGAAGGGATGCGCAATCCACAGGTTGCCACCATGCTTAAGAATAAACATCTGACCATCACGGAATGTATTGCCCAGCGCATGAGGGATGCCCAGCAAAAAGGCGAGATAAGCCCTGACATTAACACGGCAATGACCTCTCGTTTACTGCTGGATCTGACCTATGGCGTGCTGGCCGATATCGAAGCGGAAGACCTGGCGCGAGAAGCGTTATTTGCCCAGGGGCTACGTGCGATGATTGGCGGTATCTTGACCGCATCCTGATCCTCACTTTCCGCGGGCCGGTGAAGAGAGTGCCCGCGTTCAATGCCTCAACACTGCTGAACAAAAAGCGTTCTCCCCTGGTCGAAAAATCCTACTAAAACATTCGTCGAAACCATATGTCATGGGAATTTATCGTTTTATAAGCAATCGAACGAGCGTTCGATTGCTTATTTTGTGTCTTCTGTCAACGCTGTTTTAAAGATTAATGCGATCCATATCACGCTGTGGGTATTGCAGTTTTTGGTTTTTTGATCGCGGTGTCAGTTCTTTTTATTTCCATTTCTCTTCCATGGGTTTCTCACAGATAACTGTGTTCAACACAGAATTGGTTAACTAATCAGATTAAAGGTTGACCAGTATTTTTATCTTAATGAGGAGTCCCTTATGTTACGTCCTGTAGAAACCCCAACTCGTGAAATCAAAAAACTCGACGGCCTGTGGGCATTCAGCCTGGATCGGGAAAACTGTGGAATCTCTCAGCGTTGGTGGGAAAGCGCGTTACAAGAAAGCCGGGCAATTGCTGTACCTGGCAGTTTTAACGATCAGTTCGCCGATGCAGATATTCGTAATTATGTGGGCAACGTCTGGTATCAGCGCGAAGTCTTTATACCGAAAGGCTGGACGGGGCAGCGTATCGTCCTGCGTTTCGATGCGGTCACTCATTACGGCAAAGTGTGGGTAAATAATCAGGAAGTGATGGAGCATCAGGGCGGCTATACGCCGTTTGAAGCCGATGTCACGCCGTATGTTATTGCCGGGAAAAGTGTACGTATTACCGTTTGTGTGAACAACGAACTGAACTGGCAGACTATCCCGCCGGGAATGGTGATTACCGACGAAAACGGCAAGAAAAAGCAGTCTTACTTCCATGATTTCTTTAACTACGCCGGGATCCATCGCAGCGTAATGCTCTACACCACACCGAACACCTGGGTGGGCGATATCACCGTGGTGACGCATGTCGCGCAAGACTGTAACCACGCGTCTATTGACTGGCAGGTGATGGCAAATGGTGATGTCAGCGTTGAACTGCGTGATGCAGATCAACAGGTTGTTGCAACTGGACAAGGCACCAGCGGGACTTTGCAAGTGGTGAATCCGCACCTCTGGCAACCGGGTGAAGGTTATCTCTATGAACTGTGCGTCACAGCCAAAAGCCAGACAGAGTGTGATATCTACCCGCTGCGCGTCGGCATCCGGTCAGTGGCAGTGAAGGGCGAACAGTTCCTGATCAACCACAAACCGTTCTACTTCACTGGTTTTGGTCGCCATGAAGATGCGGATTTACGCGGTAAAGGATTCGATAACGTGCTGATGGTGCACGATCACGCATTGATGGACTGGATTGGTGCCAACTCTTACCGTACCTCGCATTACCCTTACGCTGAAGAGATGCTCGACTGGGCTGATGAAAATGGCATTGTGGTGATTGATGAAACTGCTGCCGTCGGCTTTAACCTCTCTTTAGGCATTGGATTTGAAGCGGGTAACAAGCCAAAAGAACTCTACAGCGAAGAGGCCGTCAACGGGGAAACTCAGCAGGCGCACTTACAGGCGATTAAAGAGCTGATTGCGCGTGACAAAAACCACCCCAGCGTGGTGATGTGGAGTATTGCCAACGAACCGGATACCCGTCCGCAAGGTGCACGAGAATATTTCGCACCACTGGCGGAAGCAACGCGTAAACTCGACCCGACGCGACCGATCACCTGCGTCAATGTAATGTTCTGCGACGCTCACACCGATACCATCAGCGATCTCTTTGATGTGCTGTGCCTGAATCGTTATTACGGTTGGTATGTCCAAAGCGGCGATTTGGAAACGGCAGAGAAGGTACTGGAAAAAGAACTGCTTGCCTGGCAAGAGAAACTGCATCAGCCGATTATCATCACCGAATACGGCGTGGATACGTTAGCGGGACTGCACTCGATGTACACCGACATGTGGAGTGAAGAGTATCAGTGTGCATGGCTGGATATGTATCACCGCGTCTTTGATCGCGTCAGCGCCGTCGTCGGTGAACAGGTATGGAACTTCGCTGATTTTGCGACCTCGCAGGGCATTATGCGCGTTGGCGGCAACAAGAAAGGGATCTTCACCCGCGACCGCAAACCGAAATCGGCGGCTTTCCTGCTGCAAAAACGCTGGACTGGCATGAATTTCGGTGAAAAACCGCAGCAGGGAGGCAAACAATGAATCAACAACTCTCCTGGCGCACCATCGTCGGCTACAGCCTCGGTGACGTCGCCAATAACTTCGCCTTCGCAATGGGGGCGCTCTTCCTGTTGAGTTACTACACCGACGTCGCAGGCGTCGGTGCCGCTGCGGCGGGCACCATGCTGTTACTGGTGCGGGTATTCGATGCCTTTGCCGACGTCCTGGCCGGGCGAGTAGTGGACAGTGTGAATACCCGCTGGGGAAAATTCCGCCCATTTTTACTCTTCGGCACAGCGCCGTTAATGATCTTCAGCGTGCTGGTATTCTGGGTGCCGACCGACTGGAGCCATAGCAGCAAAGTGGTGTATGCATATTTGACCTACATGGGCCTCGGGCTTTGCTACAGCCTGGTGAATATTCCTTATGGTTCACTTGCTACCGCGATGACCCAACAACCACAATCCCGCGCCCGTCTGGGCGCGGCTCGCGGGATTGCCGCTTCATTGACCTTTGTCTGCCTGGCATTTCTGATAGGACCGAGCATTAAGAACTCCAGCCCGGAGGAGATGGTGTCGGTATACCATTTCTGGACGATTGTGCTGGCGATGGCCGGAATGGTGCTTTACTTCATCTGCTTTAAATCGACGCGCGAGAATGTGGTACGCATCGTGGCACAGCCGTCATTGAAGATCAGTCTGCAAACGCTGAAACGGAATCGTCCGCTGTTTATGTTGTGCATCGGAGCGCTGTGTGTGCTGATTTCGACCTTCGCTGTTAGCGCCTCGTTGTTGTTCTATGTGCGCTATGTGTTGAATGATACCGGCTTGTTCACCGTGCTGGTGCTGGTGCAAAACCTGGTCGGTACCGTGGCATCGGCACCGCTGGTGCCGGGGATGGTCGCCAGAATCGGTAAAAAGAACACCTTCCTGATTGGTGCTCTGCTGGGAACCTGTGGTTATCTGCTGTTCTTCTGGGTTTCCGTCTGGTCGCTGCCGGTGGCACTGGTCGCATTAGCCATCGCTTCAATTGGTCAGGGCATTACCATGACCGTGATGTGGGCGCTGGAGGCCGACACCGTAGAATATGGTGAATACCTGACCGGTGTGCGGATTGAAGGACTTACCTATTCGCTATTCTCATTTACGCGCAAATGCGGCCAGGCAATAGGAGGATCAATTCCCGCCTTTATTTTGGGATTAAGCGGATATATTGCCAATCAGGTGCAAACACCGGAAGTTATTATGGGGATCCGCACATCAATTGCCTTAGTACCCTGCGGGTTTATGCTACTGGCATTTATAATAATCTGGTTTTATCCGCTCACGGATAAAAAATTCAAAGAAATCGTAGTTGAAATTGATAATCGCAAACAAATGCAGCAGCAATTAATCAGCGATATCACTAATTAATATTCCATAAAAATAATCAGAACATCAAAGGTGCAACTATGAGAAAAATAGTGGCCATGGCCGTTATTTCCCTGACGGCTGCCTCTGGCCTTACCACCGCTAACGCGGCACAACTGGCTGACGATGAAGCGGGACTACGCATCAGACTGAAAAATGAATTGCGCAGGGCCGACAAGCCCAGTGCTGGCGCGGGAAGAGACATTTACGCATGGGTACAGGGAGGATTACTCGATTTTAATAGTGGCTATTATTCTAATATTATTGGTGTCGAAGGTGGGGCGTATTATGTTTATAAATTAGGTGCTCGTGCTGATATGAGTACCCGGTGGTATCTTGATGGTGATAAAAGTTTTGGCTTTGCCCTGGGGGCAGTAAAAATAAAACCCAGTGAAAATAGCCTGCTTAAATTAGGTCGCTTCGGAACAGATTATAGTTATGGCAGCTTACCTTATCGTATTCCGTTAATTGCTGGTAGTTCGCAACGGACATTGCCGACTGTTTCCGAAGGGGCGTTAGGTTACTGGGCTTTAACGCCAAATATTGAATTGTGGGGAATGTGGCGTTCACGAGTATTTTTATGGACCGATTCAACAACCGGTATTCGTGATGAAGGGGTTTATAACAGCCAGACGGGAAAATACGATAAACATCGCGCACGTTCTTTTTTAGCCGCCAGTTGGCATGATGATACCAGTCGCTATTCTCTGGGGGCATCGGTACAGAAAGATGTTTCCAATCAGATACAAAGTATTCTCGAGAAAAGCATACCGCTCGACCCGAATTATACGTTGAAAGGGGAGTTGCTCGGCTTTTATGCGCAACTCGAAGGTTTAAGTCGTAATACCAGCCAGCCCAATGAAACGGCGTTGGTTAGTGGACAATTGACCTGGAGCGCGCCGTGGGGAAGCGTATTTGGCAGTGGCGGTTATCTGCGTCATGCGATGAATGGAGCCGTAGTGGACACCGACATTGGCTATCCCTTTTCATTAAGTCTTGATCGTAACCGCGAAGGAATGCAGTCCTGGCAATTGGGCGTCAATTATCGTTTAACCCCGCAATTTACGCTGACATTTGCACCGATTGTGACCCGCGGCTATGAATCCAGTAAACGAGACGTGCGGATTGAAGGCGCGGGCCTCTTAGGTGGCGTGAACTATCGGGTTAGCGAAGGGCCGCTACAAGGGATGAATTTCTTTCTTGCAGCCGATAAAGGACGGGAAAAGCGCAACGGCAGCGCGTTTGGCGATCGCCTGAATTACTGGGATGTGAAAATGAGCATTCAGTATGACTTTATGCTGAAGTGAGAAAAAACGCCGGAGTGAAAATTCTCCGGCGTTTTGGCCGTGAATTACTGCTGCGGAATTGCCGGTACAGCCGGAACGTTAAGAGCTGGCATCGCAAACATGCCAACAAAATCTTCTAACGACATTTTCTGTCCGTTTAACGTGATCTGACCGTTAGCATACTGCAGGCTGGTGGTGATGGTATCGTCCTGCAAGGTGGTCAGACGGAACATCTGCCCCATTGCTGATGCACCTTCAACTTGCTGTTTCGCCAGTTTTTTCGCTTGATCTTCCTGATATCCTTCCAGCTTCGCTACCTGAGTCATCAGCTCAGTTGCCATATCCACCGGAATGGTCAGTTTCGCATCCAGAGATTTAACCGAGCGGTCTACTTCCTGCGCCAGCGTTTGCGGCGCTTCTTTAGTCGTTGCCGGATCTTTCAGGAACAGCGACAGATTCAGCGCACTTTCACCCTGACTGTTTTTCCAGCTCAATGGTGCGATAGTAATCACCGGATCGCCTTTCAACATCAGCGGCAGGGCGCTAAAGAAGACTTCCGTCACTTTCTCCTGATAAAGTTCGGGATTGTCGGCAATTTCTGGCTGTGCCAGCAGCGCCTGAGTTTGCGCGTTATACTGCTGGCTAAACTGATGCCAGGCTTCACCGTCGATCTGGCCGACTTTTAAGGTCAGCTTGCCACTGCCCAGATCCTCATTCTGAACCTTCAGGCTATTTAGCGAGTAATCCAGTTGGCTATTGATCGTTTTCCCGTCATTGACCAGATCCGATTTACCGCTGATCTCCATGCCTTCCAGCAATGCCAGCTCTTTGCCTTCCACTGAAATGGTCATTTTTTCCAGCGAGACTTTTTGATTGCCCACGCGTTCACCAAAACTTGCCAGCGAGCTGGAACCGTCAGTTTTCAGATTATTAAAGGTCAACTGCACTTTCTGGTTGTATTCGTTAACCGCATCCACCCGACCGCTTTGTGCTTCCCCTGACAGGGAGATGGCTTTGCCGTCTCTGTCAGCATTTAACTGGAACTCGCCGCCGCTAAAGGCGACTTTTTCATCCTTTTGCTCGTAATTCAGGGGCTTGAGCGAAATATCGGAACTGGAATCACCGCTGTAACCAATGCGGGAGTTAATCTCAAAAGGCGTTTCACCTTTTGCCATATCAAACAGTGGTTTGCTTACTTCATTATTGACCAGCGTGGTTTGAATTGATGCCATCGACGGAATCAGGTTCAGTTTTTTAAGCTGGGCAAGGGGGAAGGGACCATGATCAACCGATTCGTTGAAGATGACGCTCTGACCGCTTTTAATCCACGGATTTTCTTTCCCGGCAATGGGTTTCACCACCAGTTGCAACTGGCTGCTGAATACGCCGCGATGATAGTTTTGATAACTCACTTCCAGGTTGGATTCAGGAGCTGTTAGTTTGAGTTGCGCGTTCGCCTGCGCGACCATGTCTTCGAGATGGGTTTCAATCTTCTTGCCTGTGTACCATGCGCCGCCTGTCCAGACTACGCCGAGCGCAACAATGACGCCTACCGCTACCAGCGATTTATTCATAATGATTATCCATAAAATAAAATCAGGCGGACTGGCCGCCTGAAGGTGTTATAAGCCTTTAATAAGCTTAGCAAGAGATGTTAATTTTTTCAGTAAGCTCTTACAGCTTGTTGTAAACCCGCGCTAAACGGCCGTGGCCTTTGACAGTCACCGGTGACTCGTTGGCGGCAATAAACGCTGATTCACCCGGTTTAAGCTGTAACTGCTGAGAACCTTTACACAGCGTTGCATCGCCCTCGACGCAGAACAAAATGGCGGCACTTTGCTGGCTGATGGTGGTTTCTTCATCGCTAAGGTCATGCAGCGAGAAGGCAAAATCATCAACCGGAATCGGGAAGTCCAGCTCTGCACCTTGTTTCACCGGCTGGGTCAACAATTGGTTAGCCGGTTTGGCTTCGAACTTCACGTTGGCAACCAGCTCTGGAATATCAATGTATTTAGGCGTCAGACCCGCACGCAGCACGTTATCGGAGTTCGCCATCACTTCTAGCGCCACGCCTTGCAGGTAAGCGTGCGGTGTTTCAGCGAACAGGAACATCGCTTCGCCAGGATTCAATTTGACCACATTCAGCAACAGCGGGGAGAACAGACCGCTGTCATCCGGGTAAAATTCAGAAATTAAACGGATCGTTTGCCACGGTTCACCCTGCTGACTGTCGAGCGCCGATTTTAAAATCGCCAGCGCGCGGGATTTTTCTTCACCCTGCATATTTAACAGGCTGGCAAACAGTTCGCTTAAACGTTCGGCATTGGGCTGCTGCAAAAAGTGAGCAATCGCCGGATGCGCGCCCGCGACCGGCTGGAGCAGGGAGACAATCTCGGAAAACTCACGAAACGCGTTCATCGCGAGGAAAGGCGTCAGCGCAAAAACCAGCTCCGGCTTATGGTTAGGATCTTTATAGTTACGCTCGGCGGCATCCATCGGAATACCGGCGGCATTTTCTTTGGCAAAACCGATTTCAGAATTGCGTTTGTTTGGATGCACCTGAATGGAGAGCGGCTGGGCTGCGCATAATACTTTGAACAGGAAAGGCAACTCGCCAAAGCGTTTGGCAACGGCATCTCCCAAAAGAGTCGCTTTATCACTCTCAATCACATCACGCAGTGAAACGATATCTCCTGCGGCATCGTACACACGTGAACTGCTCTTTGGATGCGCGCCCATCCACAACTCGGCCATCGGCTGGCCGGACGGATTTTCCATGCCATAAAGTTCAGTCAACGCCGTTTTGCTGCCCCAGGCATAGTTTTGCACTGAGTTAATGAGTTTTTGCATGATCAATCCCTGTTTAGATGTGGAAATTAATCCCGCTATTAAAGCAAGAATCCTACGGGAAGTAACCTGGAGCCGCAAAAAGTCGTACTAGTCTCAGTTTTTGTTAAAAAAGTGTGTAGGATATTGTTACTCGCTTTTAACAGGGCAACGGAACACCCGCCCAGAGCATAACCAAACCAGGCAGTAAGTGAGAGAACAATGTCAAACAAACCCTTTCATTATCAGGCTCCTTTCCCACTCAAAAAAGATGATACCGAGTACTACCTGCTGACCAGCGAACATGTCAGCGTATCTGAATTTGAAGGGCAGGAGATTTTGAAAGTTGCACCAGAAGCGTTAACTCTTCTGGCGCGTCAGGCGTTTCATGATGCGTCATTCATGCTGCGTCCGGCCCATCAACAGCAGGTAGCCGATATTTTGCGTGACCCGGAAGCCAGCGAAAACGACAAGTATGTGGCACTGCAATTCCTGCGAAACTCCGATATCGCCGCAAAAGGTGTTCTGCCAACCTGCCAGGACACCGGCACCGCGATTATCGTTGGTAAAAAAGGGCAGCGTGTATGGACCGGTGGTGGCGACGAAGCGGCGCTGGCGCGCGGTGTCTATAACACTTACATCGAAGATAACCTGCGCTACTCGCAAAACGCGCCGCTGGATATGTATAAAGAGGTGAATACCGGCACTAACTTGCCAGCGCAGATCGATCTTTATGCCGTTGATGGCGACGAGTACAAATTCCTCTGTATCGCCAAAGGTGGCGGTTCGGCAAACAAGACGTATCTCTATCAGGAAACCAAAGCGTTACTGACGCCGGGAAAACTGAAAAATTATCTGGTTGAGAAAATGCGCACACTGGGTACGGCGGCGTGTCCTCCGTATCATATTGCGTTCGTTATTGGCGGAACTTCTGCGGAAACTAACCTTAAAACGGTGAAACTGGCTTCCGCTAAATACTATGACGAACTGCCAACGGAAGGGAACGAGCACGGTCAGGCGTTCCGCGATGTGGAACTGGAAAACGAATTGCTGATTGAAGCGCAAAATCTCGGTCTGGGCGCGCAGTTTGGCGGGAAATATTTCGCCCATGACATTCGCGTTATTCGCCTGCCACGCCACGGCGCATCCTGCCCGATTGGTATGGGCGTCTCCTGTTCTGCTGACCGTAATATCAAAGCGAAGATTAACCGTCAGGGGATCTGGATCGAAAAACTGGAACATAATCCTGGCAAATACATCCCTGAAGAACTGCGTAAAGCGGGAGAAGGCGAAGCGGTACGCGTTGACCTTAACCGCCCAATGAAAGAGATCCTCGCACAGTTGTCGCAGTATCCCGTTTCTACACGCTTATCGCTTAACGGCACGATTATCGTCGGTCGTGATATCGCTCATGCCAAACTGAAAGAGCGGATGGATAACGGCGAAGGGCTGCCGCAGTATATTAAAGATCATCCAATTTACTACGCGGGTCCGGCCAAAACGCCGGAAGGTTATGCCTCCGGTTCTCTTGGCCCAACGACTGCCGGACGTATGGATTCTTACGTCGATCAACTGCAAGCGCAGGGCGGCAGTATGATCATGCTGGCGAAAGGTAATCGCAGCCAGCAGGTGACGGATGCCTGTAAAAAACATGGCGGTTTCTATCTCGGCAGTATCGGCGGTCCTGCGGCAGTGCTGGCGCAGGGGAGTATTAAAAGTCTGGAATGTGTTGAATATCCGGAACTGGGAATGGAAGCCATCTGGAAAATCGAAGTGGAAGATTTCCCAGCGTTTATCCTGGTGGATGATAAAGGAAATGACTTCTTCCAGCAGATACAACTCACGCAGTGTAGCCGCTGCGTGAAATAAGCAGCCGCCCTTCGGGGCGGCTTTTTTACATGGCACGAAATACCAAACATTTGTTATCAAATAGTAAATAATGAGTGAGCTAAAAGTTGCTTAGCGTAAGCAAAGAAGAAAAAAATTAATCAGGTGAGGAGCAGGCCATGAAAACAGTACGCAGCGAAAAAGATTCGATGGGTGCGATCGATGTCCCGGCAGATAAGCTGTGGGGCGCACAAACTCAACGCTCGCTGGAGCATTTCCGCATTTCGACGGAGAAAATGCCAACCTCACTGATTCATGCGCTGGCGCTAACCAAGCGCGCAGCGGCAAAAGTTAATGAAGATTTAGGCTTGCTGTCTGAAGAGAAAGCGAGTGCCATTCGGCAGGCGGCGGATGAAGTGCTGGCGGGACAGCATGACGATGAGTTTCCGCTGGCTATCTGGCAGACCGGTTCCGGCACGCAAAGCAATATGAACATGAACGAAGTACTGGCCAATCGGGCGAGCGAACTGCTCGGCGGTGTGCGCGGGATGGAACGTAAAGTTCACCCTAACGACGATGTGAACAAAAGCCAGAGTTCCAATGATGTCTTTCCAACAGCAATGCACGTTGCGGCGCTGCTGGCGCTGCGTAAGCAACTCATTCCACAACTTAAAACCCTGACACAAACTCTGAATGAGAAATCCCGCGCGTATGCTGATATCGTCAAAATTGGTCGTACCCACTTGCAGGACGCTACGCCGCTGACCTTGGGGCAGGAGATTTCCGGCTGGGTAGCAATGCTTGAGCATAATCTCAAACATATCGAATACAGCCTGCCTCACGTGGCGGAACTGGCTCTGGGCGGTACAGCTGTGGGTACTGGACTAAACACCCATCCGGAATATGCCCGTCGCGTGGCGGACGAGCTTTCGGTCATTACCTGTGCGCCGTTTGTTACTGCACCGAACAAATTTGAAGCACTGGCGACCTGTGATGCGCTGGTTCAGGCGCACGGTGCGTTAAAAGGATTGGCGGCGTCACTGATGAAAATTGCCAATGACGTCCGCTGGCTGGCTTCTGGTCCACGTTGCGGCATTGGCGAAATCTCAATCCCGGAAAACGAGCCGGGCAGTTCAATCATGCCGGGAAAAGTGAACCCAACGCAGTGTGAAGCGTTAACCATGCTTTGCTGCCAGGTGATGGGGAATGACGTGGCAATCAACATCGGCGGCGCTTCTGGTAACTTCGAATTGAACGTCTTCCGTCCGATGGTGATCCACAATTTCCTGCAATCGGTACGCTTGCTGGCAGATGGCATGGAAAGTTTTAACAAACACTGCGCGGTGGGAATAGAGCCGAATCGTGAGCGTATCAACCAATTACTCAATGAATCGCTGATGCTGGTGACCGCGCTAAACACCCATATTGGCTATGACAAAGCTGCGGAGATCGCCAAAAAAGCGCACAAAGAAGGGCTGACCTTAAAAGCTGCCGCCCTTGCGCTGGGCTATCTTAGCGAAGCCGAGTTTGATAGCTGGGTACGACCAGAACAGATGGTCGGCAGTATGAAAGCAGGGCGTTAATCTGCAACATACAGGTGCAGCCGGGGAATGATCAAACGAAGCGGCTGTGCCTGCGGTTTAAAACGATGCTGAACATTGTCGGCATCGTAATTTAACAGCTCACCAACGTCTGGCATGCCAGCGCCATTATCCCTATTAATCAGCGCGATAAGCGGTGTCGGGCAGGCGTGCTGAACTTGTTTTTGATCCCCCTTGTACCAGACACGGGCAATTGGCTGAACTTTCACCGGACGTTTGATTTTTAACTTCGCATCCTGTGGCAGGGCGGCAATATCCTGATACTCGCGTTCCAGTTTTCCCTGCCACTCCTCGCGCGTCCACGGTGCAACGCTACGTGGCGATTTCAGGCTCTTTTCCAACTGCGCCAGCACCTCATCACGATGCAAATTTTTAATGATATGTTTATTCGCCCAGCCAAAACGTAAAGTGGCGGGGTCGTGCAGAACGGTGAGCGTGCGATAAGCGTTAAGGGTAATCAGCCCCGGCAAATGACGATGTACCCATTCAAAACGCGCTGCCGTAGGCAGTTCTGACTCAACCGTGACGATATGCTCGAAAGTGGTTTTAAGTTGATTGATGCGCTGTATATGACTTGCCAGCGCCGTTTGTGAAAGGTTATCGACCTGATAGCACAACACGCCAGGCAGACGAACAGCCGCCTTGCTGCTGCGATTTTCGGACTGTTGTTGAATAAACAAATGGCGGAAATGACGCAGTGCCAGCGCCTGCGCTTCTTTCCCGAGATGTTGCTTAACCTCAATGCGATTAAGCGGATTATGCTCATCCTCCTTTTTGACCTCCGGTAACGAGAACACTCGGGCAACCAGCAACTTGTGTTGTTCAAGCTCAGCGGCAAACGCTGCCAGTTCTTGTTCCATCTGGCGAAAAGTCGTATTGAGTCGGTCAACAAGATCGTAACGGGCCATAAAATTACCACTTTAGTTACAACATACTTTATTTATAGCACATTGACGACAACTTAACCACCGTGCGTTTGGTGTCAGGCAGAAGTAAATTGCGGGATGTTGTGCCACAGTGGCCAGCTGAACGAGAAGCGGGCGCCCCCCAGTTCGCTGGTGTCACAATTGACCGTGCCGCCCATTGCCAGAGCGATGGAGTGGACAATCGCCAGCCCCAGCCCACAGCCACCAGTTGCACGGTCCCGACTGGGATCGAGGCGAACAAAGGGTTCAAAGATATGCTCGCGATTTTCTGCCGCAATTCCCGGACCATCATCTTCAACAATCAATGTTGCTCTGTTTCCTGCCAGTAGCAGGCTGGTTTCAACGGTTGAATGACAGTAGCGCAGGGCGTTGTTGAGCAAGTTATCCAACACGCGCTCCATTAAGCGCATATCCAGTGCCGCGTAATTACCTGGCGTGATCGTTTTTATCCGTACCGTTTTGTCGGGGGTCACGACCTGAATATCTTGCAGATGTGTTGACAGCCACAACGGCAGGTCTGGTTCGCTAAGATGCAGTTCATTTTGCGGGCGATCGAGCCGGGCATAAGTCAGCAGTTCTTCAATTAAGGCTTCCAGTTGACTGATATCGCGATTTAAGGCCTGGGACTCGGTGGCGTTCAGGTTGTCGCTCATCTCCAGCCGATAACGCAGGCGCACTAATGGTGTTCGCAGTTCATGGGCAATGCCATCAATAAGCTGCTTTTTACTGGCAATCAACGCGTTGATATTGTCCGCCATCTGGTTAAACGCCACGCCAAGTCGTTCAAAGCTTGAACCATCATCAAAGTGAATACGCTCATTGAGATGCCCATCGCCGAATCGTTGCGCCGCCGCTTCCAGTTTTAACATGTCTTTCCAGTGCGGACGCATCCAGATAAACACCGGAAAGGCGAGGGAGATGGCAATAAAGGCGATCAGCACGATATCCAGCAAACGCATTTGATGGAGGAAATAAAGATAAGGAACGGGACCCACGGCGAGAACGTAGTGGCTGCGCGGGATACGCTGTAAAAAGGTGTACTGATCATCCAGAGCAACAATCTCTCCGCCACGCAATCGGTGCATGGCGTTATTATCGAGATGATATTTACTCAGCGGCTCGACGCGCAGATCGAAAGAGAGATTTAAATCCATCTCCTTCAACGTTTTTCCCCAGTCGTGTGGAGGGATCTCGCGTAATTCGCTACGCATCAGATACAGCGAGCTGTTCATCAAATCATCCAGCGACTGTTTGCCTGCACGTTCGGCGGTAAATTTGTACACCAGGCCAACCAGTAGAGACATCACCAGAAAGCAGACAAACAGCAAAAGATAAAACTGGATAAACAGTTTTTTCATCGTTTATTCCCACGCATGAGGCGCAAAAAGATAGCCTTTGTTACGCACGGTTTTAATGCGGTAGGGTTCGGCAGCGTTATCGAGCAGTTTTTTTCGTAACCGCGAAATAGCTACATCCACGCTACGATCCAGCCCGTCATAACTGACGCCGCGTAAATTCTTCAGCAGCGCATCGCGGTCCATAATTTGTCCGGCATGGGTGGCTAGTTCCCATAACAATTCAAAATCAGCCGTCGAGAGTGAAATCTCATGGTTAGCAAGTGTCACTACGCGGTTGATGGGGTCGATAGTTAACGTACCGAAATGCAATGGTTTGTAAGGTGTCAGAGACGTTTCCTGAATACCTTTGGTCAGCGTCGCTTGTTCGTTCTGACGCAAATGTAAACGTAAACGCGCCAACAGAACAGCGGGGGGCGTTGTTTTGAGAATATAGTCGCAGGCGCCCATTTCCAGCGCCAGAATGTGGTTCATATCGCTATCGAGAGAGGTCAGCAGAACAATCGGTCCGGACCACTTTGCGCGTAAATCGCGGCAGATGGACATTCCGTCTTTGCCAGGCAGCATGATATCGAGCAGCACCAGATCCGGATTTTCCCGCAGAATTGTCTCTTCGGCATGGTCGCCGCGCGGTTCCACGGTAACCTGCATATCATGCTTTGCCAGGTACGCGGCAATCAGTGAACCAACTTCAGTGTCATCTTCCACAAATACGATAGTGTTCATATTATTCACGGCAGATATAAAAACGTCACAATACACCGCGCTGATTTTACTTACTATCAATCGTTTCTAAACAAGGTTGCATCGGGTATTCTACAGATGACTTGTTATGGAAGTGTTAAGGTAAAACAATGGGGCTGGTAATCAAAGCCGCGCTTGGTGCGCTGGTGGTGGTGTTGATTGGTGTATTAGCAAGAACGAAAAATTACTATATCGCCGGGCTGATCCCGCTTTTTCCGACCTTTGCGCTCATCGCGCATTATATTGTTGTCAGTGAACGCGGCATTGAAGCTTTACGCGCCACAATCGTTTTCAGTATGTGGTCGATTATTCCCTATTTTGTTTATCTGGCGTCGTTGTGGTATTTCACCGGAATCATGCGCTTGCCCGCTGCTTTTGTGGGTTCTGTTGTGTGCTGGGGGTTAAGCGCATGGGTGCTAATTATTTGCTGGATGAAGCTGCATTAACGCAAATGACGGCCGCCATCAAGCGGGAAACTGCGTCCGGTTACAAAGCAACTGGTGAGTAAGTAATCGACAAGGTCGATAACTTCTTTCTCACCAGGCGCGGTTTTCATCAGTGATTTATTCAGCGCCTGTTGGCGATATTCGGCATCATCATGCTCGTTAAACAGGATCAGCGATGGTGCAATAGAATTCACTTTCACTTCCGGTGCCAGTTTGCGGGCAAACGAACGGGTCATATTATCCAGTGCCGCTTTACTTGCAGCATAGGCAATATGTTTGTCGCTTCCGCGCTCCACCACATAATCGGTGAAGTGAATGATATCGCTGGCGGCGTGTCCGTGACCGCGTAGTAATCTTTCCAGCGCATGGTTGAGCAGGTAAGGGGTATTAACATGGATCTGCATCATGCAGGCCAGAACATCAGTCAGTGGCATACCTGGTTTTTCTGCCATCCACGCACTGGCGTTATGCAAAATGGCACGCAGGCCGTGGGTGGTTTTTAACACTTCATCGGCAAACGCCATCACGCCGTCGTTCGTTGAAAAATCAGCCTGAATACACTGCGCACCTGCATTAACCAGTCCATCAATGGCAGGATAGTGCGTCCGATAGCTGACAATCACCGGTTGCTTTTGATTAATGAAATGCCAGGCGAGAGCGAGGCCGATACGACGGCCTCCGCCAGTGATTAATATTGGCAAGGGCTGGGTTTTCCCCATCGTTAATCTCCTTTGCAAGCAAACGATGGGACGAAAGTTATCCCACCAGCATCCAGGTGGCCGGAACTGCGGCAATTAACAGCATGCCAATCAGCACCATTTCCTGACGATTCAATACATTATCATGTGTATGCGTTTTACGCGCGTACAGGAAGACCAGTAGCCCTGGCGCATACAAAACGACGGACAACAACAGGTGCATTGGGCCTGAAGCGTATAATAACCATAAGCCATAAATGCAGGCGCCGACACCTACCGCTTTATGCAGTGGACGAGTAGCGATTTTCAACAAGAATGCGCCAACCAGGAAATAGGGCACCAGAATCATCTCTGAGGCGATGGTCAGCAACGTGTTGTAATCAGAGCCGGTCAGCCAGATCAGCACCAGACAAATTTGCACGCAGATGTTGGTCAGCCACAGCGAGGCAGACGGCGCTGCTTGTGCATTCTGGCGAGCAAAAATACGCGGGAATGCCTTATGCGTCGCTGCCAGGAAGGGGACTTCTGCCGCCATAATGGTCCAGCTTAGATACGCGCCACAAACAGAAACGATCAATCCGGCAGCGATGATAATCTCGCCCCACGGCCCCATCATTTTCACCATCAGACCGGCCATAGACGGGTTACGAATCTCAGCCAGTTCAGGACGAGCAACCACCCCCAGCGAAAGCAGGGTGACCAATAAATAAACGCCCAGTGCAGAAAGCACTGCCAGAAGCGTTGCTTTGCCAACATCATGTTTATTCCGCGCCCGTGAAGAAACAACCACCGCACCTTCCACACCAATGAATACCCACAGTGTGATCAGCATGGTGTTTTTCACCTGTTCCCATACCGGCACGCCAAGCGCAAGGCCTGTAAAGTCGAGCTTGAAGGTGTCCAGTTTGAACATCATCATCGCCAGCACAATAAACAAACCAAGCGGCAATAATTTTGCCAATGTCGCCACCAGGTTAATGCTGGCGGCGGTTTGTACGCCGCGCAGGATCAAAAAGTGAACAATCCACAATAATGCCGATGCACCGACGATCGATTGCCAGGTGTTACCATCGCCAAACAGGCGTAGTTCCGGCGTATCGGTGAAGAAACTTAATGCGGAAAAGACGATAACCAGATAAGAGACGTTGGCGATAACCGCACATAGCCAGTATCCCCACGCGGAGCAGAAGCCGATTAACTCGCCAAACCCTTCCCGTGCATAGGTAAAAATACCGCCGTCAAGGTCGGGACGAATGCGTGTCAGGATCAGCATGGCAAAGGCCAGCAATAAGATGCCAGCGCCAGTAATACCCCAGCCGATGAGCAATGCTGCCGGGCTGGCAACCGCCGCCATATTTTGCGGCAGACTGAAAACACCCGCGCCCAGCATTGAGCTTAATACCAGCGCGGTGAGTGCGCTCAGTCCCAGTTTCTTTTCCATCGATATCCAGTGTTTAAAACGTGTTCAGAAGAATAAATATTAGGGCAAAACGCATAAAAATGGTGAATGCCACTAAAGCGCGGGATTTTACGAAGAGAAGTGGCGGCATGCAATGGTTGCGGGAAAATTTGTAGCTAAAAATCTGAAAGGCGGCATAAAGCCGCCTTAATGTGATACTGAATAGTTATTTATTTATACAGGTCTGCACTGATGGTCAGGTTGTTACCACGTTCCTGCCACTGGCGGGTGATGTGGTAATACTTAGCACCTTTCTTCGCGGCACGTTTAGCAACCTGGTAGGAGACTTCGGTCATGTTGCCGTAGTTACCCGAGAACTTAATGCTATCGAACGGAACCATCATTGCAGCGGTCGCTTTGTTCAGTTCTTCTACTTTGGTGCCGTCAGGAAGCGTGACAGTGTAACGTCCACCTTTTGAGGACTGAGTTTCAAAGAAACGACCAACTTCAGCACTTGGTGATGCAGTGGTGGCAACGCCCGGGATTTCAACTTTCTTCGCGGCTTCGCCACCTGCGGCCAGTGCCGCGCGACCAGCATCAGAATCCGCAGGGATCACATCCGGGCTCTGGACGATGCGTTTTTTAGCATCTTGTTTGTAAATGAACGCAGTAATACGCTGGTTGCCGCCCTGGTTGGCATCTATCTGGCGAACGATGTAGTAAGAGTAGGCACCTTTCGCTTTTGCTGCTTTGGTGATGGCATCGTTCACTTCCGGTTGGCTGCGGAAGAAGCCCTGGACGGTAACGGTGTCATACGGTTCGATCAAAACAGCCTGGTCTTTAGGCAGTTCAATAACGCCATTAAAAACGCGATTCTTATCAGCTTCTGCTTTTTCAGCATCGGCTTTATAAAGATCGGCAACTACACGCCAGTTACCGCTGTTACCGAAATCTGAAGTGTCGACAACATAAAAAGAGGCGGCGCCTTCTTTATCAGCGCGACGGGAAACGGCTTTAACCGCTTCACCAATGGCATTAAAACGACCGGTAACCACTACACGGTCAAAAGGTTTAACCGCTGCCGCTTGCTCCGGTGTCAGTTCTGTTGCTGCGTTAACGGAAAATGCCGTAGCAGAAAGCAGTGCCGACGCCAGGAGGGTGTTCTTAAGCTTCATAAAAATAATCCTTCGCCTTGCGCAAACCAGGTACTGGTATTGTTATTAACGAGAAACGTGGCTGATTATTGCATTTAAAGTGTGTAACTGTCTGCGTGATTTTTTCATATCAGACTTCTTGATTTGATTTTAAATCTGATCGAATGAGCATCGCGCTTAAAAAATAGCCACAACAACAGAAGAATGACTGAACTGGCTGAATTGTATAAGTTAATTTAATGTTAACTGGTGGCTGGCGTCGGTGAAATCTCATGTTTTACCTGATTATCAAAGACAATTATCGCCCATTATCCTGTGTTCTATGGTGTTTATCCCGCTATCAAGGCTGAATCGTTAATATTTTGCGAGTTCACGCCGAAATACTGATTTTTGACGCTAGATCACAGGCATTATTTTCAGTACGTTATAGGCGTTTGTTACTAATTTATTTTAACGGAGTAACATTTAGCTCGTACATGAGCGGCTTGTGTATCAAAAACACAGGCAAAC
Organism: Escherichia sp. E4385; assembly: GCF_963883145.1. Classification (NCBI taxonomy): domain Bacteria; kingdom Pseudomonadati; phylum Pseudomonadota; class Gammaproteobacteria; order Enterobacterales; family Enterobacteriaceae; genus Escherichia; species Escherichia sp. E4385. The sequence goes on from NZ_CAWOOJ010000011.1 coordinate 244,720, forward strand.
CATCATCAATAAAACCGATGGAAGGGAATATCATGCGAATTGGCATACCAAGAGAACGGTTAACCAATGAAACCCGTGTTGCAGCAACGCCGAAAACAGTGGAGCAGTTGCTGAAACTAGGTTTTACCGTCGCGGTAGAGAGCGGCGCAGGTCAACTGGCTAGTTTTGACGATAAAGCGTTTGTGCAAGCGGGCGCCGAAATTGTAGAAGGGAATAACGTCTGGCAGTCAGAGATCATTCTGAAGGTCAATGCGCCGTTAGATGATGAAATTGCGTTACTAAATCCGGGAACCACGCTGGTAAGCTTCATCTGGCCCGCGCAGAATCCGGAGTTAATGCAAAAACTCGCGGAGCGTAACGTAACCGTGATGGCGATGGACTCTGTACCACGTATCTCACGTGCTCAATCGCTTGATGCGTTAAGTTCGATGGCGAACATCGCTGGTTATCGCGCCATTGTTGAAGCGGCTCATGAGTTTGGGCGTTTCTTTACCGGGCAAATCACAGCAGCAGGTAAAGTGCCGCCAGCAAAAGTGATGGTGATTGGTGCGGGGGTTGCAGGTCTGGCCGCCATTGGCGCAGCAAACAGCCTCGGCGCAATTGTGCGTGCATTCGATACCCGCCCGGAAGTGAAAGAACAAGTTCAAAGTATGGGCGCGGAATTCCTCGAGCTGGATTTTAAAGAGGAAGCCGGTAGCGGCGATGGTTACGCCAAAGTGATGTCGGAAGCGTTCATCAAAGCAGAAATGGAACTCTTTGCCGCCCAGGCAAAAGAGGTCGATATCATTGTGACCACCGCGCTTATTCCAGGCAAACCAGCACCGAAACTGATTACCCGTGAAATGGTTGATTCTATGAAATCGGGTAGTGTGATTGTCGACCTTGCAGCCCAAAACGGTGGTAACTGTGAATACACCGTGCCGGGTGAAATCTTCACCACGGAGAATGGTGTCAAAGTGATTGGCTACACCGATCTTCCTGGTCGCCTGCCGACGCAATCCTCACAGCTTTACGGCACCAACCTTGTCAATCTGCTGAAACTGTTGTGCAAAGAGAAAGACGGCAATATCACGGTTGATTTTGATGATGTGGTGATTCGCGGCGTGACCGTGATCCGCTCTGGCGAAATTACCTGGCCGGCGCCGCCGATTCAGGTTTCAGTCCAACCGCAGGCAGCACAGAAAGCGGCACCTGATGTTAAAACCGAAGAAAAATGTGCCTGCTCACCGTGGCGTAAATATGCGCTGATGGCGCTGGCAATCATCCTTTTCGGCTGGTTGGCAAGCGTAGCACCGAAAGAATTCCTCGGGCACTTTACCGTTTTCGCGCTGGCCTGCGTCGTAGGTTATTACGTGGTGTGGAATGTCTCCCACGCGTTGCATACGCCGCTGATGTCGGTTACTAACGCGATTTCAGGGATTATTGTTGTCGGAGCTCTATTGCAGATTGGCCAGGGCGGCTGGGTTAGCTTCCTTAGTTTTATCGCGGTGCTTATCGCCAGCATTAATATTTTCGGTGGCTTTACCGTGACTCAGCGCATGCTGAAAATGTTTCGCAAAAACTAAGGGGTAACATATGTCTGGAGGATTAGTTACAGCTGCATACATTGTTGCCGCGATCCTGTTTATCTTCAGTCTGGCCGGGCTTTCTAAACATGAAACGTCTCGCCGTGGCAACAACTTCGGTATCGCCGGGATGGCGATTGCGTTAATTGCAACCATCTTCGGGCCGGATACTGGCAATGTTGGCTGGATCCTGGTTGCGATGGTCATTGGTGGCGCGATTGGTATCCGTCTGGCGAAGAAAGTCGAAATGACTGAAATGCCGGAACTGGTGGCGATCCTGCATAGCTTCGTGGGGCTGGCGGCGGTGCTGGTTGGCTTTAACAGCTATCTGCATCATGACGCGGGAATGGCACCGATTCTGGCCAACATTCACCTGACGGAAGTGTTCCTTGGCATCTTTATTGGTGCGGTAACCTTTACCGGTTCGGTTGTGGCGTTCGGTAAGCTGTGCGGAAAGATTTCGTCTAAACCGTTGATGCTGCCAAACCGCCATAAAATGAACCTGGCTGCATTGGTCGTTTCCTTCCTGCTGTTGATGGTGTTTGTTCGTACCGATAGTGTTGGCTTGCAGGTGCTGGCATTGCTGATAATGACCGCTATAGCGCTGGTCTTCGGTTGGCATTTGGTGGCTTCCATCGGTGGCGCTGATATGCCAGTGGTGGTGTCGATGCTGAACTCCTACTCCGGTTGGGCGGCGGCAGCGGCGGGCTTTATGCTCAGTAACGACCTGCTGATTGTGACCGGTGCGCTGGTCGGTTCGTCGGGCGCGATTCTTTCTTACATTATGTGTAAGGCGATGAACCGTTCCTTTATCAGCGTCATTGCGGGCGGTTTCGGCACTGATGGTTCCTCTACCGGCGATGATCAGGAAGTGGGCGAACACCGCGAAATCACCGCAGAAGAGACGGCGGAGCTGCTGAAAAACTCGCATTCAGTAATCATTACTCCAGGGTATGGCATGGCGGTAGCGCAGGCACAGTATCCGGTCGCAGAAATCACCGAGAAACTGCGTGCGCGCGGTATCAATGTGCGCTTCGGGATTCACCCGGTTGCGGGGCGTTTGCCAGGGCATATGAACGTGTTGCTGGCGGAAGCGAAAGTACCGTATGACATCGTGCTGGAAATGGACGAAATCAACGATGACTTCGCTGATACCGATACCGTACTGGTGATTGGTGCCAACGATACGGTTAACCCGGCGGCACAGGACGATCCGAAGAGCCCGATTGCTGGCATGCCTGTTCTGGAAGTGTGGAAAGCGCAGAACGTGATTGTCTTTAAACGCTCGATGAACACCGGCTATGCTGGCGTGCAAAACCCGCTGTTCTTCAAGGAGAACACCCACATGCTGTTTGGTGACGCCAAAGCCAGCGTGGATGCAATCCTCAAAGCTCTGTAACCTCAACGGCCTCTACGGAGGCCGTCACTCTTTATTGAGATCGCTTAACAGAACGGCGATGCTTTGGCCTCCCGCCGTTTGCTCAAGTGCAATTTTGACAATAATCGTCAACGGCACAGAAAGCAGCATACCTACCGGTCCTAACAACCATCCCCAAAAAATTAATGACAAAAAAACCACCAGTGTGGAAAGTCCTAACCCGCGCCCCATAATGCGTGGTTCCAGAATATTGCCGAAGACCAAATTAATCAGCAGATATCCCGCCAGTACAAGTAACGCCTCGTAGAAACCATTAAACACCAGTACCTGAGCGATAGGGGGAATTGCTGCCAGAACTGAACCAATATTGGGTATGTAATTAAGCGCAAAGGCCAGCAATCCCCAGACAAAAGCAAAGCGAACATCCAGTGCAGCGAGCATCGCCCAGGCGACCAGTCCGGTGACGATGCTGATAGCCGTTTTTAGTACCAGGTAATGCGACACACTGTCAATCGCGCGCTGTATTGCCGCCATCCCGTCAACCGGACGCGCCATCATTTGCTGGAGTTTACCGGGTAGTTGTGGAACTTCGAGCAGCATAAACAACACCGTCAGCAACAATAAAAATATTGACGACATGGCATTAGATAACTGAGTCAGTAAGTTGGTGAGCAACGTCATTGCCGAGTTCGGATCAATGTAATGAGCCAGTTGGTCAACTGAGACATCAATACCCACGCGCTGTAATAAAGGTTCCAGAGCCTGCAGCGGTTTTATGATTGAGCTGCGATACTGTGGCAAAGTGCGGGTCAGTTCATTGAGTGTTGAACCGAGATAGGCCAGCATTAACACCATCGCCATCACGATAATGGTCATCAAAATTGACACCGCCAGTACGCGCGGCACTCGCCAGCGAACCATGCGTTGTACCAGAGAATTAAGTATTACCGCGATAAATAGCGAGAGGATAAAGGGGACGATGATATCGGCGGCAAACCGGATACCGCACAGAATAATGACCAGCATTCCCAGCATTATGACGATTTTTAGACCATTGAGCGTGATGATCGGCTTTGCCATGCTTATCCCCGTATATTCTTCCTTCGCTAATAATATTTTATTTTTAGCGGCGGCATTATAACGAAAATCAAACCACTCAGGTAAAGAAATGAAAATGTTTTGAGTTAATTCTTAAGCTATGATACAAATCAGACGTGTTCAACTACCGAGGACAATTATCATCCGCGATGACGAGAAGCAACACTGCGGATAATTGTAATTTTATGGACAATTTGTTCAGGACGTTATTTTCTACATTTACCCATCTTCGTACCTCATCCACTATCTTGCTCGCAGGTGAGCAGCACTGGCGCAACGCGCTTTAGTCTTTTCTTCTGCCGAAGCTTGCGCTATGCGCTGGGCTTGACCTCTTTACTTTCGCTGAATTAAGCGAATATTAAAATAATTCTCTTGCAGGAGAAGGACGATGTATTTTTATTGGATTTTATTAGGTCTGGCTATTGCCACAGAAATTACCGGCACGTTATCTATGAAATGGGCTAGCGTCAGTGATGGAAACAGCGGGTTTATTTTAATGCTGGTGATGATTTCTCTGTCATATATACTTCTCTCTTTCGCCGTTAAAAAAATTGCGTTAGGCGTAGCCTATGCGCTGTGGGAAGGTATCGGTATTTTATTTATTACGCTGTTTAGCGTTCTGTTATTTGATGAAAGTTTATCGCTGATGAAAATTGTCGGGTTAACAACTCTGGTTGCCGGGATTGTCTTGATCAAATCGGGTACACGTAAAGTGCGTAAATCTACGCTGGAGCAGAATCATGGCTCAGTTTGAATGGATTCACGCCGCCTGGTTGGCACTGGCGATAGTGCTGGAAATTATTGCTAACGTCTTTTTGAAATTTTCTGATGGCTTTCGCCGTAAAGTCTATGGCTTGCTGTCGCTGGCGGCGGTACTTGCTGCTTTTAGTGCACTATCCCAGGCAGTGAAAGGGATCGACTTGTCAGTGGCGTATGCGCTGTGGGGTGGGTTTGGTATTGTCGCCACATTAGCAGCCGGTTGGGTCCTGTTTGGTCAGCGGTTAAACCGCAAAGGCTGGGTTGGTCTGGTCCTGTTGTTAGCCGGAATGATCATGGTGAAACTCGCCTGATGTTTATGCTGCCCGTATTTTCGGGCAGCATTTAAACGCTATTGCCGGGATAACTCTTCCAGTTTGTCGCGAAAGCCGGTAACAGAGATAGCCCGGTTATCAGCCCGCCAGCGATCCTTAGCCGCAGGCGCCGAACTTTGCACGCCAATCAACTGCCAGCCGTCATCAGTATGCAGCATTAGCGGCGAACCGCTGTCACCCGGTAGGGTATCGCACTGATGCGACATCACCGACGTTTGCGCCCAGCCAGTCACTTCGCAATTTTTATGACTGTACAACGTATCCAGGTGATCCTCGGGATAGCCTGCCTGGGTCACTTTGCGACCTGCCGTTTTTAATGCGGCGGTGAGTGCTGCTTTGTCTCCCTCGAAAAGTGGTAAGGGTGTAATGCCAGAAGGCGGATTGCGCAGCACAATCAAACCAAAATCCCACGGCGCGGCAGCAGGCGGGACAATCCAGCCATCTCCATTTGCCTTTAACCGTTTACCTAATGTCGGGTCAACGCGGCCTTCAATGTTGTGGATCTCATAGCGCCATAGCCCCTTATTCGACACAAAACGCAGCGCAATTGCTTTGTCTGGTTTGCCTTTTGGCGGCGTTAATAAACAGTGCCCCGCCGTTAATGCGAGATTGGGCGCAATCAGGGTGGCCGTGCAGAGATTTCCACTGGCAGTCTCCAGTTGCCCAACCGCATCCCACGGAGATTGGGTCGTGTTAATTACTGGCACTCGATCATCATGACCAAAAAAAAGGGTGCTGACTTCATCATTAGCCGATTCAGGACTGTCAGGTTTATCTGCAAATACCAATGCAGATGTCAAACTAATTGCACCCAGTACTACAGCAATGGTTGTACGCATATCACACTCTGGTGGGTAATTATGATTATTAAAAGCAAACCCTCATAAATACTATAGCCGGGACGGGATTAAAGTGGGAGTGAAATCAGATAACTACGATCAGAAAAGATAAAAGCGAGTGGCAATCAATGCACATAAAATAAGGATGATAAGAATGAACTCAAAGCGATAACGGCCCACCATAGTACCCTCCGCTTAAGGCGGCGCTAAACGTTATCCGTCTAGCGCCGTAATTTTCAGGCGCGAGGGGGCGCGCCATTATTGCTGCTGAAAACTTAAGCTGCTGGTTGGGCAGCTGGTTTTGCAGGTTGCTGATGACTGTGTTTCTTGGTGTGCTTTTTCGCGGCTTGTGCTTTTTGTTCCGGAGCTTTCTGTTCGGTTTTCGCTTTTTTATGATGCTTTTTAGCCGCCTGCGCTTTTTGGGCAGGTGCTGCTTTATGCTGTTTTTTATGATGCATGGTTTTTGCAGGTGCAGCTTTGGTGACAGTAGTTGCAGGGGCAGGTGTGGTCGCAGTCTCTGCGGCAAAAGCGGCAGAAGAGAGACTCATCGCAGCGGCAACAACCAGAGCTAATACTTTTTTCATTGTCATACCCTCAATTTGGTTTTTTTATGCAACCCCACTACGGGGCCGATGTAATGACTATATCTCGGGTAATGAGAGGCTTCCGTGAGTGGTTGGTTTCGGCATGTAACGATATGTACAAAGTAAATTGGTAAATAATAACGCGATGTGACTTAAGGTAAATTCCCTACTAATATCAGTAGTCTTGATCGAGTTTACTATTTCTCTGTTCCCAAAACGGTAGAATTACTTTGCATCATCAATAAATGACACACAGTAAATGAATCCGCTAATTTGGGTATTTATTATCCTGATGACATTAGATGCGCTGCGGGAATTGGCTGGCGCTTCGTCTATTTTAGGATGGTTATTAACGTTGAGTTGAGCAGACAATAAGCCCGGGTGGGTATTTTACTCAGCCCGGGCTTATTTTTTCAGGCCTGCAATCGATGGTGCAAACGTGTACCCACTATAATCGCGACCACCAGCATCGACGCAATAAAGGCGCCAACGCCGTTCCAGCCGTAGTTATGCCAGAAGACCCCACCTAATGTTCCAGCAATGCTTGACCCCAGGTAGTAACTGAACAGATACAGCGAGGAAGCCTGGCCTTTGGCGCGTTTAGCACGGGGGCCAATCCAGCTGCTGGCGACCGAGTGAGCAGCAAAGAATCCGGCGGAGAAGAGCAACATCCCGGCAAAAATCAGCCATATCGAACTGAACAATGTCATTAACAGGCCAACAAGCATGACACCTGTCGAAGATAGCATCACCGGACCGCGTCCGAAGCGGGTGGTCATGGTTCCAGCTTTTGGTGAACTCCAGGTACCGGTCAAATAGGCCAGCGATAATAAACCCACCACCGCCTGGCTGACATGCCACGGGGAAAGCATCAAGCGATAGCCAATATAATTAAACAGGGTGACGAATGAGCCCATCAGCAAAAAACCTTCTGCGAATAATAAAGGCAATCCCTGGTCGCGCCAGTGCAGACGGAAGTTGATAAACAATGTTTTAGGGCGCAGTGAGGAAGGGCGGAAATGGCGAGATTCTGGAAGAATTTTCCAGAACATTAACGCCGAGGCCAGTGCGAAACAGCCAATCGCTGCCAGTGCAATTCGCCAGTTGAAGAAATCGGTGAAGACACCGCTAATTAAGCGTCCGCTCATGCCGCCAATCGAGTTACCGCTGATGTACAACCCCATCGAAAAGGCGACAAAACTCGGGTGGATCTCTTCGCTAAGGTAGGTCATGCCCACCGCAGCCACGCCGCTTAATGAAAGGCCAATCAAGGCGCGCATCACCAAAATGCCGTGCCAGCTGGTCATCATCGTCGAAAGTAACGTGCAGATGGAGGCCAATAACAGCGCCGTAACCATCACTGGTTTGCGACCAATGGCATCGGAAAGCGGGCCAGTAAACAGCAATCCGATAGCCAACATTGCCGTTGAAATTGACAGTGAAATACTACTGTTTGCGGGTGTTAAGCCAAACTCCTGTGAAAGAACCGGAAGGATAGGTTGCACACAATAGAGAAGTGCGAAGGTTGCCAGTCCGGCAGAAAAAAGCGCCAGGGTCACGCGCATAAATTGCGGCGTACCGCGTTTGATGAACAGGTTTGGCTGGGAAACGTTTTGCTTGTCAGTGGCGCTTGCCGGAGCGCCATCAACAGTTGTGGAACGACTCACTTGAAATCCTTACTAAATATGCGCGTTGTGTTAGCTCAGGAATAGAGTAGGAAAATCGAATTGTTATGTCTAATATATTAATAGTCTCAAATAATATGTATGAAATATGAATATCGAATTGCGTCACCTACGTTACTTCATCGCTGTTGCAGAAGAACTGCATTTTGGTCGAGCTGCTGCGCGCCTGAATATTTCTCAACCGCCACTAAGCCAACAGATTCAGGCGTTGGAGCAACAAATTGGCGCGCGCCTGCTGGCCAGGACCAATCGAAGCGTCGCGCTCACCGCTGCAGGCAAACAATTTCTTGCCGATAGTCGTCAAATTCTTTCTCTGGTAGACGATGCCGCCGCGCGAGCAGAACGACTGCATCAGGGGGAGGCGGGAGAGTTACGCATTGGTTTTACCTCATCGGCGCCATTCATTCGCGCAGTGTCAGATACCTTATCGTTATTTCGCCGCGAATTTCCTGATGTCCATTTGCAGACGCGCGAGATGAATACCCGCGAGCAAATTGCACCCCTTATCGAAGGGACGCTCGATATGGGACTGTTACGCAATACTTTGCTGCCGGAGACGTTGAACCATGCGGTAATTGTGCATGAACCGCTTATGGCGATGATTCCGCACGATCATCCGTTAGCCGGTAAATCTGTAGTTACGTTGGCGGAACTGGCAAAAGAGCCGTTTGTTTTCTTTGATCCTCACGTTGGGACAGGGCTTTATGATGACATTCTGGGCCTGATGCGACGCTACAATCTTACACCGGTTATTACCCAGGAAGTGGGCGAGGCGATGACCATCATTGGCCTTGTGTCTGCCGGTTTGGGTGTTTCGATTTTGCCTGCCTCATTTAAGCGTGTTCAGCTTAATGAAATGCGTTGGATACCTATTGCTGAAGAAGATGCGGTTTCTGAAATGTGGTTGGTCTGGCCGACGCATCATGAACAAAGTCCGGCAGCGCGAAACTTTCGTATTCAGCTGCTGAATGCTCTCAGGTGAGGTAAAATTCAGCTAAAAAACCCGAAAAGTGTGCTGTTAATCACATGGCTAAGTAAAAATTTGACGGCACGCATTGAAGTGTTTCACCATAGCCTACAGATTATTTCGGAGCGCGAAAATATAGGGAGTATAAGGTGGTTGCAGAAAACCAGCCTGGACATATTGATCAAATAAAGCAGACCAACGCGGGTGCTGTTTATCGCCTGATTGATCAGCTTGGTCCCATTTCGCGTATCGACCTTTCCCGCATGGCGCAACTGGCTCCCGCCAGTATCACCAAAATTGTCCGCGAAATGCTAGAAGCGCATCTGGTGCAAGAGTTAGAAATTAAAGAAGGGGGAAACCGTGGCCGCCCTGCGGTGGGGTTGGTGGTGGAAACAGAAGCCTGGCATTATCTTTCTCTGCGCATCAGTCGTGGTTTAATTTTTCTTGCCCTGCGTGATTTAAGCAGCAAGCTGGTGGTGGAAGAGACACAGGAGCTGGCGCTTCAGGATGAATTGCCTTTGCTGGAACGTATCATTGCGCATATTGATCAGTTTTTTATCCGTCATCAGAAAAAACTCGAGCGCCTGACATCCATCGCCATTACTTTGCCGGGAATTATTGATACGGAAAATGGTATTGTGCACCGGATGCCGTTTTACGAGGATGTGAAAGAGATGCCGCTCGGCGAAGCGCTGGAGCAGCACACAGGTGTACCGGTTTACATTCAGCATGATATTAGTGCATGGACGATGGCCGAGGCATTATTTGGAGCCTCTCGCGGGGCGCGCGATGTGATTCAGGTGGTAATTGATCACAATGTTGGCGCGGGCGTGATTACCGACGGTCACTTGTTACATGCTGGAAGCAGTAGCCTGGTAGAAATTGGTCATACCCAAGTGGATCCGTATGGTAAACGCTGTTATTGCGGTAACCACGGTTGTCTGGAAACCATCGCCAGTGTGGACAGCATCCTCGAACTGGCGCAATTACGCCTTAATCAGTCAATGAGTTCGATGTTGCACGGGCAGCCTTTGAGCGTAGATTCATTATGCCATGCGGCGTTGCAGGGTGACTTGCTGGCAAAGGATATTATCACTGGCGTAGGCGCGCATGTTGGGCGTATTCTGGCCATCATGGTGAATTTATTTAACCCACAAAAAATACTGATTGGCTCGCCGTTAAGCAAAGCGGCAAATATTCTGTTCCCTGTGATTTCTGACAGCATCCGTCAGCAGGCGCTTCCTGCATACAGCCAGCATATTAGCGTTGAGAGCACTCAGTTCACCAATCAGGGGACAATGGCAGGGGCCGCGCTGGTAAAAGATGCGCTATATAATGGATCTTTGCTGATTCGTCTGTTGCAGGGTTAACATTTTTTAACTGTTCTACCAAAATTTGCGCTATCTCAAATTGAGTGCAGAAAGCATAACTTAGACTTTCCACGTTGAATTATTTTCCTGGCTTATATTAGTGAAGCATAACGGTGGAGTTAGTGATGCTGAAGCGTTTCTTTATAACAGGTACAGACACTTCTGTAGGGAAAACGGTGGTTTCCCGCGCATTGCTACAAGCGTTAGCCTCCCAGGGAAAAACAGTTGCGGGATACAAACCCGTAGCGAAGGGGAGCAAAGAGACACCTGAGGGGCTGCGTAACAAAGATGCCCTGGTGTTGCAGAGTGTTTCATCAATTGAACTGCCTTATGAAGCAGTCAATCCCATTGCGTTAAGCGAAGAAGAAAGTAGCGTGGCGCACAGTTGTCCAATCAATTACACGCTCATTTCAAATGGTCTGGCTAACCTGACTGACAAAGTTGATCATGTTGTCGTTGAGGGGACTGGCGGATGGCGTAGCCTGATGAATGATCTGCGTCCGCTCTCTGAATGGGTGGTCCAGGAGCAGCTACCAGTGTTGATGGTGGTGGGTATTCAGGAAGGCTGTATTAACCATGCGCTTCTGACCGCACAAGCGATTGCGAACGACGGTCTGCCTCTCATTGGCTGGGTGGCTAATCGTATTAACCCTGGGTTAGCGCATTATGCTGAAATCATTGATGTGCTGGGTAAAAAACTCCCGGCACCGCTCATTGGTGAACTGCCTTATCTGCCCCGAGCTGAACAGCGAGAACTGGGTCAATACATCCGCTTAGCCATGCTGCGTAGTGTGCTGTCGGTAGATAGAGTCAGGGTGTAAGGTCCGCGACATTACCGACGCGATCACGCAGGCAATCAATAAACCGGGGAGTAGCTGATACTCCCCGGTCATTTCACATATCATCAATGTCGACATAATTGGCGCATGCGTGGTCGCAGCCAGCAGAGTTGCCATCCCTGTTAGTCCGAGTAAAAGCGTCATTTCTTCGCCGCCTGGAAGCCATAACCCCAGGCTATGTCCATATAGCATGCCAATTGCAAGCCCGATAAATAGCGTTGGCGTAAACACGCCGCCAGGCGCGCCGGAACCGCTACTGGCCAGCACGGCAAAAAGTTTGCAGATGAAGATCGCAGCAATGACCGTAAACAGTGGTGGGGTGGTTAAAAAGGATTGCACCGTACTATAACCATTGCCCCATACGGCAGGTGTGAGCAGGGAAAGCAGGCCGACGATCAACCCCCCTAACGCCAACTGCCAGGGCGGCGTCAGTTTTAGGTGAACAAAACCTTGATGACTGGCGCTCATCATTTTCAACAGTAATGGTCCGCAAAGACCAGCCAGTACGCCGGTACTGATAATTAGCGCATAGTCCCGCACATGCAGCGTCACCTCGAGTTGAACGCTGTAGAGCAATGCATCGCTGTGATTAATAAGATTGCTGACAAGCAATGCCACCACGGCTGAAATCACCACTGGGCCAAGAGAGGCAAGCATCATGGTGCCAAACAGCACTTCGGCAATAAATAAACTCCCGGCAAGCGGTGCGCGATAGGCTGCAGCCATGCCTGCCGCAGCACCGCAGGCAATCCATAATTTCCACTCTTCACGCGGCGTAAAACGTTGGGCAAACCAGCATGCAGCAAGAGCCGCCAGCAGAATCATCGCCCCTTCACGGCCAATTGCGCTACCGCTTGTCACCACCAGCAGAGAGGCAAGTGATTTTACCAGGCTTGCTGCGTAATCGAACTGCCCCTCGCTCTGCAACGCTTCCATATAATCGGTCGGCGCATGGGGTCGTTGCTGCGTAACTCTCTGCCAACCCATGAGCAATAAACCTGCCACCAGACCGCCGAGCGCAGGAGTTAACAAGCGTCGCCACGGAGAAAGGTTTGTTGCAGCATTGACCAGACTCCCGGAATCATTGCTCAGGAACAACCACTCCAGCAACAGCATGGCATGACGGAATCCGGCAACGGCAAACGCCGCGAGAATACCGATTATCGTTGCGATAAGCAGACGACGAAACAGGGTGCGCAGATCCGGGTAAAGGTGTAGATGATGCATGAGTAGAAATGGCAAGTTAAACACGGGCATCTATTTTGCGGGAAAAGACGTCAGGCGCAAAAGCTGTACGTGCTTTAAGTGGGGAAATGGTGTGACACTGTAACTTATTTAATATGGGATGGCGCGATATTGCCGCCATCCGGTAATGCTACGGGAACCTTAACGAAAAAGTGGCTTAACTGCGACGGGAATCAGCAATTGTGACTGCCACTCAGCCAGCGTTAAGCGAGCCAGTTCACCAAGCGAGCGGTAAAAAGGGTGTTCTGCTTTTTCGATAAACACCTCGAGAAAGCGCGTCGACCACGGTAAAAGATGCCACGCCAGCAACTCTTCGCACTCAGTCTGACGACCGCTCTCCGCCAGCCAGGCCGCCATCAGTAGCAAGGAGCCAAAATGATCTTCAGGTTCGTTTTGCTTCATCTCAAACTGAATGCCTTTTTCGCGCATCCATTGACGAAGTGCCAACGTTGAATCGCCAAACAGTACCGATTCACGATCCAACCAGACCGATCCCCACGGCGGGGACGGCAACGCCCACGGGCCAACGAATAAACGCTGCCAGGCCTGTGTACGCGACTCTTCACTCTGTTGCTGAAAAGCCGTTACCAGCGGCACTAAAGAAGTTTGCGGCAGAGGCCACTGAGTTTCCCAGCCATCGCTGGTCATTGCAGAAACCAGAGGCGCTGCTTCCTCGCTTTCTGGAGCGTAATAAAACAGTGCTCCCAGCACGCGCGCCGCGACAGAAAAATTATCTTGTTGTGAAAAATGCGTCATTCTTATCATCCTGAAACGTGCGGCTTGCCCCGCACCAAGTTGTTAACCTGCGACGGCCATTCCGACCGTCATATGCAGGCCATAAAATAGCGCTCGCCCGATCATCTCACCGCCCGGTATGAGACACAAGCACGTTGCAGTATGTAGACCTGATAAGACGCGCCAGCGTCCATCATACTTTTTACTGCGGTTCGGCAGGCGCGCCATCCTGAGTCGGTTGTGCAGGGGCAGAATTGTTACCGCTGGTGGTGCGGTCATAGAGAATTTTATGCGTATCATTGGCACAATGGCCAACCACCCTGGTGTCAGGTTGATCGATCTGATCATTTGGCACAATACTTAAAGTAAAGCTACTTTCTGGCACACCGTTATTGATAATACGCTGTGAAATATCGCTCTTTATCCGTTCACAAGAATCTGGCGCGGCCAGCACGGCGGGTGAGGCAATTGTGAGCAGTAGCGCGGCGCAATAAGTTGAGATTTTCATCATTGGCTCCTTAAATGAATATTACTCACTAAGCATAGCATTTCACGTGTAAAGCACTGTATTTACTACTATGATTGATAATAATCTCTACTGTCTGGTGACTAAAGTGAATTTCAAATTACTGCCATGTTTGCTCGCGATAATGCTTACAGGATGCGATCGCGCAGAAGTGACGTTTTCTTTTACGCCAGAGATGGCCAGCTTCTCTAATGAATTTGATTTCGATCCGCTGCGTGGTCCGGTTAAAGATTTCACCCAGACATTGATGAATGAACAAGGGGAAGTGACGAAACGTGTTTCAGGCAGCTTATCGGAAGAAGGTTGCTTCGATTCGCTTGAATTATTGGATCTGGAAAATAATACCGTGGTTGCCTTAGTGCTGGATGCGAATTATTACCGTGATGCGCAGACACTGGAGAAAAAAGTACGTTTACAGGGTAAATGCCAGTTAGCAGAATTACCTTCCGCCGGAGTGAGTTGGGAAACCGATGATAATGGCTTTGTAGTTAAAGCCAGCAGTAAACAGATGAAAGTGGATTATAGGTATGATGAACAGGGCTATCCGTTGGGTAAAACCACGGTAAGCAACGATAAAACGTTATCAGTCACTGCAACACCATCAACTGATCCGATCAAAAAACTCGATTACACGGCGGTTACTTTACTGAATAATCAACAAGTTGGTAATGTGAAGCAAAGCTGTGAATATGACAGTCACGCCAATCCGGTGGACTGCCAATTGATCATTGTTGATGAAGCGGAAAAACCCGTCGTCGAACGGGTTTACACTATCAAAAATACCATTGATTATTATTAACGCTATTGCGCGGTCGGCTTCAGCATCGCCTGACCCGGCGTTTTATGTTCCGCCAGATACTGATGCTGGAATATACACATGCGAATGGCATTGCGATATTGACCATTAATAAAGAATTCATGCATCAGTTCACCTTCGACCGTAAAACCGAGCTTACGGTAAATGTGAATCGCTTTTTCATTCTCTTTATCGACAATCAGATACAGTTTATAGAGATTAAGAACAGTGAAGCCATAATCCATTGCTAATTTTGCTGCGCGTGTTGCCAGACCTTTGCCCTGGTATTCCGGGGAGATGATTATCTGAAATTCTGCGCGGCGGTGGACATGGTTAATTTCAACCAGTTCCACCAGACCCGCTTTTTCACCATCGCACTCCACCACGAAACGGCGCTCACTCTGATCGTGAATATGTTTATCGTACAGATCAGAGAGTTCAACAAAGGCTTCGTAGGGTTCCTCAAACCAGTAACGCATCACGCTGGCGTTATTGTCGAGTTGATGCACATAGCGTAAATCTTCACGCTCCAGCGGACGTAGCTTAACACTGTGGGCGCTTGTCATAACGTGTCCTTACATTCCTTATATCAATAACAGGTTAGGGGGTAATTACGCGGCCAGTACGACGGTCCAGGCAACGTAAAGTATTCGGTTCCCAGTAGGCATTAATGTTGGCACTTTGTTCGCATTTATCGCGGCTATCGAATGCGGCGTCAACCTTATCCCATTCTTTCTCGGTGCGTTTATTGACTTTTTGACGCAGATTGCGAGTTTCATTCCATTGCTCTTTTTGCATTGTCGCCTGTTGGCGACTCTGTGCGCTGTCGCCAGACTCAATCACCAGTTTATTGGTTTCTGCATGAGTAGTTGCGCTAAATGCCAGTGCGCAAGGTAGCAGAAAAGCGAGCAGTCCGAGCCGTTTGCTGGAAGTAATATTCATGATTCATTCCTTACATGAATGTTTAAAGGGGATTTTACACGATCCACTGCGAACGCAAAACGTACCAGAAGGATGTAGAGGGTGATGATATTATGTCGAGCCATAAATATACATGATGTCAATGAGTGACAAAAATGATTAAAACAACGTTACTGTTTTTTGCTACCGCCTTGTGTGAAATTGTCGGATGCTTCCTGCCCTGGCTATGGCTTAAACGGAACGTCAGCGTATGGCTGCTGGTTCCGGCGGGGATTTCTCTGGCGCTTTTCGTCTGGCTGTTAACATTGCATCCGGCGGCCAGTGGGCGAGTGTATGCAGCTTATGGTGGCGTTTATGTTTGCACGGCGCTGCTGTGGCTGCGGGTTGTGGATGGCGTAAAACTCAGTCTCTACGACTGGACTGGAGCATTGGTCGCGCTATGCGGGATGTTGATTATTGTTGCTGGCTGGGGACGAGTTTGATTTTGCCTGGAATGATAAATCTTTTTTATTATTAATAAGATATGCCATACATGGCGTCCAAAATAACAGCAAAATCTGGCTGTCTTTAGATCTATTCACGGCGCAAATACGCGCCTTTTTTTGTGATCATTCTGGCTTTTTTGTGTCTTCATACTTGTATGGCAGTGGTTCAACTGCGTAGATTTCATGCATCACGAAGATCGATGCAAGGAATAAAACATGAAGATCGTAGGGGCTGAAGTTTTTGTCACCTGTCCAGGACGTAATTTTGTCACCTTAAAAATCACCACCGAGAATGGTATTACCGGTCTTGGCGATGCCACACTTAACGGACGCGAGCTTTCGGTAGCATCTTATCTACAAGATCATCTTTGCCCACAACTCATTGGTCGCGATGCACACCGTATCGAAGATATCTGGCAGTTTTTCTATAAAGGGGCGTACTGGCGTCGCGGTCCAGTCACCATGTCGGCCATTTCAGCTGTTGATATGGCGCTGTGGGACATTAAAGCCAAAGCCGCCAACATGCCGCTTTATCAGCTACTGGGTGGCGCGTCTCGCGAAGGGGTTATGGTTTATTGTCACACGACCGGTCACTCCATTGATGAGGCACTGGATGATTATGCTCGTCATCAGGAACTGGGATTCAAAGCCATCCGCGTACAGTGCGGCATTCCAGGCATGAAGACCACCTATGGCATGTCCAAAGGCAAAGGGCTGGCTTATGAACCTGCGACAAAAGGGCAGTGGCCGGAGGAGCAGTTGTGGTCGACGGAAAAATATCTCGATTTCATGCCAAAACTGTTCGACGCGGTACGTAACAAGTTTGGTTTTGATGAACATCTGCTGCATGACATGCACCATCGCTTAACGCCTATTGAAGCGGCACGCTTTGGTAAAAGCATTGAAGATTATCGCATGTTCTGGATGGAAGACCCGACGCCTGCGGAAAACCAGGAGTGTTTCCGCCTCATTCGCCAACACACCGTCACGCCAATTGCGGTGGGTGAAGTCTTCAATAGCATTTGGGACTGCAAACAACTGATAGAAGAACAACTCATCGACTATATCCGCGCCACGCTGACTCATGCGGGCGGCATCACCGGTATGCGTCGGATCGCTGATTTCGCATCCCTGTATCAGGTACGAACTGGCTCACACGGTCCTTCTGATTTGTCACCTGTCTGCATGGCAGCGGCGCTGCACTTTGATCTGTGGGTACCAAATTTCGGCGTTCAGGAATATATGGGCTATTCCGAACAAATGCTCGAAGTCTTCCCGCATAACTGGACATTTGATAACGGCTATATGCATCCGGGCGATAAACCGGGTCTTGGCATCGAGTTTGATGAAAAGCTGGCAGCGAAATATCCCTATGAACCTGCATATCTGCCAGTCGCACGCCTGGAAGATGGCACACTCTGGAACTGGTAAGGACGGAATATATGGTTAGTGTTGTGGTTGAAAAACCTGGACAAATGCATCTGATTGATAGCGTTTCTTCTGCGCCAAAAGCTGATGAAGTTTGTATCAAAGTTGAGTATGCAGGGATATGTGGTTCAGACCTGCATATTTATCATGGCGCAAATCCTTTTGCTGTTTACCCTCGTATCGTAGGACATGAATTTGTCGGAACGATAACCAGCGTAGGGGACAATATCTCTCCGCAACGCATTGGTGAACGCGTCGTGGTTGATCCTGTCATTAGCTGCGGTCATTGTTATCCATGTTCAATTGGGCGCCCGAATGTGTGCGAAAGCTTAAACGTATTAGGCGTTCATCGCGATGGTGGCTTTACCGATTATACCAGTGTTCCAGCAACTAACATCTGGCGAGTGCCGGAATCTATACCAGCAAACCTTGCAGCGGCAATTGAACCGTATGCGGTAGCCGCCAATGTAACCAATCGTACGGGGGTTTTCCCAACGGATGTTGCACTGGTATATGGAGCAGGTCCGGCAGGTTTAACAATTATTGATGTTTTGTGTAACGTCTGGCAGATTCCAGTAATTGTGGTGGATCAACGCGAAGATCGCCTGCTTATGGCAGGACGTTGTGGTGCGACTCATACTTTTAATAACCGGAATGGTTCATTACGGGAATTTCTGCACAATAACAAACTAACACCTACGTTAATTTATGATGCGGTTTGCCATCCATCTATCCTGGAAGAAGCCGTGACGTTAATCTCTCCTGCCGGGCGAATTGGACTTTTAGGTTTTTCTGCGACACCGTCCGCAATAGCGCAACAAGAATTAACTCGTCGTGAGTTAACCCTCTATTCATCGCGTTTAAATTGTCGTATGTTCCCTACAGTTATTGAGTGGATGGTGATGGGATTAATTCATCCGGAGAATATTATAAGTCATGTTTTTGATATTCAACATGTACATGAAGCATTTAAACTCATCGAGTCTCAACAAGAAGGGCTGTGCAAAGTATTATTGAAATTCCCCGAGTCCTGAATGTCTTATATAAAAGTAACTGTACCTACAAAGGAACATTAATCATGGAAAAGAAAAAGCTATCTCTGGCACTTTGTACTCTGTTTGGTGGATTATTAAGTTTTTCAGCTATCGCCGCAGATGTTACCCTAAAATTAGGGCATCCTGTAAATGAAGAACATAGTTGGCATAAAGCCTCACTGAAGTTTGCTGAGTTGGTAAAGCAAAAAACAAATAATGCGGTAGAAGTTAAAATCTATCCTAATGAATCATTAGGTAAAGAAATGGATATTATTAACGCAATTCAGCTAGGAAGCGTTGATATGACCATTACAGGTGAGTCATTACAAAACTGGGCACCTTCTGCGGCATTGCTGGCAGTGCCTTATATGATTACTTCTTCAGAACAAATGGCAAAAATTGTTAATGGTGAAGTTGGCGCACAAATATCCAAAGATATTGAAGAGCGTGTGAAACTGAAAACCATCGCCTGGTTTGAACGCGGCCCCCGTAACCTGACGTCTAACCGTCCGATTACCAATCCGGAAGAACTTAAAGGGCTGACTCTACGTTTACCGAACGTACCAATGTTCATCAACGTTTGGAAAGATTTGGGCGCGCAACCGACACCAATGGCATTTTCTGAAGTCTTTACTGGCTTGCAGCAGGGAGTGATTGAAGGGCAGGAAAATCCACTTTCTATGATTATGAGTGGTAGTTTCTTTGAAGTGCAGAAGTATCTTAACCGGACAGAACATGTTCGTAGCTGGATCTATCTGGTTATGGGGACGAAGAAGTTTAATAAGCTGAAGCCAGAATACCAGCAGGCTATTATTGATGCAGGCAAAGAGGCACAGGCCTATGAACACGAACTATATTTACAGGATGAAGCTAAATTAGTTGAAGCTCTGCAAGCGAAAGGGATGACGCTGGTTGATGTACATCAGAACGAGTTTGCTCGGATAGCAAATGAATCAGTTGAAAAATCAATTAATCCACAAATCAAACCTCTTTACGAAAAAGCTCGAGCAACAAAATAATATTAAACGGGGGGAGATATTCCCCCTTTTTGAGCTACTGAGGGGAAAATATGTTTAATAAGTTATATGGATATATAGAAAAAATTTATTTAACTATTGGTACGGTTTTATTAATTGCGCTCATTGGTGTAGTATTGCTCCAAGTTATATCTCGGCCATTACCAATAAGTTCGCCAGCATGGACAGAGGAGGTCGCTCGCTTTCTACTGGTTTACGTTGTCGCATTTGGTTGTGCACTGGCAACGGGTAAACGTGAATTGGTGAACGTTGATTTGGTAGTAAGTCTGCTGCCATCTGGTTTGAAGAAATATCTGGTGCTACTTATTGATTTGGTTATTCTTACCTGCTCAATTACTCTAATGATCAATTCCGTAGAATATGTAGAAAGCACAATGTGGCGTATGGCTACTACACTGCCTATTTCACAGGCATGGGTGACATCCTCGGTGATTATCATTACCGGAAACATATCGCTTTTTACTTTGTTTAATTTGATTCGGGATTTTACGCCGCAAGGGCGGAAATAGAATTATCTAATGTGAGAACAGCGCATGAATCCGACTATTGGTCTGTTTGTGATATTCTTTGTTTCACTTATGCTGGGAGTTCCGGTTATTTTCTCCCTTGCGTTATCGTCAATCTTCTATCTACTGGTTACTGATATGGGACTCGCCATTATGGCGAATCAGTTCTTTAGTGGTATGGACTCTTTTGTACTGCTTTGTATCCCCGGTTTTTTGCTGGCGGGAGGATTAATGAACGGCGGCGGCATTACTGACCGAATTGTATCTTTCAGTAACGCATGGCTGGGTCACATTCGTGGCGGTTTAGCAATGGCCAACGTTAGCGGCTCAATGATCTTTGCAGGTATTTCCGGCACGGCAGTTTCCGAAGCCGCCAGCATTGGATCAGTAATGATCCCCGCAATGAAACGCAGTGGTTACGATGCACCATTTTCTGGGGCAATAACTGCAGTGGCATCGACAGTCGGTCCAATTATTCCGCCCAGTGTACCAATGATCATTGTTGGTACGTTAACCGGTTTGTCAGTAGGTAAACTTTTTATCGCTGGGGCAGTTCCTGGTTTAATGATGGGCTTAACCATGGCCAGTATCGCATGGTACCTGGCGCATAAACGGGGTTATCCAAAAGGTGAGCGGGCTACATTTCGTCAACGGTTACATGCTACGCGTGGGGCGATCTGGGCAATTCTAATGCCGGTCATGATTATCGGCGGTTTGGTTACTGGTCTGTTTACTCCGACTGAAGCATCTGTATTTGCTGTTGTGTTTTCGTTGATCGTGGGCTTTTTTGTCTATGGTGACTTGACTGTGAGCAAATTCATGGGATGTATGATGGAAAGCATCAGCGGTACGGCTGGCATTTTGATGCTGGTTGGTTTCGCCAATGTTTTTGCCTGGATCCTGACATCTGAAGGGATCCCGCAGCAAATTGCTGATGGCATGTTATCTATTACAAGCAACAAATATTTGTTAATTCTAATGATTAACCTGCTGCTGTTGTTGGTCGGCATGTTTATGGAAACCATCGCAGCACTATTGATTCTCTTTACCCCATTACTATCAGTTGCGACAGCTATCGGTATGGATCCAATCCATTTTGCAGTAATGATGGTAATGAACCTTGTAATCGGCCTGACGACACCACCTGTTGGCGTGTGCCTCTTCGTTTCGCAGGGAATTGCCCGTGTTTCTTTAGGAGAGATCAGTAAAGCGGTAATTCCGTTTATTACAGGAAATATCATTTTGCTATTTATGGTTTCTTATATTCCGGGACTTTCGCTGTGGCTACCGGCATTGCTAGGTATGAAATAATCCATTTTTATTCGTTACCCGGTTATATTTTCCGATAGTGTGGCCGGGCTTTCGCTAATGATAAGAGAAAAAATATACCACTGCGATATTTGCAACAGATACATCGTAGTTTAATTGACAGAAACAGGTCTTCTTATGGAAAACAGACTTTTTAACGCCAGAGCGACACTCCCTGGTTATGATCGTAATAACCTGGCACCCAAAATTGTTCATTTAGGTTTTGGCGCATTTCATCGCGCGCATCAGGGTGTGTATGCCGACATCCTGGCTGCCGAGCATCACAGCGATTGGGGTTACTATGAAGTGAACCTGATCGGCGGTGAACAGCAAATAGCTGATCTAAAACAGCAAGATAATCTCTATACCGTTGCGGAAATGTCGGCCGATGCCTGGACCGCTCGTGTAGTGGGGGTAGTGAAAAAAGCGTTGCACGTGCAAATAGACGGTTTAGACGCTGTGCTTGCTGCCATGTGCGAACCGCAAATTGCAATTGTTTCTCTGACTATTACAGAGAAAGGCTATTTTCACTCTCCGGCGACCGGGCAGTTAATGCTGGATCACCCAATGATCGTTGACGATCTAAACAATCCCCACCAGCCGAAAACGGCACCAGGGGTTATTGTGGAGGCGCTGGCCCGGCGCAAGGCCGCAGGCTTACCGGCATTTACGGTAATGTCGTGCGACAATATGCCGGAAAATGGTCATGTAATGCGTGACGTTGTCACGTCTTATGCGCATGCTGTTGATGCGGAACTGGCGCAATGGATTGTCGAAAACGTGACTTTTCCTTCGACAATGGTCGATCGCATTGTCCCGGCGGTGACGGCTGAAACGCTGAATAAAATTGAGCACCTTACCGGCGTGCGCGATCCAGCAGGTGTTGCCTGTGAACCGTTCCGTCAGTGGGTTATTGAAGATAACTTTGTTGCCGGACGCCCAGAATGGCAAAAAGCAGGTGCTGAACTGGTCAGCGATGTGCTGCCTTATGAAGAGATGAAACTGCGTATGCTCAATGGCAGCCACTCTTTCCTGGCGTATCTGGGCTATCTGGCCGGATATCAGCATATTAACGACTGCATGGAAGATGAAAATTATCGCCGTGCGGCACATGCCTTGATGTTGCAGGAACAGGCGCCGACGCTGAAAGTGCAGGGCGTGGATCTGCAAAATTATGCGGATCGACTGATTGAACGCTACAGTAATCCAGCATTACGCCATCGAACCTGGCAGATTGCGATGGATGGTAGTCAGAAACTCCCACAGCGTATGCTGGATTCCATTCGCTGGCATCTGAAACAGGGCAGCGCGTTCGATCTGTTGGCGCTTGGTGTCGCCGGTTGGATGCGATATGTCGGCGGTGTTGATGAGCAGGGTAATCCTATCGAAATTAGTGACCCGTTATTAACGGTCATTCAGGAGGCCGTGCAAAGTAGTGCAGAAGGGCAAGTGCGCGTGCAGTCCTTGATGGCGATTAATGCGATATTTGGTGATGATTTGCCGAACAATGCGTTGTTCACAGCAAAGGTGACGGAAGCGTATTTGTCTTTATTAGCGCATGGCGCGAAAGCGACCGTGGCGAAATATGCGGTGAAGTGATAAGTGACAGCAATGCCGCCATCGGCGGCATTCACACGCTTAGTTCATGCCGAGACGAATCAGGTCCAGAGGCGCGAGTTTTTCATCACAACCTTCAACTACTACGGTTTTACCGCGGCGGATTTGCTCTGCGGTCAGACCTTCAGTATCAATCGACAGGATCTTGCCAGTGTGACCGGTGCCGCTAACCATAACACGGCTGCCAGTAGTGATTGCGTTACGGTTACGATCGTAGGTCGTCATAGGTGTTTTCTCCTTTCTGATTTACAGTCGAAGCCCACGTAACGGGCGCAATATAAATACTCCTGTCGAGTGAATTTTTTTTTGTTTATGATCAAGTTCACATCTTTTTTGATGCTTGCATAAACCAGAAGAAGGGGGATGAACTCTCACCCCGAATGGGATGAGAGGTAAAGAATTACTCTTCGCTGAACCAGTCGCTATTTTCCTGGCGTATTAGCTGTACGGACTCGCTAATCTCCTGCAAATGCAATGCCATTGCCTTTTCAACGGCATCACCATCATGTGTTTGCAGAGCAGAGAAAATATCCATGTGCTGGCGAAGCAGCATTTCCGGCGGTGAAACGTGGTCAAAACTCATGTAGCGCACCCGGTCAACGGTCGCTTTCAGGTTTTCAATGGTGTCCCAGGCGAGTTGACAGTCGGCAATCTGAGTCAGGAGCTGATGGAAGTTGTCATCAAGTTCAAAAAAATCATCCAGTTGCTTGCGCTCAATGGCAATGCGTTGCTGATGAAGGTTTTGCTCAAGTTGGTAGCACTGGCTTTCAGTGATCATGCTCGCTGCCCGCCGTGCCACCGCGCACTCAATGGCCTGTCGAATAAAACTGCCATTGCGAACCTGGGTCATGGAGATTTTATTGACGTAGCTGCCACGCTGCGGGCGAATTTGAATCAGGCCGTTTTCAGCCAGTTTAATGAAGGCTTCGCGAACCGGCTGGCGTGACACATTGAAACGAACAGAAACTTCTTTTTCCGACAACGGCGTACCTGGTGCAATCAGGCAATGCACAATGTCGCGACGAAGAATACGATAAATTTGCTGATTGACAGGCTGTGTGGGATTAAGTTGTGTTTCGACGGTCATTCGTTATTGCTTTTGAGTGGGTTAACCGCAAGAGTCTACCACTTTTTTGTGACAAGCAATAACCCGGCGGTGAGGCCGGGTATAAAAATTAATGCCGATGG
Organism: Escherichia sp. E4385; assembly: GCF_963883145.1. Taxonomy (NCBI): domain Bacteria; kingdom Pseudomonadati; phylum Pseudomonadota; class Gammaproteobacteria; order Enterobacterales; family Enterobacteriaceae; genus Escherichia; species Escherichia sp. E4385. The sequence continues at coordinate 268,962 of NZ_CAWOOJ010000011.1, forward strand.
ACATTCAACCCGGCATAGCTTTGGGTAACCGGCATCATTTCCAGGGTGTTGATGTTAACGTGAGCGGGGAGAGTGGCTACCCACCAGACGGCTTCGCTGACATCTTCTGGCGTCAGCGCAACGGTATTTTGATAGGTTTTTTCTGCTTTGCCGTCATCGCCTTTAAAACGGACATTGGAAAATTCGGTGCCGCCTACCAGTCCCGGTTCGATGTCTGTGACACGTACTGCCGTACCGTGCAGATCTGTGCGTAGATTCAGGCTGAACTGACGAACAAAGGCTTTTGTCGCACCGTAGACGTTGCCACCTGCATATGGCCAGCTACCCGCCGTTGAACCAATGTTAATAATGTGACCACGATTGCGCTCAACCATGCCCGGCAGGACTGCCCGCGTCATATACACGAGGCCCTTATTGTTGGTATCAATCATGGTTTCCCAGTCTTCAACGCTCGCTTTATGTGCAGGTTCCATACCCAGCGCCAGTCCAGCATTGTTCACCAGAATATCAATCTCACTCCACTCGGCAGGAAGCAATGCCAGCATTTCTTCAATGGCGGCGCGGTTACGGACGTCCAGTTGGGCGATATACAGATTATCTCCCAGCTCGTCTTTTAACTCCTGCAACCGCTCCTGACGGCGACCAGTAGCGATAACTTTATGCCCTTGTTGAATAAAACGACGAGTAATGCATTCACCAAAACCTGCCGTTGCTCCAGTTACTAATACGATCATCTCACTGTTCCTCAACGCTTTTGTGTGTCACTAACATAGCACGTGATGCTTAAGAGCGGGTAATACTGGTTTGCAACATTGCACTCCGTTATCAGTAAGCCTACGCTATGGAACACCTCGTTTTCAGGAGTAGAAAATGTCAACGACGAATCCTTTTCTTACGCAGAGCACGCTGCCTTATATGGCGCCCCATTTTGATCAGATTGCAAATCATCACTATCGCCCGGCATTCGACGAGGGGATGCGGCAAAAGCGGGTTGAGATAGAAGCGATAGCGTTAAACCCACAGACGCCCGATTTTACTAACACTATTCTGGCTCTTGAAAAGAGCGGGGAATTACTCACACGTGTGACCAGCGTCTTCTTCGCTATGACCTCGGCGCATACCAACGATGAATTACAGCGTCTTGATGAACAGTTCTCGGCAGAACTTGCAGAACTGGCTAATGACATTTACCTGAACGGCGAATTGTTCGCTCGGGTCGATGCCATATGGCAGCGCCGTGAATCTCTGCGTCTTGATAGCGAATCTATTCGACTGGTCGAGGTGATTCATCAACGTTTTGTTCTTGCCGGGGCCAAACTTGCAGAGGCCGATAAGGCAAAATTAAAAGTGCTGAATACAGAGGCGGCGACCCTTATCAGTCAGTTTAACCAGCGGTTATTAGCGGCGAACAAATCCGGTGGGCTGGTGGTTGACGATATTGGGCAACTGGCCGGGATGAGTGAGCAAGATATTGCCCTGGCGGCGGATGCAGCGCGCGAGAAAGGTCTGGATAACAAGTGGCTTATCCCACTGCTGAATACCACCCAGCAACCGGCGCTAGCCGAACTGCGCGATCGCGCTACGCGTGAAAAACTGTTTACTGCGGGCTGGACGCGGGCAGAAAAAAATGACGCTAACGATACCCGTGCCATTATTCAACGGCTGGTGGAGATCCGCGCGCAGCAGGCGAAACTGCTTGGTTTCCCTCATTATGCTGCGTGGAAAATCGCCGACCAGATGGCAAAAACCCCCGAAGCAGCACTTAACTTCATGCGTGAAATTGTCCCGGCCGCGCGTAAGCGAGCAGACGATGAACTGTCGTCTATTCAGGCGGTTATCGAAAAGCAGCAAGGCGGATTTAGCGTCCAGCCGTGGGACTGGGCATTTTATGCCGAGCAGGTAAGACGCGAGAAATTCTGTCTCGATGAAGCGCAGCTCAAACCTTATTTCGAATTGAACACGGTGTTGAATGAGGGAGTATTCTGGACTGCTAACCAGCTTTTCGGCATTAAATTTGTCGAGCGCTTTGATATACCTGTCTATCACCCGGATGTGCGCGTATGGGAAATATTTGACCATAATGGAGTCGGGCTTGCGCTATTTTACGGTGATTTCTTTGCCCGTGATTCCAAAAGTGGCGGCGCGTGGATGGGGAATTTTGTTGAGCAATCCACGCTCAATGAAACACGTCCCGTTATTTACAATGTTTGCAATTATCAGAAACCAGCGACAGGCGAACCTGCATTGTTATTGTGGGACGATGTTATAACCTTATTCCATGAATTTGGTCATACGCTGCACGGCCTGTTTGCCAGCCAACGTTATGCGACGCTTTCTGGCACCAACACGCCGCGTGATTTCGTCGAGTTCCCTTCACAAATAAACGAACACTGGGCGACAAATCCGCAGGTATTCTCTCGCTATGCGAGGCATTACCAAACCGGAGAAACCATGCCGGAAGAGTTACAACAGAAAATGCGCAATGCCAGCCTGTTTAATAAGGGCTACGAGATGAGCGAGTTACTTAGCGCAGCACTTCTTGATATGCGCTGGCATTGTCTGGAGGAGAATGAAGCACGCCACGACGTGGACGATTTCGAACTTCGGGCGCTGGCGGCGGAAAACATGGATCTTCCCGCTGTACCGCCGCGTTATCGCAGCAGTTATTTCGCTCACATTTTTGGTGGCGGATATGCGGCGGGTTACTACGCGTATCTGTGGACGCAAATGCTGGCAGACGATGGTTATCAATGGTTTGTCGAGGAGGGTGGTTTAACGCGTGAAAATGGGCAACGTTTTCGCGACGCTATCCTTTCCAAAGGTAATAGCGAAGATTTAGAACGTTTGTATCGCCAGTGGCGAGGTAAGGCACCACAGATTACACCGATGCTGCAACATCGCGGCTTGAACGTATAATTCCCCCATATAGCACCGGGCTACATCCAGTCCGGTGCTATATTATAATATGCTGTTCATTTCTTTTTTAGTTATCCGGGATCTGCGTACATTTGCAGAAATAATTGGATTTATAATACTGCCAAAAGCCCTAATCTTTCAGGCCATTACCTTCTTCTCTTTGGCATAATCGGTATTATATCTTCTGGCTTGAATTTAACGTGTTCTGACAGATTTAATCACTTTTTTCTGTTTATTTTGTTTTAAATCACGCCGTTATATTTTTATCCATTAATTAATGTTTTTTCTATGGAATTGTTGACATAAATTTTCTTTTCTCTCGTTATAATAGAGCGCACAAGGAATTGTGAAAAAGGAGTGGCAATGATCAAGAAGACAACGGAAATCGATGCTATCTTGTTAGATCTCAATAAGGCTATCGATGCCCATTACCAGTGGCTGGTGAGTATGTTTCATAGCGTGGTAGCGAGGGATACCAGTCAGCCAGAAATTACGGATAACCATTCTTATGAACTGTGCCAGTTTGGTCGGTGGCTTGATCATCATGGACCACTCGATAGTGATGAATTACCCTACGTTCGGATAATAGATTCTACCCATCAGCATATGCATAACTGTGGCCGGGAATTAATGCTGGCTATTGTCGAAAATCGCTGGCAGGAAGTTCATTTTGACGAATTTCAGGAAGGGTTGCTTTCTTTTACCGCAGCATTAACAGATTACAAAATTTATTTGCTGACTATTCGTAGCAATATGGATGTATTGACGGGATTACCTGGCCGTCGGGTACTTGATGAATCCTTTGAGCATCAATTACGTAATGCTGAACCATTAAATCTTTATTTAATGCTGCTGGATATAGACCGATTTAAACTGGTTAATGATACCTACGGACATTTAATCGGTGATGTGGTATTACGAACCCTGGCGACTTACTTAGCCGGTTGGACGCGTGACTACGATACGGTTTATCGCTATGGTGGTGAAGAGTTTATTATTATCATCAAAGCGCAAAATGATGCTGAGGCGTGTCGTGCTGGGGTACGTATTTGTCAGTTAGTCGATAACCATGCCATAGCGCATCCTGGCGGACATATCCCAATAACAGTGACCGCTGGCGTGAGCCGCGCGTTTCCTGAAGAACCGTTGGATGTGGTTATTGGAAGGGCTGACAGAGCAATGTACGAAGGCAAGCAGACCGGAAGAAATCGCTGCATGTTTATTGACGAGCAGAGTGTGATAGCCCGAGTTTAAGCTCTGTTTAACATTCATTGAGAAAAATAATGCTACTGTGTCAAAGAACCGTTACCAGCGCAGAGAAATGCCTGATAGCGTAAAAGCAAAACACAAATCGATCCATGCAAGCATTCACCGCCGGTTTACTGGCGGTTTTTTTTTGCCGTCAGAAAATCAGGCCCCTTGCACACAACTGTAACAAGGGGCCGGTTAGGTGAGGGATTATCTCCGTTCATTAGTCATCCCATTTGTAGCTGAAATATGCGGCCAGAAAGCCAGAAAATAAAATTATTCCCAGAACAGCTATAAAAACATTCATATTACCCAACATTATTTTCCTCCGTTTATTGTGTGGTGTGTTTCCTCGCTTACCTTAATTTTCATCTCAATGAGAAAGATATTAGCAGAGATTACCTAAACAAAGGCTGAATCAGGCGGTTATTGTGATGGGGAATGGATGTTTTTACGATATTGCGAAGGGGATAATAAAAAACGTTGGTGAAAGTGATGACGCAATAACGCTGAATTGCCAAAACCCGTCAGCTCGGCAATTTTATCGATGTTAAAAGCCGAATTTTGCAGATAATCCTGAACTCGTATTAAGCGCTCATTGAGCAGCCAGCGGGCGGGCGTCATGCCGGTTAAGGCCTCAAAACGTCTCAAAAAAGTGCGCGGACTCATATTTACCCGCTCGGCGAGGGAAGACACAGTATGTGTTTGTGCCAGATTCTGCTGCAAAAAGTCGAATAATGCACCTAACGTCTGACTTTCACGCGGTGAGGCCATTGGGCGCGTCAGATTTTGTGGTTGATCCCCCTGGCGATGTGGCTGTATGACCAGCCGTCGGGCGACATTATTAGCAATCTCATGGCCAAAATCTTTGCGCACGATATGTAAACACAGATCGATCCCCGCGGCGCTTCCGGCGGAGGTCATCACTTGTCCTTCATCCTGATATAACACATTGTCACTTACGCTGATTGAAGGGTAACGGTGCTGGAGTTGTTCAGTGTAGCGCCAGTGGGTGGTCGCTTTTCGCTGGTGAAGAAGGCCCGCAGCGGCAAGGACAAACACGCCAGAGCATATCGATACCAGGCGGGTACCGCGCTGGTGTGCTTCGCGCAATGACTGACATAGCATCTCTGGCACTTTTGCATCTATTCCACGCCAGCCAGGAATAATAACCATATCGGCGTTGGGTAATAATTCCAGCCCTCCATCTGCCACCACGTGGATCCCCCCGGTGGCTTGCAGCGCACCAGGCTCTACCGCAGCAACGGCAAAACGATACCAGTTATCGCCCAGTTCCGGTCGTGGCAGGCCGAATATTTCAACGGCTACGCCAAATTCGAAAGTACATAGCCCGTCATAAGCCAGTGCAACGACCAGCGGGCGTTGTAACGTTGTCATCATTTTGCTCTTTTCTGGCATATCGGGAGGCGGTCAGTGAAAAGTAGATTGGTTACATTATTGTTAACACAACAAACCAAAAGGAAAAAGCACTATGCGTTATGTCACTGAATTTACCACAGCGAAGCCGGAAGTTGCTGAGGCGCATTTTCTCGCGCGCTTGAGTGTCGAAACAGATTGTGCCGATGTTCATGACTCTCTGGCTTATATTGGCGATGATTTCGTTTTACTTCATGTGGTTGGTCGTGAAGAGGACTTCGCGCGTCGGCATATCCCAGGCGCTCTCCATCTACCCTATAAGCAAATGACCGCAGAGAGAATGGCCGAATGGCCGGACGATACGCTATTTGTGGTGTATTGCGCGGGGCCACATTGTAATGGTGCAGACCGTGCGGCACTCAAACTGGCTCGACTCGGAAAGCCGGTTAAAATCATGCTCGGCGGGATAACCGGTTGGGAAGATGAAGGCTATGCCTTTGCCTCAGAATAATGATTAGCAAAGCCGTGCCAGTAGTGGCACGGCACGAATGTCAACAGAGTGCTGGCTGCCCCTGGGATCTGGCGTTAATACCTTTTAACATCAGCGCCCACGCGGCAATGATGACTACCGCCAGGATGATAAACAGCGAGGAAGACGGGAGAGTGGTCAGCACAACACCACTCACTAATGGATTTACCGCTGCCCCCAACCAGCCTAATGACTGGGCGGAAAAATAGCTGGCTTTCATTCCTGGCGGCGCAATATGGTCAATCAACATATACTCGCCGGGAGCATAAATAATTTCACCAACAGTAAATACCGCGGCTGAAATTCCCCACAATAGCAGGCTGTTTCCGGAAAAAATAAAACCGACCAGACCGACGACAAAACAGAGTGTGCCTACCGTCATCAGCGCGCGTATGTTGGTCGGGTTAATACGCCGCCCAACGGAATACTGCAACGTAACCACCATCGCGGCATTAACAGGCAGAACCACTGCGACTACTTTTTCAGCAAAACCACTATCCGCTATGACCATCACATATTGCGAGATACAAGAGGCAAAGGCACCGCTCACGAAAGAAGCCAGAAAGGCAGAGCAGGTGAACCACAGCAGCGCTTTATCCCGTAACAAAACCTTTGGCGACCAGACGCTGCCTGTTTCTGTAGCGATGATTTTCTCGCTGCGCTTTACCCAAATTTGAATGAAAACCATGGGAAACGCAGAGCAGATAGCTGCCAGCCAAAAGGGCAGATTGATGCTCTGCATGACCAACAGCGTGCCGAGTGGCGGGCCGACGGTCCAGCCAATATTGAGCATGGTGTAGTTGATCGAGAAGATCTTCGTTTTGCTGGTGGATGAAAGATTGTCGGCAAACCAGGCTTTCAATACAGTGGCAAAAACGGAATAGGCACAGTTGATGAGTGCGAAAAAAAGTACCACCAGCGTGACGCTGTCCACCAGGGGAATGGCAATAAAACCGCTGGCGAAGGCCGTAATTGCCAGTAACATATAGCGTTTCTTGTCGAACTTATCCGCCAGGATACCAAAACCGAGGCTAAAAACGACACCAATAGTGAGCGCAATTGTCATCGCATAACCAATGAGATCGACACCCAGACTGTACTGGCGACTCAAGTAAATAGTCATAAATGGCAGCGTGGCGCCGCGTCCGATAGTTAATAACAACGACGAGGCGAGAAGGGCGCAAGTAGAGCGTCTCAGAGATAAGTTCATTTGGCTGTCCGACAATGCATTTCGTTATGTTTTGTTTTTGAGATGTAAAGAAATAGCATGGCAAAAATCTGAAGTATAGCGACTTATTTGCCATTAATGCCGTGGTAAACGGTGATCAACGAATGAACTGTTAAAGAAAAGTAAATTCAGCTAAGTTGATTGCTGACAAAAAATGAAAATTCAGAGGCGGAAAAATGTCGCGGAAAGATGGGTTGTTGGCGCTATTAGTCGTCGTTGTATGGGGGCTTAATTTTGTGGTCATCAAAGTGGGGCTCCATAACATGCCACCGCTGATGCTGGCCGGTTTACGCTTTATGCTGGTCGCCTTCCCGGCAATCTTTTTCGTGGCGCGACCAAAAGTACCGCTGAATTTACTGCTGGGGTATGGTTTAACCATCAGTTTTGCGCAGTTTGCCTTTCTCTTTTGCGCCATTAACTTCGGTATGCCGGCAGGGCTAGCCTCGCTGGTCTTACAGGCTCAGGCGTTTTTTACTATCGTGCTCGGTGCTTTTACTTTTGGCGAACGGCTGCACGGTAAGCAACTGGCGGGGATTGCGTTAGCGATTTTTGGTGTACTGGTGTTAATCGAAGATAGCTTTAACGGTCAGCATGTGGCGATGCTCGGTTTTATTTTGACCCTGGCGGCGGCATTTAGTTGGGCGAGTGGCAATATCTTCAATAAAAAGATCATGTCTCATTCATCCCGTCCGGCAGTGATGTCTCTGGTCGTCTGGAGCGCATTAATCCCGATAATCCCGTTTTTTGTCGCCTCGCTCATTCTCGATGGCGCCGAAAAAATGATTCACAGTCTGGTCACTATCGACATGACCACCATTCTGGCGTTGATGTATCTGGCATTTGTGGCGACGATAGTTGGTTACGGGATCTGGGGTACGCTGCTTGGACGCTATGAGACATGGCGTGTCGCACCATTATCATTACTGGTGCCGGTAGTCGGTCTGGCAAGTGCAGCGTTACTGCTGGATGAACGCCTAACAGGCCTGCAATTCTTAGGGGCCGTGCTCATTATGACCGGACTGTATATCAATGTGTTTGGTTTGCGGTGGCGTAAAGCGGTGAAGGTGAGAGGCTAACAAGCCCCGATATGCCGGGGCCTGAATAAACTACATGGCGTGTTGGTTGTAATAGGGCACGCCCAGCGCATCCGATTTGTCACTGCCTGTACCCATGTGATTTAAATCGAACGGTGGTTGTTCCTGCGATGGGGGAACAATCACCACATCGCCACAGGAAGTAACGACCGGTTGCGAGGTTTGCTCCGCAAAGCTCTGCGCGGAAAACAGAATAAGCGCGGTTACCATTGCGGATAAAAGTGGTTTCATGATTGCCTCAGTGACGTTGTCACATTTTTATTAACTGTTGTAATGGTTCAATGGATGCAAATACCGCGACTCGCACTGCATATTGGTCATCCGATATTTATGTGGCGGAACATCAAAGTAATTTTTGAAGGTGCGAGTCAGCGTTTGCTGTGACTCGAAACCATAACGTTCTGCCAGATAGAGGATTGGCTCGTTGCTTTCTTTCAGCTTTTGCGCGATTTCTGTCATCTTACGGCTGCGGATGTATTGGCCTAATGAATGGCCGGTTTCTTTTTTAAACATCCGTTGCAGGTGCCATTTGGAATAACCTGAACGCTCTGACACTTTTTCCAGTGACAGTGGTGATTCCAGGTTGTCCTCGATCCAGTCCAAAATGCTATGAATGGTAATAGCGTCAGTATTGCGTCTGGACATCGTCATACCTCTTTTTTTGTTTACGGCAGGACTTTCTTGAGCAAATGCTCAAGCGTTGCCACTTCGTCCGCCGTCAGGTTTTTTGTTAATTCTTGATGCAGGTCCTGGCCAACTAATTGATGGCATTGTTCACATATTGCCGCGCCACTGCTGGTGAGTTTCACCAACACGCCGCGCTTGTCATTCGGGTTCGGCAACCGCTCAATCCAGCCTTTGCAAACCAGGCGATCCAACATGCGGGTCAGCGCGCCAAGGTCAACCGAAAGGACTTTTTTCAGCTCAACGGGAGTAATGCATGCTGCGCAGCGGATAGAGCAGAGCACTTTAAACTGTGCCGCGGTGATATCGAGCGGTGACAGATAATCGTTAAGCAGACGGTCTTTCTTCTGATTAACCATATGGATTAAGCGACCTAATGGGATGATTTCATTGAACAGGTCGCTGGTACTTTTCACAATGGTTGCCCTGGCAAGTAATTAGTTGCAGGGGATAATATTGCCCAGGCAAGTATAAGTCAAACGAATGAATCCCTCGATGCCACGATTTGCTAAATCGGTTCAAGTATTGCGCAGTGTGCTGCAAGATTAGTTAAAGAGTGAAACTTTCTCCTTGTTTACCCTTTATACTTTTCGCAGATAACTAGCGACACAGGATGGCAACCACCAATGTTAGATTTGTTTAAAGCGATAGGCCTGGGGCTGGTGGTGTTATTGCCGTTAGCTAACCCGTTAACCACCGTAGCGTTGTTTCTCGGGCTTGCGGGTAACATGAACACCGCCGAACGTAATCGTCAGTCATTAATGGCCTCGGTATATGTTTTTGCCATCTTGATGGTGGCGTACTATGCCGGACAACTGGTGATGGACACATTCGGGATTTCGATTCCCGGTCTGCGTATTGCTGGCGGCTTAATTGTCGCTTTTATTGGTTTCCGTATGCTCTTCCCCCAGCAAAAAGCGATTGACTCACCAGAGGCAAAAAGCAAATCCGAAGAGCTGGAAGATGAACCCAGTGCCAACATCGCCTTTGTTCCACTGGCAATGCCAAGTACCGCTGGACCGGGGACCATTGCGATGATCATCAGTTCGGCGTCCACAGTACGTCAGAGTTCAACCTTCGCAGACTGGGTACTGATGGTTGCGCCGCCGCTGATCTTTTTTCTGGTTGCGGTCATTTTGTGGGGAAGCCTACGTAGCTCTGGCGCAATTATGCGGCTGGTTGGCAAGGGGGGAATTGAAGCGATCTCCCGCCTGATGGGCTTCTTACTGGTGTGTATGGGAGTGCAGTTTATTATTAACGGCATCCTGGAAATCATTAAAACGTACCATTAAAAAAGGCCCGAATGGGCCTTTCAACTATTGTGTCTGTTCTTCGAGTTTCACTGGCCAGCGGCGGAATATGACGATTGACCATATTAACGCAGCGAGAGCAGGCACCGCGCCAACATAGCCAATCATCGACATCGACCAGTGAAGACTCACCTGATTACCCACCAGCGCCCCGGCGCCGATACCAATATTAAATATCCCCGAAAATAGCGCCATCGCAACGTCGGTAGCATCCGGTGCTAGCGCCAGCACTTTTACCTGCATCCCAAGGCCGATGATCATCATCGCAATCCCCCAGAAAACGCTCAGTACGCCGAGGTGCATCTCACTGTTCGCCGCAGGTAACAGTAGCGTCAGGCACACCAGCAATAACGCAATTGCCGCACTCACCAGCGTAGACGCATACTGATTGCCGAGTTTGCCGAAAATCACGCTACCAATAATGCCTGCGCCTCCGAGCATTAACAGCAATGCTGTAGCAAAATTGGCACTGAACCCAGCTACGTTTTGCACAAAAGGCTCAATATAGCTGTATGCCGTGTAATGCGCGGTAACCACCACTACCGTCAACAAATATATGCTCATCAATGCCGGGCGGCGGAACAGCTGCGGAAGACTTTTCAACGACCCGGAATGCTCGCTGGGGAGTAATGGAAGTAACTTAATCAGGCATAGCAGGGTGATAAGCGCTCCAATACCAATGGCAAAAAACGTCGTTCGCCAGCCGAAATATTGCCCCACAATTCGACCAATGGGTAAACCTAATACCATTGCCAGTGCTGTACCGGTAGCGATTAAACTCAACGCCTGCGCTCGTTTACCTGCTGGCGCCATGCGAATCGCCAGAGACGCCGTTATCGACCAGAAAATAGCATGTGCGAAAGCAACGCCGATTCGGCTGATCACCAGAACGGTAAAGCTCCACGATAAAAATGACAGCACATGGCTGGCAATAAACACCACAAACAGGCAGATCAGCAATTTGCGGCGTTCAACCTGACTGGTCATTAGCATAAAAGGCAATGACATTAGCGCTACTACCCATGCATAAATGGTCAACATGATGCCGACCTGAGCAGTTTGCATGTGAAAACTTTGCGCAATGTCAGAAAGCAGGCCAACAGGGACAAATTCGGTAGTATTGAAGATGAAGGCGGCTACTGCCAGCGTAACTACCCGTAGCCACGCCACTTTGCGGGAAACAGTGTTTGTTGTCATAACAGATTATCGGGTGAGTTGCGAAAAGGTGATGAAATGATCTTAAAACGGTTAATGATGTGAATACAATGACTTTGTGATCCACATCTCATTTTGCCGCTTCATGCTGTTCCAGCGATGTGTCAAGCAGTTCAATAAACGCCTCAAGCTGACGAGTCTTCGCGCCACGACGCCAGACCAGCCATGTCGTTAACCAACGCCATTGCTCACCTAATGGCCAGGCTTCAACCTGATGATGCCCCGGCATACTTTCCAGCATGGAACGAGGAATAAGCGCAATTCCCGCTCCGGCGATTACACAGGCCAGCATACCGTGATATGACTCCATCTCATGAATTGTCCCCGGCGCTGCGCCGTCGGCATGAAACCAGCTCTCAAAGTGGCGGCGATACGAGCAGTTAGCGCGGAAGGCATAGATATTACAACCATTAACCTGACTGGCGCGGGTAACGGGAGTATGTCCTTGCGGCGTAACGATCATCAACTCCTCGCGGTACACCGGCATCCCGTCAATGGCTGTATGGTTAATCGGACCATCAATAAATGCCGCATTCAGTTTTCCCTCAAGTACACCGTCCAGCATAGTTCCGGAAGGGCCAGTGGAAAGGGAAAACTTAATTTTAGGATAACGACGGTTAAATTCTGCCAGTGTAGCTGGGATGCGTACCGCTGCGGTGCTTTCCAGCGAACCGAGAGAAAACAAGCCTTGTGGCTCATCGCCAGCAACAACATTTCGCGCTTCGTCGACCAACGCGAGAATTTGTTGGCTATAGCGCAAAAAATTATGCCCGGCAGGAGAAAGACGTAAACGCTGATTCTCGCGAATAAACAGTTCCACGCCGAGTTCTGTTTCCAGCTGGCGGATACGGGTAGTCAGGTTAGATGGCACACGATGCACTTTTGCTGCCGCCTGGGTAATGCTGCCAGCCTCGGCAACGGCGTTAAACATCTCCAGCTGGGTCAGATCCATAGCATTCTCGATTCGTGAACAAGTGACTTAATATTATTCATTTTAACGAAAGAGTAAATCTGCGTATCTTCACACCATAACTCACGAAGGAGATACCCGAATGACCATTACTCCGCTTACCCATGCTATTTCAATAAATCCAGCCAATGGCGAACAACTTTCTGCACTGCCGTGGGCTGGCGCTGACGATATTGAACACGCACTTCGGCTTGCAGCGGCAGGCTTTCGCGACTGGCGCGTAACAAACGTAGATTATCGCGCAGAAAAACTGCGTGATCTCGGTAAGGCTTTGCGCGCCCGTAGCGAAGAGATGGCGCAAATGATCACTCGAGAAATGGGGAAACCGATCAAACAGGCGCGTGCCGAAGTGGCGAAATCAGCAAACTTGTGCGACTGGTATGCAGAGCATGGTCCGGCAATGCTGAAGAGCGAACCTACGCAGGTAGAAAATCAGCAAGCGGTTATTGAATATCGTCCTATGGGGACGATCCTGGCGATTATGCCGTGGAACTTTCCGTTATGGCAGGTGATGCGAGGGGCTGTTCCCATTATCCTGGCAGGTAACGGTTATTTGCTTAAGCATGCGCCAAATGTGATGGGCTGTGCACAGTTAATTGCTCAGGTCTTTAACGATGCAGGTATCCCACAAGGCGTATATGGCTGGTTGAATGCCGACAATGACGGTGTAAGCCAGATGATTAAAGACCCGCGCATTGCTGCGGTTACAGTCACCGGAAGTGTCCGTGCGGGAGCAGCCATTGGCGCGCAGGCTGGGGCGGCGCTGAAAAAATGTGTGCTTGAATTGGGCGGTTCCGACCCATTTATTGTGCTTAACGATGCCGATCTGGACCTGGCCGTGAAAGCCGCGGTTGCCGGACGTTATCAGAATACCGGGCAGGTTTGTGCAGCAGCAAAACGCTTTATCATCGAAGAGGGGATTGCCTCTGCATTTACCGAACGTTTTGTGGCGGCGGTATCGGCGTTGAAAATGGGCGATCCGAGTCATGAGGATAACGACCTCGGGCCGATGGCGCGTTTCGATTTGCGTGATGAGCTACATCATCAGGTTGAAAAATCACTGACACAGGGCGCCCGTCTGTTACTCGGAGGGGAAAAGGTAGCTGGCGCAGGAAACTACTATCCGGCAACGGTTCTCGCAGACGTCACGCCAGAAATGACCGCGTTTCGTGAAGAGTTGTTTGGACCCGTCGCGGCAATCACCATTGCGAAAGATGCTGAACATGCGCTTAAACTGGCTAATGACAGCGAGTTTGGACTTTCTGCAACCATTATTACCTCTGATGAAGCACTGGCGAAACAAATGGCAGCACGTCTGGAATGTGGAGGGGTGTTTATCAATGGTTTCAGCGCCAGTGATGCACGGGTAGCGTTTGGCGGTGTGAAGAAGAGCGGCTTTGGTCGTGAGCTTTCCCATTTTGGGTTACATGAGTTCTGTAATATCCAGACGGTATGGAAAGACCGGATCTGACGTCACATATTTAGCTCTGTTATACTCGCAGGTCTTTTCAGACCTGCGAGCAAGGAGCAGAGAGTGGCAGTCGCCATGGATAATGCAATTTTAGAAAACATCTTGCGGCAAGTACGACCGCTAATTGGTCGGGGGAAAGTCGCGGATTATATTCCGGCACTGGCAACGGTAGAGGGTTCCCGACTGGGCATTGCTATCTGTACCGTTGACGGGCAGCTTTTTCAGGCCGGAGACGCGCAAGAGCGTTTTTCAATTCAGTCTATTTCCAAAGTGCTCAGTCTCGTTGTTGCAATGCGTCATTACTCCGAAGAAGAGATTTGGCAACGTGTAGGCAAGGATCCGTCGGGATCGCCATTCAATTCTCTGGTGCAACTGGAAATGGAGCAGGGTATTCCACGAAATCCTTTTATTAATGCCGGTGCGTTGGTGGTCTGCGACATGTTGCAAGGGCGATTAAGCGCCCCACGGCAACGTATGCTGGAAGTGGTGCGTGGACTAAGCGGCGTGTCTGATATTGCATACGATACGGTGGTAGCGCGTTCAGAGTTCGAGCATTCTGCGAGAAATGCGGCGATAGCCTGGCTGATGAAGTCGTTTGGCAATTTCCATCATGATGTGACAACAGTACTGCAAAACTACTTTCACTACTGTGCACTAAAAATGAGCTGCGTTGAGCTGGCCCGAACGTTTGTCTTTCTGGCAAATCAGGGGAAGGCTATTCATATCGATGAGCCGGTGGTAACGCCAATGCAGGCGCGACAAATTAACGCGCTGATGGCAACCAGTGGTATGTACCAGAACGCGGGCGAGTTTGCCTGGCGGGTGGGACTTCCGGCGAAATCTGGCGTTGGTGGCGGTATTGTGGCGATCGTCCCACATGAAATGGCCATTGCGGTCTGGAGTCCGGAACTGGATGACGCAGGTAACTCTCTTGCCGGTATTGCAGTACTTGAACAATTGACGAAACAATTAGGACGCTCGGTTTACTAATGCTGTCTCTTGATCCACTCTTCGCGCGTTTATCCCGTTCAAAATTTCGCTCCCGCTTTCGTTTAGGCGTGAAGGAGCGTCAGTATTGTCTGGAGAAGGGCGCGCCGGTTATCGAACAACATGCGGCGGATTTTGTCGCTAAACGTCTTGCCCCGGCCTTACCGGCGAACGATGGCAAGCAAACTCCGATGCGCGGGCATCCGGTGTTTATTGCCCAGCATGCTACAGCAACATGTTGTCGCGGCTGTCTGGCTAAGTGGCACAACATTCCGCAGGGTGTTTCGTTAAGTGAGGAACAACAACGTTATATTGTGACGGTTATCTACCACTGGCTGGTTATTCAGATGAATCAGCCATAAGAATGTCAGATTTCGACAAAGCCGTATCGGATTAATATCTTTATTTGTCACCGCTGCCAGTG
The DNA here is from genome assembly GCF_963883145.1 of Escherichia sp. E4385. NCBI lineage: Bacteria > Pseudomonadati > Pseudomonadota > Gammaproteobacteria > Enterobacterales > Enterobacteriaceae > Escherichia > Escherichia sp. E4385. The sequence continues at coordinate 284,415 of NZ_CAWOOJ010000011.1, forward strand.
AACATGCTATCCTTTATGAGAATTTACTTATTGCGTTAAAATAATTGCAGTCTGCAATTGTATGGACAGATAATTAATGCGTGTACACCCCATCTCAACTTTCCATTTGTTCCTGGAAGGCCATTTGCTACGTAATAGCATCGCGATTTTTGCGCTAACCACGCTGTTCTATTTTGTTGGTGCAGAGTTACGTCTGGTTCATGAACTCTCTCTCTTCTGGCCGCTGAATGGTGTGATGGCAGGGGTTTTTGCCCGGTATGTCTGGCTCAATCGGCTGCATTACTATGCAATCAGTTACGTGGCGATGATGGCTTATGATGCGATGACTACCGAATGGGGTTTAGTTTCACTGGTCATCAACTTGTCCAATATGATGTTTATTGTGACCGTGGCTCGGTTAGTGCTGAGGGATAAGCGACTGGGGAAAAATAAGTATGAGCCAGTAAGTGCCTTACGCTTGTTTAATTATTGCCTTATAGCCGCATTATTATGCGCAATTGTAGGGGCGGTTGGTTCAGTAAGTATTGATAGTCTGGATTTCTGGCCCTTACTTGCTGACTGGTTTAGCGAACAGTTTTCGACGGGCGTGTTAATTGTTCCGTGTATGTTGACGCTGGCGATCCCCAGGGCGTTGCCACGCTTTAAAGCAGAACAGATGATGCCGTTTATTGCGCTCATTGTATCGGTCATTGCCTCGGTAGTTATTGGCGGTGCGGGGAGTCTGGCGTTCCCATTGCCTGCATTGATCTGGTGTGCGGTACGCTATACCCCGCAGGTAACGTGTTTGCTGACTTTTTTGACGGGCGCGGTGGAGATTGTGCTGGTGGCAAATTCGGTGATAGATATCGCCGTCGGTTCGCCGTTCTCTATCCCACAAATGTTCTCCGCTCGTCTGGGGATTGCTACCATGGCAATTTGCCCAATCATGGTTTCCTTTAGCGTGGCGGCAATTAACTCGCTGGTTAAGCAAGTTTCTCTGCGTGCCGATTTTGATTTTCTCACCCAGGTTTACTCGCGCTCAGGTCTTTTTGAGGCATTAAAAAATCCGTCACTACAACAGACACAACATCTGACGGTGATGCTGCTTGATATCGACTATTTCAAAAGCATAAACGACAACTATGGTCATGAATGTGGCGATAAAGTTTTAAGCGTGTTTGCCCGGCATATACAGAAGATAGTTGGTGATAAAGGGCTGGTGGCGCGGATGGGCGGCGAAGAATTTGCTGTTGCAGTGCCTTCGGTGAATCCTGTGGATGGTCTGCTGATGGCGGAAAAAATCCGTAAAGGCGTAGAAATGCAACCGTTTATCTGGCAACAAAAAACGCTTTATTTGACGGTTAGCATTGGTGTCGGAAGTGGGAGTGCAACATTTCGTACGTTAATCGATGATTTCAATAAGCTGATGGTAGAAGCTGATACTTGCCTTTATCGCTCGAAAAAAGACGGGCGAAATCGTACCAGCACTATGCATTATGGCGAGGAAGTTGTCTGACAGGTTGTGATTTTTTGGTGGTGAACATCTAATTTGTTCTACCAATTTTGTCATTTCCCATTTTTACCGGGAATCATGACTACAAGCTTTCACTTTCCGGAACCTTGACCAACAGCACATTTTTCGCCAAAAAACGTGAATTGTTCGCCGCGAGTTGATCAAAACAGGGGTTCAGCGTATCAAAGTTTGCTAACCTGTCGTACCAATTCAAACAGGTTGTATGACTAATCAAAAGGGAACCCATTGTGAAAACACTAAATCGTCGCGATTTTCCCGGTGCACAGTATCCAGAACGTATCATTCAGTTTGGTGAAGGTAACTTCCTGCGTGCCTTTGTCGACTGGCAAATTGATCTCCTGAATGAGCACACCGATCTGAAGTCTGGTGTGGTCGTAGTTCGTCCGATTGAAACTTCATTCCCGCCGTCACTGAGCACTCAGGATGGTCTGTACACCACCATCATTCGTGGTTTGAATGAGAAGGGCGAGGCGGTCAGCGATGCGCGTCTGATTCGTTCTGTTAATCGTGAAATCAGCGTCTACAGTGAATACAATGAATTCCTGAAACTGGCGCACAACCCGGAAATGCGCTTTGTTTTCTCTAACACCACCGAAGCAGGTATCAGCTACCATGCAGGCGACAAATTTGATGACGCGCCAGCGGTAAGCTATCCGGCAAAACTGACTCGCCTGTTGTTCGAACGTTTTAGCCATTTCAACGGTGCGCTGGATAAAGGTTGGATTATCATCCCGTGTGAACTGATCGACTATAACGGCGATGCGCTGCGTGAACTGGTTCTGCGCTACGCGCAGGAGTGGGCGCTACCAGAAGCATTTATTCAATGGCTGGATCAGGCTAATAGCTTCTGTTCAACGCTGGTGGACCGTATCGTTACCGGTTATCCGCGTGATGAAGTGGCGAAACTGGAAGAAGAACTGGGGTATCACGATGGTTTCCTCGATACCGCTGAACACTTTTACCTGTTTGTAATTCAGGGGCCGAAATCTTTAGCTTCAGAACTACGTCTGGACAAATATCCGCTCAACGTATTGATTGTAGATGATATTAAGCCATACAAAGAGCGTAAGGTTGCAATCCTGAACGGTGCGCATACGGCGTTGGTGCCAGTTGCGTTCCAGGCAGGGCTGGATACTGTAGGCGAAGCGATGAACGATGCTGAAATTTGCGCATTCGTTGAGAAAGCCATCTACGAAGAAATTATTCCGGTACTGGATTTGCCTCGTGATGAACTGGAATCTTTCGCCAGTGCGGTAACCGGGCGTTTCCGTAACCCATATATTAAGCATCAGCTGCTTTCCATCGCGCTCAACGGTATGACCAAGTTCCGTACTCGAATTCTGCCTCAGTTGCTGGCAGGGCAGAAGGTGAACGGTAAACTTCCGGCCCGACTGACCTTCGCGTTAGCCGCATTGATTGCATTCTATCGTGGAGAACGTAACGGGGAAGCGTATCCGGTACAGGATGATGCCCACTGGCTGGAACGTTATCAGCAACTCTGGAGCCAGCATCGTGACCGTATCATCGACACCCAGGAGCTGGTCGCTACTGTGCTGGCAGAAAAAGACCACTGGGAACAGGACCTGACGCAAGTGCCTGGCCTGGTCGAACTGGTTGCTAATGACCTGGATTCCATTCTGGAAAAAGGGATGCGCGAAGCTGTACGTCCGTTGTGCTAATACTCTGAACCCGGTTTCGACCGGGTTTCTTATTCCACCATATTAGTTACAACATCCTATATGCCATTTATCACAACTAGGTGCCATATGTCACACCTGTTCATGTTGTAAGCTTGTTGGTAATTTGTAAGTAGCGTCTTGAGAATGTGATCGTAATCACGTTTAATAGGGCGACTTTTCCACGCCTGAAGATAACCATGATTGTTCGTCCACAACAACACTGGCTGCGCCGTATTTTTGTCTGGCACGGTTCAGTATTATCCAAGATATCCTCGCGCTTACTACTCAATTTTCTCTTTTCTATCGCTGTTATTTTCATGCTGCCCTGGTACACGCATTTGGGCATCAAATTCACCCTCGCACCGTTCAGCATTCTCGGTGTCGCCATCGCCATCTTTTTGGGTTTTCGTAATAACGCCGGTTACGCCCGTTACGTTGAAGCGCGAAAACTTTGGGGGCAGTTGATGATTGCTTCACGGTCGTTACTGCGTGAGGTAAAAACGACATTGCCAGATTCGGCAAGTGTAAGGGAGTTTGCCCGACTGCAAATCGCCTTCGCCCACTGTTTACGCATGACGTTACGCAAACAACCACAGGCGGAAGTGCTGGCACATTATCTCAATGCCGAAGATCTTCAGCGTGTACTGGCTTCAAACACTCCAGCCAACCGTATCTTGTTGATAATGGGGGAGTGGTTGGCGGTTCAGCGACGCAATGGACAACTTTCAGATATCCTGTTTATTAGCCTCAACGATCGGCTTAATGATATTTCAGCGGTTCTGGCAGGCTGCGAGCGCATTGCCTATACGCCAATTCCCTTTGCCTACACCCTGATTTTGCATCGTACCGTTTATCTGTTTTGTATCATGCTGCCGTTCGCGCTGGTCGTGGATCTGCATTACATGACGCCTTTTATCTCTGTGCTGATTTCCTACACCTTTATTTCGCTGGATTGTCTGGCGGAAGAACTTGAAGATCCGTTCGGTACAGAAAACAACGATTTACCACTGGATGCCATCTGCAACGCTATTGAAATTGACCTGTTACAGATGAACGATGAAGCAGAAATTCCAGCGAAAATTCTTCCCGATCGCCATTACCAGCTGACGTGATAATTACTCGATACGTCGGGCAACAATAAACAGTCGCGGGAATGCCAGCAGTATCTGCCCGTTCTCCTGGAGGGGATACTGCTCTTCCAGCATCTGATGGTAGCGCGTAAGAAAATGCTGCTGTTCGCTCTCAGTCAGATCCTGCAACCACGGGCGTAATCCGGTTGCGGTCACCCAGTCAATAATCGCCTGGTGCGACGGCATCTGGTGATAGTAAGTGGTTCGCCAGATATCAATCTCGCATCCGGCTTCGCTCAAAATATCGTAATAAGCATGAACGCCAGCCAGCGGCTCACGCCCGCGATCTGGATAATTTTGTTCCCAGGCGACTTCGCGCATCAGCACATGGGTCGGCTCCAGCCAGTTATCTGGCATCTGTACTGCCAACACACCATGGAGATTAAGTAACGAAACCAGATGAGGAAACAATTCGTAGTGGTCGGGCAGCCATTGAAGCGAGGCATTAGCAAAAATCAGATCAAGTGCCTGTTTCGGTTGCCAGTTGCGGATGTCTGTTTCCACAAACTGACACTTTGGAAGAGCACTGCGCGCTTCGGCAATCATCGCCGGAGACGAGTCGATGCCCGTTATCATGGCCGCAGGCCAACGTTGATGCAGCAGGGCGGTGCTGTTACCTGGGCCACAGCCAAGATCGGCAACATATTCGACATTCTCCAGCGGCACTCTGGCAAGCAGCTCCATCGCCGGACGCGATCGTTCAGCGGCAAAGAGCAGATATAAAGAGGGGTTCCAGTCAGACATTTTTTACTCCCGTCAGCGCGTTACCCCAATTGTAGATAAAACTGATGAATTCGCCTCACGGCATTAACCCATTGAACACACGTTTTTTACGCGGCCCGGTCATTAGCGCTTCCAGTTTCGCGACACAGGTTTTGTAGTGGGGCGTAGTTTTATGGAACGCCACTGCGTCTTCATCTTTATAGGCTTCGTAAATATAAAAGCGCGAATTTACTTCCGGGTCCTGTAAGACATCGAAGCGTAAATTACCTTCTTCCTGTACCGAGCCCAGGTGGTTCTGGCGAAAGACCTCGATAAACTCGTCAACCTTGTCTTCATGAACGTTAATTTCAACCAGTGTGACGTGCATGATTCTTCTCCTTAAATCCGCAGTTACTGTTTTTCACTCAGATAGAGTTCATATGCCCGATCAGCCGTTTCGTTATGGTGTACCACCGCCTGTACGGCTTTCATCATCGCCACCGGATGGTCTGACTGGAAAATATTTCGCCCCATATCCACACCAGAAGCGCCCTGATCGATAGCCTGCCAGCACATTTCCAGCGCTTCGCGCTCCGGTAATTTTTTACCGCCAGCAATAACAATAGGTACCGGACATCCGGCAACAATCCGTTCAAAACCTTTATCGACATAATAGGTTTTGATAATTTGCGCCCCCATTTCAGCGGCGATTCGGGTCGCGAGCGAGAAATAACGCTGATCGCGCACCATATCTTTGCCCACGCCAGTGACTGCCATGGTCGGTATTCCCACTTTCATTCCAGCATCGACCAACTGAATAATATTTTTGATCGACTGATGTTCATATTCGCTGCCGATATAAACCTGCGCCGCCACCGCACAACTGTTCAGGCGCACGGCGTCATCCATCGATAACGCCACTGCTTCATTACTTAATTCCGCAAGGATAGAGTTCGCACCTGACGCCCGCAGTACCACTGGCTTATTGGTCGCGGGTGGCACCACGCTGCGTAAAATACCGCGTGTACACATTAATACATCGGCATGTTCAAACAGTGGGGCGATATTTATATCAATGCGTTCAAGTCCGGTAGTCGGCCCCTGAAAATAACCATGATCAAAGGCCAGCATCACGGTTTTACCCGTTTTCGGATTAAATATCCGCGATAAACGAGACTGCATTCCCCAGTCCAGAGCACCGCAACCTTTGAGGGTAAAAGGGATATTTTGTTGCGGTTGATCGGTGCGAAAATCTTTACCATCTTTAATATCGTCTAAATCTGCCATAACTTACTCCGGTTAAGTAATGCACATCAGAAATCGTATTTGCCGATATTTTCTTTATTGAAAACCACGCGCTCCGGTAACAGTACAATGCCATTACCATCCGCTTCGTAGTCATAGCCCTGAACGCTGTTTGGCGAGACTTCCACCTGACCTACGCCCTGAATATCCAGCTTGTCGCCCGTTTTCATTGCACCTTTTTTCAATAATGCATCTGCGACATAGACCGAAATTTTGCCTTGCTGAACCACATCCCACAGGCCAAACTCTTTCACCGTGCCGCGCTCTACATACGGACGCATCACATTTGGCGTACTGAATCCGACAATCGCAACTTTGTCATTTTTCAGGTTTTCTGCGGCTTGTGCGGCAGCGGGCAGGGCGTTGGCATCGGGGGCGATAATGACATCGAGATCGCTATAGGCTTTTAATATCCCCTCGGCAGTTTGTAATGACTTGGTGGCATCGTTATAGCCAAACTGCGTAGTGACAATTTCCCATCCAGGATGTTCTTTGGCGATTTTCGCTTTCGCTTCTTTCACCCACTGGTTTTGGTCCGTCACTGTGGGGCTGGAGTAGAAAAACGCGACTTTGGCTTTGTCTTTATTTACCTGGCGCGCCGCCATATCCACCAACATACCTCCCAACTGGGCGGGCGTTCCCTGGTTAATGTAGTAAGAACGGCACTCCGGTTTGGTGTCAGAATCCCAGGTAAGTACTTTCACCCCACGTTGCATGGCGCGTTTCAGTGCCGGGCATAAACCATCTGGTGAAACCGCAGAAACGATAATGGCGTTATATCCCTGATTGACGAAGTTATTAATCAACTGTACCTGACCAGAAACACTGGGTTCTGTCGGCCCATCGTAGGTCACATCAACGCCCAACTCTTTACCAGCTTGTTGTGCGCCGTTGCCACCGCTGGTAAAAAATCCCACGCCAACCAGTTTGGGAATAAATGCAATACGCTCTGCGGCCTGCACATTCATAGAGATTGCGGCAATGCCAAGGGCGCTAAGTAAGGCGATTTTCTTAAAGCGATGAAGTGTCATGAAGATATCCTTTATGGCAATGGGTTATTGGCCCGACGCGCCAGCCACTCTTTAATTTGCTGGCGATGCAGGCTAACGGAACGACCAACGACAACGACGATAAGCAGCGCACCGGAAAGGGCGCTGGACACCTGATTTGGCACTCCTGCCATTTGCAAACCTTGTTGCAAATATCCCACTAATAAAACCGCAATGGCGGTGCCGATAATGGAACCGGAACCACCATAAATATTGGCACCGCCAAGCACCACGGCGGTGATGGCGGGCATCAGAAACGACGCACCGAGATCGGAACGTGCTGAACCAAAATACGATACCAGCAGCACAGCGGCGACCGCAGACGCCAGCCCCGTCATGGCATAGAGCGCACATAAGGTGCGGTTAACTGGAATCGCGCTATAAAGCGCCACACGCGGGCTTTGCCCAATCAAAAACACGTTACGTCCGGCATGGGTTTTATGCAGCCAGAGCCAGAAAACGAGGAGACATATCAGGAAAATAATCAGCGGAACAGGGAGTCCCAGCACATCCAGGTTAGCAAAATCTGTAAACGCCATCGGGAATCCACCAATACCTTCGTACCCCGTCGCTCCGGCCATCCCGGAAAGCAGCAGAGCGCTTCCGGCAAACAGATACAGGGTGCCAAGCGTAATCACCAGCGGGTTAACTTTGGTATAGATAATTAATCCGGCGTTGATCAGCCCGCACAATGCGCCGAGCAGTAATGTCAGAAGAATCGCCAGTGGCATCGGCACACCACTTTGAAACAGTACGCCCAATGCAATGGCGCAGAGGCCGATGGTCGAACCAAACGAAATATCGATCCCGCCACTGACAATCACCATCGTCAGCGGTAGGGCGACAATGCCAATGCAGATAAAGTCACTGGTGCTGAACAGCAACATATTGAGATCTAACATCCGTGGGTTAATTGCACCAAATGCGACAATCTCAATAACGAGCAGTGCGGCAAGGGCCAGTTCCCAACCGTAGCGAATACGCATTACGCGGCCTCCCGTTTTTTACCTGACGAAGCGGGTTTAACGGATGGCGGTGGCGTCATAAAGCGGGCATATTTTTGCCGCCGCAGATTACGTTCCAGCGCACAACGCAGTCGCCCATCAAACACCAGCACGGCCAGCAGCACGAGGCCCGCGATAAAATCGTTCCACCATGCCGGAATGCGCAACAGCACAAGTACGCTATCGATCTGCGTCAGGAACAAGGCACCGAGTACCGCACCGATGATCGCACCGGAGCCGCCGAGCAAACTAATACCGCCCAGCACGCAGGCTGCAATCGCTTTCATCTCCAGCCCGGTACCGGTCTGGTTGGGGATAAAACCAATCTGCGAAGCAAACACAATCCCCGCCAGTGCCGCCATGCAGCCGTTCAACGAAAATGCCACAATCCGAATGGCTTCCGTACGAACGCCCAGTTGACGAGCGCCCTGCAAATTATCGCCCGTGGCATAAAAACTGCGTCCAAATGCCGTCTTCGCCAGCAGCCAGGCCATAAATGCCACCAGAATTATCGTCAACCAACCAATCGCGGAAACGCCAAACAGTAGCGGGGCGGAGAGTTGTTTCAGTTCGGCGGGTAACCCTTCAATCCATTTACCGCCAGTCCACAGCAGCATGATGCCTCTGTACAATCCTAATGTACCGAGCGTAGCGACAATGGCAGGGATCTTTAGCCACGCGACCAGTACACCGTTGAAAAATCCCGCGAGCAAGCCGAGCAGTAACGTCGCGACACAAGCAACAGGCAGTGAATACCCCGCATTCAGTAATATCCCCAATAGCACCGCGCACATACCCGTAATTGAGCCTACCGAAACATCAATATTGCGCGTCAGCATCACCAGCGTCGCGCCCATCGCCAGCAGGATCAAGATTTGTGCGCTGCTATAAACCATGGTCAGCGTTTGCAGACTTAAATACTGACGGTCGAGAAAACCTGGCAACACAAACAGCAGCACCACCGCCAGCAGTGCCGTGATTTCACGGTTGTTCTGAATAAACTTCAGCATGACGCCTCCTGACGCTGACTATCGCCGAAGGCAACGCGCATAATGGTCTCGACATTAATATCGCGCCCGGTCAGTGCCGAGTGGGTAATTTCACCCTGATGCATCACATACACGCGGTCAGCCATCAGTTCGATCTCTTCCAGATCGGAGGAGATAAGCAGCACGGCCACATTTTGTGCGGCGATGCTGCGCAACAGCTGGTAGATATCATTACGCGCCGAGACATCCACGCCGCGCGTCGGCTCATCAACAATCAATACTTGCGGCGAAGCTTCCAGACATTTGGCAATCAGGATTTTTTGCTGGTTGCCACCGGATAAAGTTCGTGCAGCTTGTTCCGGTTGGTTAAATTTAATATTCAGCGCGCGACGATATCGTTCCAGTGTGGCGTTATCTTTCGCGGTTTTTGCCCAGAATCCGCGTTGATTATGGGTGAGGGCGCAGACGTTCCACGCCAGCGAAGCATCGAGATTCAATCCTGAGGACTGGCGATCTTCTGGTAGATAAACCAGACCGTAATGCAAACGTTCTCCGGTAGATAATTTATTGATCTCTTTACCATTCAACATGATGCACCCGCCACGCAAAGGCCGCAGACCATATAACGTTTCTGCCAGTTCAGTGCGCCCGGCCCCCACTAGCCCAGCCAGGCCAAGAATTTCTCCGGCATTCAGCGTAAAACTGACATTCATAAAACCTTCGCCAGTCAGATTTTCCAGCGCCAGTACCGATGTTCCAGCTGCATGTTGTGGGCGATTACCGGGCAACTCCAGCCATAACTTTTGACTGGCTGAGAGAGATTTTTCCCGCGTTGCTGGCGTAATGGCCTGAATGATGTCGTCGGTAGACAGCTCACTGGTTTTGCCACTTAACGCGATAGTTCCGTCGCGCATCACGCTAATCCGATCGGCAATCTGGCGAATTTCCGGCAGCTTATGTGAGATAAAAACAATACCCACGCCAGTGGCGAGTAGTTCCCGCAAACGGCCAAACAAGCGTTCGGTTTCCGCAGGGGTAAGCGACGCTGTAGGTTCATCGAGAATAAGAATTTGCGAATCGCGCATCAGACCGCGGAGGATTTCCACCATTTGGCGGTCGGCAACATCCAGTGAGCCCGCCAGACTATGCAGATCAAACTGGCAGCCCAGCGCCGCCAGCAAGTTCTTCATTTTCTGCATAGAAAGCTGTTTTTTTGCCAGCCCATACAGGATGTTTTCTTTTATCGACAGACTTGGGAAAAGCAGCGGTTCCTGGGGAACGAGATAAATACCCAACTGATGAGCATGAACTGGCGTTAATCTGGTGTAGTTGTTGCCCCCAATCTCCAGCGTACCGCTATCAGCGGGGGTAATACCGGCGATGATTTTCATTAGCGTCGATTTACCCGCGCCGTTACCGCCGAGCAGGGCGTGGACTTCCCCCTGATGCAACGTAAAATCGATGCCTTTCAGGACATTAACCCCTGAATACTTTTTATAAACCGAGCGGGCGCAAAGTAGCGGTAACGCGCGGGTATCACTCGTTTGCATATTTCCCCCATTCAGTTTTGCAGGTGAGTTTTGAACAAATGTATTTTTACTTTTAATTTGTTCATAACCTTAGGTGGCTATTGCGCATAATTCCGACGAATAGATCACAATTTATGCTATTTTGATTTTTATGGTTGCGTATGTTCATTGCTGTTTGACCAAACTGTGGTGGCTATCACAGATATAAGCGCGCAATAACTGAACAATTGCATTAAAGATTTAAATATGTTCAAAGTGAAGAATGAATTATGACAATCAATGATTCGGCAATTTCAGAACAGGGAATGTGCGAAGAAGAACAGGTCGCGCGGATCGCGTGGTTTTACTATCACGACGGGCTGACCCAGAGCGAGATTAGCGATCGCCTCGGACTGACCCGTTTGAAAGTGTCGCGGTTACTGGAGAAAGGGCATCAGTCCGGCATTATTCGCGTGCAGATTAATTCTCGCTTTGAAGGATGTCTGGAATATGAAACGCAATTACGTCGCCAGTTTTCATTACAGCATGTGCGGGTGATCCCTGGACTCGCAGATGCAGATGTCGGCGGGCGCTTAGGAATCGGCGCAGCGCATATGTTGATGGGATTGCTCCAGCCACAGCAAATGCTGGCGATTGGCTTTGGCGAGGCAACGATGAACACGCTGCAACGCTTAAGTGGGTTTATTTCGTCACAGCAAATCCGCCTGGTCACGCTCTCCGGTGGTGTCGGCTCTTATATGACAGGCATCGGGCAACTTAACGCAGCGTGCAGCGTCAACATCATTCCGGCGCCATTACGGGCATCTTCGGCTGAAATTGCCCGAACGCTGAAAAATGAAAACTGCGTCAAAGATGTCCTGTTAGCCGCACAAGCTGCGGATGTGGCCATTGTCGGCATTGGCGCAGTGAATCAAAAAGAGAATGCGACGATTATTCGCTCCGGTTATATCAGCCAGGGCGAACAGTTAATGATTGGTCGAAAAGGGGCCATTGGCGATATTTTAGGTTACTTTTTTGACGCTAATGGTGACGTTGTCACGGATATCAAAATACATAACGAACTGATTGGCTTACCTTTAACCGCGATGACAACTATTCCAACTAGAGTAGGTGTCGCAGGGGGCGAAAATAAAGCCGAAGCGATCGCCGCTGCGATGAAAGGCGGCTACATCAACGCGCTGGTTACCGACCAGGATACTGCCGCTGCGATTTTACGTGGTTAATTTAGCATCACCTTATTACCGGGAACGATGGAGAACGTATAGAGGAACAGACAGAACGCTTAAGCCGAGGATAATCTAATGGCTCGACTCTTTACCCCTTCAGAATCAAAGCATTACCTTATGGCGCTGGACGCAGGCACCGGAAGTATTCGGGCTGTGATTTTCGACCTGGAAGGCAATCAAATCGCAGTAGGACAGGCGGAGTGGCGGCATCTGGCAGTACCTGACGTTCCCGGTTCAATGGAATTTGATCTGAATAAGAACTGGCAACTGGCGTGCGAATGTATGCGCCAGGCGTTACATAATTCTGGTATCGCGCCGGAATATATTGCTGCCGTTTCGGCATGTTCGATGCGCGAAGGTATTGTTTTATATAACAATGAAGGAACACCGATCTGGGCCTGCGCCAATGTGGATGCCAGAGCGGCGCGGGAAGTCAGCGAACTTAAAGAACTGCATAACAATACCTTTGAAAACGAAGTTTATCGCGCGACCGGACAAACGTTGGCCTTAAGCGCCATTCCCAGATTACTTTGGCTGGCGCATCATCGTTCTGATATCTACCGACAAGCGTCGACCATCACCATGATCAGCGACTGGCTGGCCTATATGTTAAGTGGGGAACTGGCGGTCGATCCGTCTAACGCAGGCACCACGGGACTTCTCGATCTAACCACCCGTGACTGGAAACCTGCATTGCTGGATATGGCCGGACTGCGGGCTGATATTCTTTCTCCTGTCAAAGAAACCGGCACATTGCTGGGCGTGCTAAGTTCACAAGCTGCGGAACTTTGCGGCCTGAAGGCTGGCACTCCGGTGGTCGTGGGAGGAGGGGACGTACAGCTTGGTTGCCTGGGATTAGGTGTAGTGCGCCCGGCACAAACTGCCGTACTTGGCGGCACATTCTGGCAGCAAGTTGTAAACTTAGCCGCGCCGATGACGGACCCAGAAATGAACGTGCGCGTTAATCCCCATGTTATTCCTGGCATGGTACAAGCTGAATCTATTAGCTTTTTTACCGGACTCACCATGCGCTGGTTCCGCGATGCTTTCTGTGCCGAAGAAAAACTGATTGCCGAACGTTTAGGTATCGACACTTACACGCTGCTGGAAGATATGGCCAGCCGGGTGCCGCCTGGGTCGTGGGGCGTGATGCCGATATTCTCCGACAGAATGCGCTTTAAAACCTGGTATCACGCTGCGCCTTCTTTTATTAACTTATCCATTGACCCGGATAAATGTAACAAAGCGACGTTGTTCCGTGCTCTGGAAGAAAATGCGGCGATTGTATCAGCGTGTAACTTGCAGCAAATTGCTGATTTTTCGAATATTCGTCCCACATCGCTGGTCTTTGCAGGCGGAGGGGCGAAGGGAAAATTATGGAGTCAAATTCTCGCTGATGTCGCGGGATTACCCGTTAATATTCCGGTGGTCAAAGAAGCCACCGCATTAGGATGTGCCATTGCAGCTGGCGTCGGTGCCGGGATTTATTCATCAATGGCAGAAACTGGAGAACGTCTTGTACGCTGGGAACGGACGCATACACCAGACCCGGAAAAGCATGAACTTTATCAGGATTCACGCGATAAGTGGCAGGCTGTATATCAGGATCAACTGGGGCTGGTTGATCACGGACTGACGACATCGTTATGGAAAGCGCCTGGGTTATAGTTTTATTGACAGCCACATCCTGATAACCGTGGCTGTTAATTTTTGAGTATCGGTATTCCTATTTCTTTTCTTTATTAGGATTAGGTGATAACGGCTGGGCATGCCGGGAGTGAAATATATCTGCTAAACCGTATCAAGCCGCATGCCGAAGATGGTATGCGGTATAGTATTGACGACTTTAGTCAGCAACCTCAAATGGCACATCAGCGCCGTTTTTTAATCCTCCATTTTATCCGCGATCGCGGATATCGCAGCGTTTATCCTGTATAGCGGATAAAATGCGTTTACAGATTGACTTTATCCTCACTAAGGGATAAAACTGACAATATCCCCTTGAGCGGATAAACTTCTTGTGGACGTATGGCATGATGAGCTTTCCGATGATCTATAGCCCAACGCAATTAGCGAATGCAATGAAACTGGTTCGTCAGCAAAATGGCTGGACGCAGAGCGAGCTGGCGAAAAAAATCGGCATTAAGCAGGCGACGATTTCGAATTTCGAGAATAATCCCGATAACACCACGCTGACGACATTTTTTAAGATATTACAGTCACTTGAACTCTCAATGACGCTATGCGACACGAAAAACGCTGCGCCAGAATCAACACAACAGCAAGATCTGGAGTGGTAATGCCTAAACTTGTCACTTGGATGAACAACCAGCGGGTAGGCGAGTTAACGAAGTTGGCCAATGGCGCGCACACTTTTAGGTATGCGCCGGAGTGGTTAGCCAACCGTTATGCCAGGCCGTTGTCGCTATCGCTACCATTGCAGAGGGGGAATATCACCTCTGATGCCGTGTTTAACTTCTTCGATAACCTGTTACCCGATAGCCCGGTTGTACGCGACCGGATCGTTAAACGTTATCATGCTAAATCCAGACAACCGTTTGATTTATTGTCAGAAATAGGGCGAGACAGCGTTGGCGCCGTGACGTTATTACCAGAAGATGAAACCGTAACGCACCCGATAATGGCATGGGAAAAGCTTACTGACGCCAGACTTGAAGAAGTATTAACGGCTTATAAAGCAGATATTCCGCTAGGCATGATAAGAGAAGAAAATGACTTTCGCATCTCAGTTGCTGGCGCGCAGGAAAAGACCGCGCTGCTCAGAATGGGCAATGACTGGTGCATTCCGAAAGGAATAACGCCGACGACGCATATCATTAAATTACCGATTGGTGAAATCAGGCAGCCCAACGCGACGCTCGATCTCAGTCAAAGCGTGGATAATGAATATTACTGTCTGCTGCTGGCGAAAGAACTCGGGTTGAATGTTCCGGACGCAGAAATCATAAAAGCGGGTAGAGTGCGCGCGTTAGCAGTCGAACGCTTTGACAGGCGCTGGAATACTGAACGAACGATTTTACTTCGCTTGCCACAGGAGGATATGTGTCAGACATTCGGTTTACCTTCATCGGTGAAATATGAATCTGACGGAGGCCCAGGCATCGCGCGGATCATGGCGTTTTTAATGGGGTCCAGCGAGGCGCTTCGCGATCGTTATGATTTTATGAAATTCCAGGTATTCCAGTGGTTGATTGGCGCGACGGACGGCCATGCGAAAAATTTTTCGGTTTTTATCCAGGCCGGTGGCAGTTATCGACTCACGCCATTTTACGACATCATTTCAGCATTTCCGGTATTGGGTGGCGCGGGAATACACATCAGCGATCTCAAACTGGCAATGGGGCTTAACGCATCCAAAGGCAGAAAAACGGCAATCGATAAAATTTATCCGCGACATTTTTTGGCGACAGCAAAGGCGCTGAAATTCCCGGAAGTGCAGATGCATGAAATCCTGAGTGACTTTGCCAGAATGATTCCCGCAGCACTGGATAACGTGAAGACTTCATTACCGGCAGATTTTCCGGAGAATGTGGTGACAGCAATTGAAACCAATGTGTTGAGGTTGCACGGTCGGTTAAGCCGAGAATACGGAATTAAGTGAGATGTGGGGTTTGGTCGTTGCTAATGAGCAGGACAATCATGACCGCTAAAGACTGGGTTTTCCCTTTGTTTATTTTGGTGCGCATAATGTATATTTAGGTTAAAGAAATCAATCACTTACATAATTATATTAGATCGATACGATCGAAGATGTCAATCAAAGACGAATGCCACCACGCATCGAACGGGCTTTAAAGTTTCGCTTATGCGTCTTTGCGTACTTGCGGAACGAACGGCGGGAAGAACGCTTGGACATACGACGGCGAGAACGAGCCATATTACCTCCGATAGTTGTTAATCAATTGCTGTTGGAACTGATTAGGGGGGAGGCGTCCCCCCTTGTTTACTTTCTTCGCAGAGTTCGAGTCAGACGGGTAATCACGTTGCAAAGAACGCAGAAAAGTATTAACGCCGCCAACGATACCACCGCGAGAAGCATCCATATTGACACGTGCACTTTCAGCTCCAGTTGGTGTATTCAAATAATCAGCCAGAACCTTGTCCTGAACAGTCTGATACTGTGTTCTAATCCGCTGCGCAGAGCTAAGTCCTGTCTGTGCTTCAATATTGGCACGACGGGAAGCCTCGGTCAAAACCTGCTGATTAATCAAATTGGACTGTGCGCGCATATTATCGGCACTCTGGATAGCCTGGTCAGCCTGAGCCGTTTTGAGCTTCACATCAGCCGCGCTGTTCGCAATCTGGTTACGTTGTAACGCAATCTGAGACTCAATACCTTCACGGGCTGCTTTTTGCTGCTCACGCTTCGTTAAGGCGTCAAATACGCTGACCGCAGAATTAACCACACCGGAAAAATCGGCAGGCTGGGCGGCCTGAATACCTGACGAACTGACGGAACCAAGACCACCGGAACCAGTAACGGCCAGAATCGGGTTAAGGCCAGCTTTCCGTAAATCTTGCACACGGTACTGAATGCCGTTTTTGGCCAAATCCATCGTTAGTTTATTGGCACGGTTAGCGGAATCCTTCGCAGAGTTCGCGCCAAGCAGGGAACCGGCAATGGAACCAGCGGCACCAACGGCAGATGATAAAAAGCCCATAATTTCACCTCATGAAAAAAAGGCCTCCGCAGAGGCCAAAAGTGACAATGTAACTTAGAAATGGTCGATAAGACCTGGTACTGAGTAAACAGGCATAGGCCGCACACACTTCAGGTCGAAGAACGCATCCATGATGAACTGGGGTTCGTCCTGTACGGCAAGGACGCGCTTCATCGGTGGATTCTCCTCGATAAACTCCTGATTCAGTGCAGGCAGAGAGTCGAACCGCTGGGCTAAATGCCACACGTCAAGGGATTGCGGGTCGGTAGAACGCAATTTACCAGTAATCTGGGACGGTCGGTAGCGGTACTCCGCGTAACGTTCCTGGTAGCCAAAGACTTCATCATCCTTGGCGTTGCCTTGCGCGTAAATCTCCTTGTTAAGAATAGCCTGTTCGCCCAGGTGAGCCAGTGCAGGCCAGTAGAAATCAAAGCGGGTCTGGCGGGAGAACATGCGCGGAATGCCTTGCTGATAGGTCAGGTCGGCACGAACGCTGACAAGGCCAATCACAAAGCAATGCTCAACGAACGAATGCGAGAAACCACGGTTAACACCACCGGAAACGCCATAAGCGGCAAGGTTACCTTGCGGGCTAGCGTCGGTAGTCGCAGAGTTCTGAAGCACGGGATTAATATTTATATCGAACGAACCAGAGCCAAGATACTCAGGACGCTGAACACGGGCATCAGGAGAAATAACACCAAAATGACTACGAATAATCTCAATATATCGCGTACCACCTCGAGCATCACGCTCAAGCAGTCGCTGGAGCTGGAACGCCTGACGCAATGAATTAATCGTGAGATTGTCAACAACTTCACCACCTTCCTTATTCAACGTAACCGGAGGCTGATTGCGGCTAAAACCACCAATAACATCAATGCGACCAGTGGAGGAAGACATAGGAGGCCATTCCAGCGGATTGCTGGGATTCCGGCCATCACTCATGTAAACCGCATTACCATAAGAATTGGATGACGCGCTCTCGTTATTATTATCACGGGCAAGATAAGTTGGATTATGCGGAGTCATAGACCCATCAACACCAACGCCGTAAGAAACAAACGGCAGGCCATCAGGATAAGTCGGAAAATCGAGCGTATACGACGGCGGAACGCCTAAACCAATCTCAACACCTTCACCTTTCTGAGGCCACGGCAGGGCACTTGTGAAGTAATCGTGACGCTTGGCACGCTTACGCAGTGGGAAATTGGCGAGTCCTGTTTCTTCCTCATCGCCAAGCGGAAGCGGGGCGGAATTAATCAGGTTTTCATCACGATACCACTCGTTATAAATCAGGTTATAAGCGCGGAACGGCAGGGCGCTTACACTGATACCTTCAACACCTGTGGGAACGCCAAAATAATCGGCAAGGGAGCCAACAGGGAAACCGCCTGCAGGGGCTTTAATCTGCGGGATTAAATAATCCGTAGAATCACCAGGGTTCTTCTGTTCTCCGTTGAATTTCTGCCAGTTATCCCAGACGAGGCGATAAGGTACAGAAAAATACTGAATATCCAGACGTAGATTATCCATGAAAGGAACCACGGGCGTGGAAAGACGCGCGAGAACACTCGTTTTAAGGTGGAACGTATCACCCGGCAAAGCCTCATCCAGAAACACGGGAATCAAATAACCAGCGTCAAAAGTGGTTTTATAACCAGAGCTGCGGTTAAAGACCGAACGCTGAATATTGGCACTCGGAATTACTGAAAAATTATGCTGACTTTTTGCATTACTAGGTACTTTACGACCGAATTTACTCATAAACCCCCCTCGGGAATTTCGAACAAATACTATACAAACTACTGTATAAACTGACACCTTTTTCAAGGCTTCGTGGGAGCCGCCTGTGAATTTCGGTGTCACCTGGCACAGTTACATCAAGTAGGGCGCTGTGCCAGGCTGAAGGGCCGGAGCCGTCTTCAGGTTTTGGCAGGTTCGGAACCTGCATCTGGTGCTTTATTCATTTCAGCACCGGAACGCTCCCGCGGGGACGCCGGAGCAGGTTCCGACTCGCGAACCTTCGGTTCGGTCGCCGAAACCTCTCCGCCGCTCAACAATCCAAGCTCACGCGCTTGATTCCAGTTTGCTGGATTACTCATCCACTCAACGTACTGTTTAACGTTATTACCAAACATTGAGCGAATCGTGGACGGCAGGCTCTTAAAGTCGTCGTGAACGTCGTCAATTAAAGCCATTGCGTCCACGTAATCAGTAATCGCGGATGCATCGTAGAATTCAGCACGTTGAGTACTGGTAAACACTGTCGTGTCCCCAGTTCTTATCGCACGCTCAACAATCTTGTTAATGTCGCACTCATCGCGGAAATGCTGCTGGGTCATCGTCGGTTCTTCAAACACGATGCCGGGCGACGGTGGCGGGTTATAGCGGGTATGGAACTTAGGCTTCGATGTACGCATCTTCAGAATCCTTCAGGAACGCCGGAGTAGCTTCGCAAACATAAACACGGTCAATATCGACCGGAACCAGCTGTTGGTCAGCAAAATCATAAGCAGTCACGCGGTGCAACGAAAAATCAGTGCGCTGCATACGGTTACAGAACGCGTGCAAATGTCCTTTAGCAATACCGTCATGCTGGGCCATAAACATAAAAACATCAGCATTAATCAGCTTGTCGTGAATTACATAAACTGCATCAGAGTGAGCCATTTTCTAATTTCCTCATCATTCGCTGGAATTTAACCAGATTAAATTTATCCAAATCCTGCAAACGCCACGGGTCTAATACCTGGGCATTTAACTGTCGTCGTTCTTTATTTTGCTGCAACTTCTCAAAATCACAGCCTGATAATAACTTGTCATAATAGCGGGGCGGTTTTATCTGACGACCGCCGCGACCAATACAAGCATCTGAATTAACTATGTCATCGTAATATTCCATAAAAAAATCATAGCCAATACCAGGCCTGTTGCTCATAGCCGAAAACTCGGGTATGCGATGTCCATAATGCTCATCTGCACGGGAACCGGTGACTTTTTTAACACAGTATCGCGCCACGTAAGCAGCCGACTCAAAACTAAAAGCAGCAACAACAGACCAACCAAAAGTCCAACATCTTTCAAGAAGCGAAGACCTATATAAATTAAATCTTCCAGCCTTGTGTAATGTCTTATCCGGAAAGTCATATCCAAAAATAATCGCATGATAATGCGGACGCTCTAATTTAGAGCCATATTCACCACAGCCAAAAAAACGAATCGAAATATCATCAACAGCCAAAGCCTTACGTAAACGCTTCATAAAATCGGTGAAATGTTTACGAACGAGAGTACCGCCTTCAGGTAAATTCTCAGGCGAATAAGTCAGGGTGATAAAACAATTGTGATCATGCATGTGGGCTTCATGAACGCAGCGGGTCGCCCAGTCACGAGAGTGAGCAAGACGGCAACCGATGCACTGACCGCAGGGCAACTGAATGAATTTAGCGCCACGTGACGGCGTGAAAAAAATCTTCCCCGATGGCATCTGGTACGCGTTCAAAGGACGGGTACAAGCCATGACACACCTCCAGAAATCACGTATGCGCACCTTAGTGCGCATAATGTATATTATGTTAAATGACGAATTGGATTGGATAAGCAACGTCTTACACCCACGTCTCGCCTCGTAGAGTCAGCAAATGACTACCCTATTGTCGGAATCTTGATTCCCCAGGATGCTGGAGCTCTCTTTCAATTTTCTAACTACCCCGCCAACTTGTTTTTTAAAGTGGACAGTGGCTACAGTTGATGGATATCCCCCCAGCCTTTACGGCTGGGGATCCCCTGGAGGGTAACTAGATATTCTTATGGAAGAAAACGTCTAACTTTTGCGTCGCCTGGTCAACGTATTCTGGCACCCAATATGTCTCAATGTGGGTAGCACCATCGATCAGGAAGAGCTCTTTGTCCTTCGTACCGGTAGCTTTAGCGAACGCATCTTTAGTCATATAGAGCGTATCCGCTTTTGAACCGGCAATCATTAGCAGAGGTTTATTGATCAGGTTTATATGGTCTGTCACGTCAAAGTTCATCAAGTCTAACAAACTGCTCGTGGTGTATTTAAACGTTGAGTTTGGGTGTGCGTGGGTTTTCCAGTAGTACTCGTAGCCCTGGCGATATAACGCAAAAGGTAATTTAGCGATCTGTTCATCAGTCAGGTTGGCATCACCGGAGTAAAGCACTTCGCCACCGGCGACTTCCTGAGCTCGTGCATCTGAAGCCTGCTGAAGACGTTGTTGAATAGTATCCAACTGTGAATCCTGCATACCATTGCGCCGTACAAGTCCTGAATTAAACATGCTAATGGTTGCAATCGATTTGAATCGTTTGTCCGTCTCGGCGGCAGCAAGTGAATACCCTCCTCCCCCGCAAATCCCCAACAAACCAATACGGGTGCTATCAACACCAGGATACTGGCTGATGAAATCAGCCATACCGTGGATATCTTCAATACGATTCGCAGGTTTGTCTACGTTACGTGGCAGCCCTCCGCTGGCCCCCTGATAAGCAGCATCGGCGGCGATGGTAATATATCCGTGTTCAGCCAAGCGTTGGGCATATAATCCGGCGACCTGCTCTTTTACGCCACCATTAGGGTGAGCCACCACTATTGCCGGATATTTTTTCGCAGGGTCATAGTTAGCAGGTGTATACACATTCGCTGCAATCTGAATGCCATGCAGATCATATTTCACAGGATGGATATTGACCTTGCCTGCGACATTTTCGGTGATAGCCCCGTCATAGACGAGAGTAAACGGGTTCTTTTTGTAATCTGCTGCATTTGCTGAAGTGATACCGACGACTGCCGTCATCAGCATTGCACTTAAAAGTGTCAATTTCATGGTTTCTCCCGATAAAAATGCGTGTTCATAAGGCAACCGAGATGGAACATTCAGACACAGAGTAGAGAGAAAAAGCTGTCAGTATCATGACCGCTAAATAACATTTTTGTCAGGAAGTCCCCAGCTCATCGTGTTTTCCGTTGAGGACGGTTGAAATACGCTTTCCCGGGTCTGATTTATGAATCAGGCTGATTAACCCTATCGGTAAAGCTCTCTCAAATGAACATAAATATGTTGCTATACTCTAAATAATTCGAGTTGCAGGAAGGCGACAAGCGAGTGAATCCCCAGGAGCTTACATAAGTAAGTGACTGGGGTGAGCGAACGCAGACGCAGCACATGCAACTTGAAGTATGACGAGTATATACTCATTCTGACTTAAGCGGCCGTGATATACCCCGTATAAAATAAGTCACTCATAACATTTCGACGAATAAAATTCGCAGCGTCTTGGTTGATAACTATTATATATACCATGGCAAGGATATTAATATGGCGACACTTGAGCAACTTATTATTTTCTTTCTTCTTATTGGTATTGGCGTTATAGCACGTAAAGTGGGAGTTATTACACCGGGAAACACGCCCCAACTCACATCTCTTGTTTTTAATTTTGCGATGCCAGCTATTATACTTTCCGGGGTTACGACTGACCAGCCACATATTTCCGGAAAGGAACTTTCCATCGTACTTGCATCCGCATTCACTACACTTATTTTACTGATTATTTGCAGTCGTATGCTGGCAAGAGTTTTACGCTATGAAAGAGAATACTATGGTGTGATTACTGTCATGACAACATTTACTAATGTTTCCATGATGGGGATCCCAATGATATATTCTTTATATGGCGCCAACGCCATGATTTATATCACTGTCTTTTTACTCCCATATAACTTATTGTTCTTTTCATATGGTTATCACTGCATGAAAGACCAGAGTGGTAATGCTGAAACACTTAGCTTGAAAAATATGTTAAACGTTATCAATCCGGGGATCGTTGCCTGTATTCTTGCTTTGCTTTTATATATTTCAAATGTGCATATTCCTTACATCATTGCACAACCAATAAAAATGCTGGGCGCAATAACCGGCCCGGTGTCAATGCTACTGATAGGTTCATTCCTGTTAGACATCGAATGGAAATCTGTTTTTAAGGATGTGAAAGTATGGATATTCACTTTTTTTAAAATGGTCATCATTCCGCTTGTTATTATATTAATAATGAAGTTATTCATTAACGATGGGCTACTGTTGGGCGTCCTGCTTGCTGCGGTAGCAACGCCA
This sequence comes from Escherichia sp. E4385, assembly GCF_963883145.1. Classification (NCBI taxonomy): domain Bacteria; kingdom Pseudomonadati; phylum Pseudomonadota; class Gammaproteobacteria; order Enterobacterales; family Enterobacteriaceae; genus Escherichia; species Escherichia sp. E4385. Next base: position 307,360 of record NZ_CAWOOJ010000011.1, read on the forward strand.
GCTGGTGCAGGAACTCCCTTATTGGCTCAGATGTTAAATAAAAAAGTTTATCCGTTAGCTCTTAAAGGTGCGACATTAACCACACTGGTGTCACTTATTACGATGCCTCTCGTGGCAATGATGACGGGTATTGGATAAACCAGGAGCGCTATTTTAAACCATAATAAAACATCAGAGATAATATATGAACCATAACACTCCATTCAAAAAAACGGTCGGTAATATCTTGTTGTCCGGACTAATATTTGCCGTTTCTGGTTGCGCAACGCACAGCATTCAGAGCCAAAGTACAGAACCGCATATTGTATTACAAACTCAGGGAAGTTTTGCGCAAGACATTCCCTTTCCAATAGCACTATTACTGTGCGCTTAAGCGAAAGGGATAATCAGGCCTGTGTTGAAGTTTCCAATCCAGGCAATCCGATAGCACCAGAACACTTACATCGGCTTTTTGAGCGGTTTTATCGCATCGACACTTCACGAGCAAGGAGTGATGCCCATCATGGGTTGGGCCTGTCGATCGTGCGTGCCGTCGCTATTATGCACCAAGGTGATGTCTTTGCCCGTAGTGAAGGCGGCATCAATACATTTGGCCTCACTTTTGCGCTGAAAGCGGATAAAACGGTGAGCAATGCGCCTTCAGGCACTGAGTCTGGAGCAACGTTAACTGACAAAATTGTCAGCGAGGCGTCAGCCTGACGACATGTCCGTCTGAATAGAATCATTGTCTCCCCTCCTGTCACCGTAGATAAGGACGCGTTGTATGATCAGACAGTTACATTACCTTGGGCTACTACTGCCTCTCTTCACAACTTCATCATGGGCTGCGGAGCAAAATTCCACTGTCCATATCGCCCCCGCCGGAAGCCAGACTGCGGTGTATGGCTCGGCGGAGAATTTTACCGGTCGTGTCCGGGTTGATCCTCTGTTCAACGCTGACAACGACATCCGTGTTTCCGCGGCTTACGTCACCTTTGAACCTGGTGCCCGCTCCGCCTGGCATACGCATCCAGCAGGTCAGCGACTGATTGTGACCTCTGGTGTTGGACTCACCCAACAAGAAGGCAAGCCGGTGCAGGTGATCCGTGCTGGCGATGTTGTCTCTTGTCCGGCGGACGTTAAACACTGGCATGGGGCGGCCCCCGGTAGTGCGATGACACATCTGGCAATAACCGGCGTGGTGGATGGCAAAAGCGTTAACTGGAAGGAGTTAGTGACAGATGAACAATACCACGCCCATTAAGATATTAACGGCAGCGGTACTGCTAACCTTTGGTTTTGCGCTTACCTCAAATGCTGCGCTCATCAATAAAGGAGTTACCGAAATGAATCATGAATATACGGTTTCAGATACGCTGTCAGCTCGCCAGCAGGCCATTCCGTTGATTGCCGCATCAATGGCCAGCAGTCAGATGGATAAGCTGAATGCAGCGCTTAATCAAGGACTTGATACAGGACTCACGATAAACGAAGCTAAAGAAATTCTCATCCAGCTCTATGCCTATACGGGATTCCCCCGCAGCCTGAATGCACTGAATGAGCTGATGAAAGTCGTCGAAACACGTAAACAACGTGGCATCGAAGACATTGAAGGTAAAGCGCCGATCGCCCCTATTCCCGTCGGGGATGAACTTCGCCGTGTCGGTACCGCAAACCAGACGAAAATCTCAGGCGCGCCTGTTCAGGGGCCACTGTTTGATTTTGCGCCAACAATAAATCAATTCCTGCAAACACATCTGTTCGGCGATATTTTCGCTCGCGATAACCTCGACTGGCAAAGCCGTGAACTGGCAACAGTTGGCGCATTAGCCGCTACGCCAGGCGTTGAAGCCCAGTTACTGTCACATACGCGAGCAAGTCTGCGAGTCGGTCTGACGGCAGCGCAGTTACGACAGTTAGCACAGGTTCTGCGTGAACATGGCGACAATGATGCAGCCACAAGAGCTGAAGAGGCACTGCAAAAAGCGCTTGAGAACAAATAGAGACGGTCGTCATGCAGACTCTCCCCCTGGTCAGTGCACATACGTGATTCATCCTCTGCATTTATGAATCCGCCAAATAAAGGCAATCAAGGGGGCGAAATAATTAACGCTGGCAACTCAGATATGATTAAACGGCAACCATAACAGAGGATGTAATTTTGAAAACGGTCTTAAAAATGCTGGCCATCTGCATGATGGCAGGAGGCCTGGGGGCGCAGTCTGTATACGCCGAACCATTGGTCATTCAGGAGCAAGGAAGTTTTTCTGCCGGAGGCACCATCATCACCGCCCCGGGAACATTTGACGCGAAAAAGCCGCTGGACTCTGCAGGTCAAACTTATCATGGCGATCATGCGTCGGTGTTCTATCAAATACCGGAGAATCCGCATAAATATCCCATAGTTATGCTGCATGGCGCGGGCCAGTCTTCTCGTACCTGGGAAATTACGCCGGATGGTCGAGAAGGGTTCCAGAACATATTCCTGCGCCGCGGATTCTCCACGTATATTGTCGATCAGCCGCGTCGGGGTGATGCCGGACGTACCACTGTAGAAGGTACGGTTACACCAAAACCTGATGAGCAGATGTGGTTTAACCAGTTCCGTGTTGGCGTGTGGCCAGAGTATTTTAAAGGCGTCCAGTTTTCCCACGACAAAGAGGCACTAAATCAGTATTTCCGCCAGATGACTCCGAATACAGGGCCATTTGATGTCAATGTCATCTCTGATGCGATGTCTGCCGTAGTGGATAAATCAGGCCCGGCAATCCTCTTTACTCACTCTCAGGGGGGTGGACCAGGCTGGTATACCGCGATGAAAAACAACAAGGTCAAAGCCATTGTCGCCTTCGAGCCAGGCAGCGGTTTTGTGTTCCCGGAAAAAGAACTTCCTGCCCCTATGCCAAGTGCGTTCGACACGCTGAAGGGTGAATCCGTGCCAATGGAACAGTTTATGGTGCTGACTAAAATCCCGATTTTGATTATTTACGGCGATAACATACCGGATAAGCCTGTAGCCATGCCCGCCCAGGACAGCTGGCGAGTACGGCTGGCAATGGCGCGTAAGTGGCGTGACGTGGTTAACAAGCATGGTGGGGATGTGACGGTGACGCATCTGCCTGAGGCTGGAATCAGAGGTAATACCCACTTCCCGTTTTCCGACCTGAATAATGTGCAGATCGCTGATTTGGTGAGTCGGTTTTTGAAAGAGAAAAATCTGCAATAACCATTTTAGAAGATCACCTTAAACGTTTAATAGAGCGCCTAACCTTCAGTGGGCGCTCATCGTATTGTGTAGCTTTTTCTGATGGAGATTCAGAGCCTCGAAGATGTTTGCTCTGTTCACTGCTGTATCAAGCTTTCAACGTTACTGAAGCGCTGGCCTTCGCTGTATTAAAGCACACTGGCCTACAGGCGTGCAGTGAAAAAGGTCATTATGCCCGCGCAAGGCCCACAGCAAAATGTGGACTCGTTATTCCGCGTAGCGAAGTGCATCAATCAACAGCGCAAAAGCAGGCGGATGCTGCTTACGGCTGGGATAGTAAAGGTAATATCCGGGAAAAGTTGGACACCACTCCTGTAAAACCTGAATAAGCTCGCCTGACTTTACATAATCCTGAACCTCGTTTTCGGGAACACAGGCGATACCAAATCCTGATAATGCGGCATCAATTCTTTCTGGCAGCAAATTAAACGTCAGTTGCCCATCAACTCTGACCCGAAACGGTTTCCCTTCGCGTTCAAACTCCCAGTGATAAAGTCCACCGGCAGTTGGCAGACGCATATTGATGCAGCGATGATTTTGTAGTTCGTGAGGCGTTTCAGGCGCAGGGTTTGCAGCAAAATACGCCGGCGCTCCCACCATAGCCATCCGCATATCCGGCCCAATTCGCACTGCAATCATATCCTTATCCACACTTTCACCCAGCCGGATCCCGGCATCAAAACGACCTTCAACAATATCGACAAAACCGTTATCCACCACCAGTTCGACATTGATTTCGGGATATTCCCTGAGGAACGGTTTTAGCTTCGGCCAGACCAGACTGCGCGCAGCATGTTCCCCGGCTGATAAACGAATATTCCCGGAGGGAGTGCCATTCAGTTGGATAAGTGATTCCAGCTCGCGCTCAAGCTCATCTATACGTGGCTCAAGACAGGCAATTATTCTCTCCCCTGCTTCCGTGGGAGCCACGCTACGGGTAGTTCGGGTTAAGAGACGGATATTTAACCTTTCCTCCAGTGCCTTCATTGCATGGCTAAGTGCAGACTGAGAGACGCCGAGTTTGCTCGCTGCTTTGGTAAAACTTCGCTCTCTTGCCACCACAAGAAAGATTTGCAGTTCGTTGAAGTTTTCTTTAAGCATTGACGATTTCCTTGTAGAAGCATTCCCTTCAAAGCGCATTCATGAAGGGTGTTCATAGACACAATCATTTTAGCCTCGTTACTGGCAATAATGATAATTGATATTCTGGCTGTATCAAATATAAGGCTGAATTATCAGAAGGTTTATCATGAAAATACTCGTTGCTGGCGCAACAGGAAGCATTGGTATTCATGTTGTGAATACTGCTATTGCAATGGGCCATCAGCCAGTGGCTCTGATCAGGAATCGGCGGAAAATCAAGTTACTCCCTCGTGGAACAGATATTTTCTATGGCGATGTTTCAATACCTGAAACACTCACCGATTTACCGAAAGATATTGATGCCATCATTTTTACACTCGGCTCCGATGGTCAGGGACGTATTGGTGCCAGAGCGATAGATTACGGCGGTGTACGTAACATTTTGCGAATATTCATGGATACACCTGTTCGCATCGCCCTGATGACAACGATTGGCGTTACTGAGCGGCTCAGTAGCTGGAATCAACGTACTGAAGTTCATGACTGGAAGAGAAGATCTGAACGCCTGGTCAGAACCAGCGGGCATATCTACACTATCGTCAGACCCGGCTGGTTTGATTACAACAATGATGATGAGCACAGAATCGTCATGCTTCAGGGGGATAGACGCCATGCGGGAACGCCGGAAGATGGTGTTATTTCCCGGGAACAAATCGCCCGGGTACTGGTAACGGCCTTGAGCAATGATGCGGCTAAAAATAAAACGTTCGAACTGGTCGCAGAGCGAGGAGAAGCACAGCAGGATCTCACTCCTCTGTTTGCAGAGCTGCAGAGTGATAATCCCCAAAAAAATGATGGGGTTTTCGATATAGACAATATGCCCCTTACTGAAGAACCTGAGTGCGTTATTAACGACCTGAATCTGTATTCGAAAAATTCACGTTGTCATATGACAGTCAGTCTTATGACAGCTTAGAACTGTATATTTACAGATCAAGAAGGAGGAAGCTCCTTCTGGTATTTGTCAACTTCCAAATATATCGTTTAAAACAGGTATCAGATATGAAAGCACTACTAATTACTGCATTATTCATGGGATTCATTTCGGTAAATACTGCATCTGCTGCTGAGGAGATTCGTCATGCAAATGGCAAAGAAAAGATTGGTGTAGTCTCAGCCAGTAATGCTCTGACGCTTGAAGAATTATCGAATGCGCTTTCTCGTAAAGCTGATGATCAAGGAGCAACATCATTCAAAATTCTGTCAACCACAGGGAATAACCGATTGCACGGGGTTGCTGAAATCTATAAGTAATTAGCATTTTGAACAATATATGTCACAGCCCTCTTATAGTTAGCGTCGTCTTATGTCCAGAACAGAAGATATTATCGATGAGGTAACTCAATGGATTGATTCAAACTTACATAAACCGCTGAAGATAGACGATGTTGCTACGCGGGCTGGATACTCTAAGTGGCATCTTCAGCGGATTTTTGTACAGATAAAAAAAGTTAGCCTTGGGAAATATATTAAAGATAAAAAACTTAGTCTTGCAGCTAAAGATCTTGTCGAGACTAATGAGTCTGTGATGAGTATCGCCTATAAATATGGGTTTGATTCACAACAGACCTTTACTCGGATTTTCTCTAAAAAATACAAATTGCCACCATTAAAATATAGAAACACCGAAAAGATAAAAAACATTAATATTTTAAATAAATTCACACTTACGTAGTATCACTTAAATAGTAATTTATTCTGCATCGAGAGATGAATACCTTTTGAGCCAATAGTTCTAATGGACATGGAAACCTGTTTACCCTTGTTGTATCCCCTCAGATATTACATTGACCATCTGGCTTAGCTTCATTGTCCACACAGTTTGCATCGATACAGGCCGTGAATTTTTTTTACGAATTCTGGCAGCAAGTATTTAAACGCGGGCGGAAGCCTTTTAACTTCCGCCCGCAGCGCATGGTTTAATCCCTGCTCTGTTCAGGACACGTCTCAGAAATTAAAACGGAACCCGACACTGCCCGTGACCGGAGACTCGGTATGCTTACCGTTTTCATAACGAGCCTCAGCCCAGACGCCAGCATTTGGGGTCAGTTGCGCACTGACACCCAGTCCGTATTTCCCGGTCGTCCCGGAGATGTCGTTCCTGAAGTCGTAGGTGTCATTGATACGGACTTTGTTGTTGTCCGAAAATTCATGATTCACCGCCGCCGACAGGTACGGCTTGACTTCTTTTCCTGCAACGTCAAGGGTCATCCCCAGCTTCACGCCAGCCTCAGCCTGCAGAGATTTGGTTGCGCCGATATTGGCTTTCATACCGTTATTCAGGCTGATATCTTTCGCATCCGCCCTGAATGCCGTTGTCCGCACGTATGGCTGCGCCCATGCATTCTCATTCAGACTGAAGGTTCTGCCCGCTTCGAGACTACCGCCGAAACCGTTCTGGCTGTAATCCCCTTTCACCGCCGTACCGTCACTCATCCAGGTACGCAGCTCATTATTAAAGCGGTTGTATTTCAGCACACCGTCCACGTAGTAGCCGTCATTATCAAACCAGGTGGCATACAGACCACCACCGGTACTGTCGACCTTACTCTTTCCTCCACGGGCATGCTTAATGCTGTTGTCGCTGTAAGAGAAGAAGGCACCTACAGCTAAACTGCTCTCACCCAGGTCAAAGACCTTGTCGGCGCCGGTTTCGAAACCGTTCTGGGTCAGGGTATAGCCCGAGCTGGCCCCGCCGCTGATGCGGTTATCTGACCCTGTATAACGGCCCCATACTCCGCCTGGTGCACGGGTATTCTGCATCACATCGCCATGACGGAAACGCAGATTATCCAGTTCGCTGTTGAAAACGTATGCCGGTGCTGTTGCCATGCCCAGTACCGCGTCGGCTGATTTTGTTGTCCGACGCACCGGAGACGACACACCTGCATCCGGTTTACCTGTACCTGGATTACCTGCATCCGGGTTGTTACCAGCATCTGGGTTAGTCGGCGGAGTCACCGGAGGCGGAGTGTCAGCCTTCAGATACCAGTTGGTATTTTCCTTGCTCAGGCCGTATTCCCAGGTACCGGCATCGACTTTCCCGCCTTTCAGGGTAAAAGCGGCATCACCGCCACCAGTCTGCACCACCTGAAGCGGCGCTCCAGCAGATACTGGCTCCAGACCGGTGTTTTTGATATCCAGCACAAAGTTACCGCTGGCATTACCCGCGACATTCAGCATATCTCCGGTATGTGATGCAATATCCGTGTTCATCCGGAACGTCCCGCTACCAGACAGGCTCCCGAGCGCCAGCGACACCGCCTGGAAGGCTGGCGTCAGACGCGTAGTTGCTGACGGACGGAAATCAACGGTCCCGTTATCCAGCGTTAATGCGCCGACAGTGGAGTCACCATCGAGATGCCAGACAGAAGCACCTTTAACCGCCATGTCACCTGCACCGGTGTTGTCCCCCGCAACATTCCCCGTCAGGATGGTCCCGTTATCCAGCGTCAGGGTGGTGCCTGACTGTGTCGTCACATTAGCGTTCGCCTTAAGGGCATCCATCGTCATGGCCCCGCCACTCTGAAGGAAAATCCCACCGTCCTGAGACAACAGGCCGCTGAAACGGGTGCTACCGCCTTCCTGCGTCAGGGTGCCGGTACCCGTCAGGGTGCCTGCGAAGGTCGCAGCACTGTTGTTGAGGTAATACAGGTTGCCTTCGTTTGTGACTACGTCACCGACCAACGTCCCTTTATCAGTCAGGGTGGTGGTGCCGTAGAGCACACCGCCGCTGCGGACATCCAGCGTACCGTCACTGCCAACCATCGTATCGCTGGCCTGATGACCGTCAAACACCGTCAGGTATCCACCATTTTCCAGCAGCATATTGGCTGCACTGCCGCCAGCGATACTGAAGCTGCCGTTATCGTTGGTACCACTCACGGCTGCACTGGTATTGGTGACAACAGCCCCGCCACTGTTCTGGGTAACCTTAGAGGCTGAACCTCCGGCCTCAACCTGTAGCATGCCGCCGCTTGTAATAGTCGTTTCTGTGACATTACCGTCGATGTAAACATGCTGACGTCCACCACTGTTAACGATTGTGTCAGTGGCACTGCCGCCACTGGAGACGTACTGGCGTCCGCCGTTGTTAACAGTAGTTTTCGTGGCATTTCCGCCGTAGAGATACTGCCCCCCACCGGAATTAATTGTAGTGTTAGTGGTACTGCCGCCGCTGGAGATAAACTGGCGCCCAGTATTGTTAATTACGGTGTCCGTGGCACTGCCGCCGATACGTACATACTGGCGACCTCCGCTATTAATAGAAGTAGCAATGGCGATACCGCCTTTGGAGACAAACTGACGCCCACCGTCATTAACAGAGGCGTTCAACGCATTGCCGCCGCTGTAGACATATTGGCTCCCTCCGTTGTTAACGAGGGTGCTCGTGGCAACACCGCCGCTGGAGACTGCCTGGATACCACCACTATTAAGGGTAGTGCTCGTAGCACTGCCGTCTGAATTGATATTCTCGCGGCCACCGTTATTAACGATGGTGCCAGTGACACTACCGCCGCTGGATACATGCAGTAAGCCATTGCTGTTAATGGTTGTGTCAGTAGCGATGCCCTCGACCATCATATCTCCACCACTGTTAATAGTGGTACCTGTGGCCTGATGCCCATTGAGTACAGCGAGAGAACCACCATTTTCAAGCAACATTTTGCTGGCACTTCCACCGGCAATACTGAAGCTGCCATTCTGGTTAGTCCCGTCTATAACAGCGCTGGTATTGGTCACGATAGCTCCACCGCTGTTCTGGGTAACCAGCGAGGCAGAACCACCGGCACTCACCTGCAGCACACCGCCGCTGTGGACCGTGGTGCTGGTGTTACTACCACCAGAACTTACAATCTGAACCCCACCACTGTTGATGATGGTATCTTGTGCTTTTCCGTTCGCACCTACATACAGACTCCCACTATCATTGATAGTAGTCTGCGTCAGTACAGATTCTTTCAGTCCTCCAGCAATAGATACCCGCCCACCACTGTTGATGGTGGTGTTAGTAGCAGAGCCTCCGGATACCAAGTACATCACACCACTGTTGATAGTGGTACCGGTAGCAGTTGCAGCTTTAGAACCGGCATAATTTTCGCCCTTGATGTCAAGGCGACCACCATTTTGGATGACCGTGTCAACAAAGCTGGGAGCTTTATTGCCAGCGAAACCTGTCGCCCAGCCCCCATCAATGATGGTATTGGTCACAACGGAACCGTCAAATGCATTTAGTGTCCCGCCACTGTTAACAGTGGCACCGGATACATTCCCTGATGTATGTAACCCGCCACCATTGTTAACGGTGGTATTGATTGCAGTAGCTCCGGCATAGACAACCTGCATACCACCATTTACAACGGTGTCTGTTGCTGTGCCGCCCGCATCGACAAACTCCCTGCCCTCATTAAGTATGGTGCCAATGGAATCGCCGCCCCTGGAGACTTTCTGCTCCCCTCCGTTAATAGTGGTGTTCGTGGCACTGCCGCCATTCTCGACAAACAGACTCCCACCGTTGTTAAGGATGGTATCTTTGGCCTGATGTCCATTTAATACCCTGAGATAACCTCCGCTCTCCAGCAGCATATTGCTGGCGCTGCCTGCGGCAATACTGAAACCACCATTCTGGTTCGTTCCGTTCATACTGGCGCTAGTATTGGTCTGGATAATACCGCCACTGCCTTGGGATAAATTTGAGACAGAGCCCCCCCAAATACCCTAATAGTCCCGCCACTATTAAGCGTGATGTTATCGGCATTGCC
>NZ_CAWOOJ010000011.1:317681-324229 GCF_963883145.1 Escherichia sp. E4385
TGTATTCCACCGCTGTTAATGGTGATGTCCGCGGCACTTCCTCTGTAGTGGACAGTCTGTTTCCCACCATTATTAATGAGGGTGTTCGTGGCAATGCCTCCGTTAGAGACATACTGATTCCCACCGTTGCCGATAGTGGTGCTGGTTGCATTACCGCTTACACGCTGGATGCCACCGTTAATAGTTGTATTCGTGGCGCTGCCACCGTCCTGAACCCACTGAGTCCCTTTACTGTTAATGACTGTATTCGTGGCACTTCCTCCAAGGAGATGTTGGTATCCATGGTTAATTGTGGTACTCGTGGCACTGCCGCCGCTGGACACATACAGGCTTCCAGGGTTATTGCGACCATAGTTAATAGTCGTGCTCGTGACACTAGCTCCGCTGGAGACATGAAGAATACCGCCGTTGATTGTAGTATTCGTTGCCGTGTCACCCGGACGTAAGTACGTGGCACCACTTGCGTTATCCTCCACCGTCATATTGTCATGGGCAACAGCCAGCGCAGGTGCTGACGGCAAAAGCAAACCGGCAATCAACCCTGCCAGCGCGGTACGCTTGATTTGCCGGGGGCGCTGACCTCCTTTACGGGTCAGTTCTGAGGTAACGACCCACATCCCTGTGGATTCATTCCAGACAGTGTTATAAACCTTATTCATTGCTTACTCCTTTCTCCAGAGTGTCCTCAACACCCTGCTCAGTTAAAGAACGGTGAAGTTTATTGATGACGCCCTTGACCTGGGCGCCGGTTATCAGCCGGGTACATTCAAATTGCCGGTCAGTGTTTTTATGTCTCGGGCACCACAGAAAATCGTGGTGGTCAAAATTCAGCGATGTATCGTCCCAGCACCCGTAGCAACCATGGGAGTTAAATACCCGCCATGGGGTATAAAACTCGCTGTTGGGCAGGCTGAAGCCACTTATCAGCACCACCGGAATACGGGTAGCCCAGGCCAGCCATGACAGACCGCTTGGCAGGCCAATGAAGAAGCTGGCATGGCGCAGCAGGTTCACCCGCTCCTGCAGCGGGAGCTTGCCGGTAAAGTCCTCTGCGCCCCACGGGATGTGATTCCAGACAAAGCCCTGGCCATAGTGGGCGTCCCGGTCAATGCACAGCACCCGGTAACCCAGTGATTTCAGGTGTGCGATGACCTCACTCCAGCCAGTGCCGTTGTTCCAGTATTTCGCCTGACAGGTGGACTGTGTGGCGATGCACACATAAGGCTCCTGGATAACCCGGGGCGCGGACAGGTCAAGCCGGACGGGGGCTTCACGCGGGTCAACGCCCAGAATGTAGCCTGCAGAACGGTGGAAACCGACCTTGCGAAAATCCACCGGCTGATTGTTTGTATCGCCACCGAAATAAAGCCCCACGCGATACGTGGCATAAGGCGCCACCGTGCGCGGCTTATCCGGCGTGGAAAACTGTATCTGCGGATACTGAGGCGCCAGCAGATCAATAATGTCCTGCGCCATCGTGCATTCCAGACTGCACTTATGCAGGGACTGGAAGCGTTCCGCATAAGGAAACCAGCCGAGCAAATCGCCTAGCGTACCGGTCGGGAATGAAATCAGTACAGGCCGGTCTTTCAGTTTCAGTGTTTCATCCAGCAGGGGCGTTTCTTCCCCCTGACGGAATACCTGAATACGAAAGCGCACGAAATATTTCTTACTGCTGGTTACCCAGCCTTTATCCACATCGCAGCAGAAAAGAATATTTTCTGAATCCGCATCCAGCAGACGCACGTGCCATTTCCCGTCAGGAAGCAATACACGTGCACCATCATTAAAATCATAAAAAATATTTTCAGGCCCTACCTGCGTTGGCGTATCAGGCGGAGGGATAAAAAATGTATTCTTCAGCGTTGACATATTTTCACCTTCAAAAATATATAAGCGTTGAAAAGCACGATGAGTACGCTAACAATATAACTGAGTTGTCTTTCTTATAATGAGCAATACCCATCGCTCAGTTATGATATTCTTCTGTGATAGCAGAGATGAGTTCACATATGACATTCTCACGATGTCACACCTCGCGCATTCCATTATAGTTAAAACGACTTTAGTCGTTGCCGATGAAATGCTCTCTGCATTACTTCCGGTTACGCGCAGGAGTTAGTTTACAGTTTACGTGCAGAAAGACTTATCAATTTCGGAAGTGTATCCGCTCAGCATGTGCCGTTACAGCGCTTACAAAAACGTCCTGTTCATAATCCATGCAATATCATTCCGGTTTCTCAAACCGATTTTAAATATCGCCTTTTGTCGGTAGTAACACACATTGCTGTAATGTATTTCCATGCGCTTTGCAATATCACTTACAGTTTCCCCACTAAGAAGTGCATTTATCACATGTCGCTCATTAGCACTTAAACGCTGAAATTTATACCCACTACTTATATAGCGAGAAGGCACGGCCAGAATGCGCAGAAAAATATTTTTCAATTGATGAAAGCTTTGTGACGGAGAAATCCAGGTAAAAGGATATCTGATATTATTCTGCCCTCCCTGATAGCCAAATAAAATGCATGGAGTCCCTCTCAGTTCGTGGCGTTCAGAATAAAGGACTGACAGATTCCACAAAAACCACAGCGCCCTCACAGTCACTGATGACTCATGGCAGGTGAGATCTACCACAATGACACGCTGTTTCCCGGGGAGGTGTCTATCAGACAGAATATGCGACACAATCTGCTCCGGTGTTTCCACGGAAATAACCTGAACAGCATGTTGCCCGGCACTTTCCATCACTGCAAAAAGCCCGAGGCGGGTGTACTGACACTGACTCATCAAAAATATCTGTTTCATCCGTATTCTGTCAGCTCCAGAGGAGCCTGTTCATTCTGTTTTCTCGATACCATCCACTGACGTAGTTTCTGAAATTTTGTCTGTGGCCTGAGTGACTGCTTTGCTGCGGGGGCAACAGGTTCCAACAGAACATCCAGTTCTGCCCCTGAACTTGCCGGGATTTCCTGCGGATCCTGTATATCCAGGATCCGCAGAGCGCGTCTTCGTCCCGTTGTCGGTTCGTTCTGTATGAAGCGCCTGCTGCGGATATGGTTTCGTCCCTCGTGCTCAATGTAATACAGAATATCTTTTGCTGTTCTCTGGGGAATATGAAACTCCCGGCTGACCGCCTCAACTGTCAGTAACCTGCCGGTTCGCATCCCCCAGAAGGTCACGATGATATACAGTGGTCGAGCCTGCATGTCCTGAACACACTCAGGACAGAAAAAATGTCTCTTTATTCGTCTGCGTCTCTCAGGCATACCCGCCACCTGAATATCTCTCCGTCAGAAGTATGAATTAAGAAGCACTGACATCCCTCCCCCCAATAATGACAACAGACATCTGTTGCCGCTTGTGTCGGGTTATCAGTGCTGAGTAACGCGCAATACAGGTGCACAAGAAGAGGATCTGTTGTTGTCAAAATGACCCATTTTGACAACATTGGATTAAAAAACTAAATTTTTGTTTTTATCTGGTTTTATTTTCTTAGTTATGTGATGTTTTTGGCTATTTATACTATTGATGGAGTTTTGGAAAATTTAGAAAACTGACAGACATCAATGCCATATTGTTACAGAAAGGAATTGATACGGGGGTTTTATTGATTTAAATCAAATTATCTTTAATTAATTGTTGTTTGCATAACATGTGTTTTTTAACATTTGCAACCGCAATACAGGCAGTTTACAGTTTGGGTCAAAAAGTTGCTTTTTCGCCCTTTTTGACGGCTTCCATAACCGTTCAAAGCGGGCCGAATTTGAAGCTGTATAAATCACCGTATGCCGGATATTCCGGTGTCCCAGGTAATCCTGAATCAGGCGTGTATCGATGCCGTTATCAGCCAACGCGTAACCACACCCATGTCTCAGCATATGTGGATGGACAGCAACAGCCAGCCCGGCATTTCTTCCTGCTTCAGCCAGCAAGTTATAAAATCGTTGACGGGTAAGCGGACGCCCTGATCTGGAAATAAACAGCCAGTCCCTCTCTTCTTCTGTTGTAGTTAATTTCATAGTTTCCCGGGCTTTGAGCCAGTTCCTGATACATTGTACTTCTTCAGTCAGTAAGGGATGCACGGTGCTGAAGCCGTTTTTCAGGCGCTGGACGCACAGTTTTCGGGACTCGAGCTCAAGGTCAGCAAGACGTAACGAAAGCATTTCGCTGACCCTGAGTCCGTGGATAAAGGCAAGAAGTATCATGCAGGCATCACGTTCCGGGTGGCGCCCCTTCAGCACCGCCTGTAGCAAAAGGCTGACTTCATGGTGAGTAAGAAATTTTCGGGAAGACATTAATGGCTCCGGTCAGATGAAACAGAGCATTCAAGAGTGACACGATGACCCCATCAGGCTATGGCTAAACGTGCTAAAGTCAGGAAAGCAGAATAAAACACCGATTGCTCTTAAGAACAGTCAACTGGCATGGACCCACAGGTATAGCAAATGAATTTAATCCAGCAACTGGCGGGAATTATCGAAGGGAATCTGAACAGCTCACTGTCAGTAAAAGTTCTTGCTGAACGTTCAGGCTATTCAGAACGCTGGTTGTACAAACTGTTTCAGGATGTAACGGGGATCAGTGTGGCGCAGTACATACGTCGCAGAAAACTAACACTTGCCGCTTTACTTTTGCGTCATACCAGTCGCCGGATAACAGATATATCACTAATGCATGAGTTCAGTTCGCCCCAGGCTTTTTCCCGTGCTTTCAGGCAACAGTTCAAGGTGTCACCAGTACAGTATCGCAATGCGGATGCCTGGGATATGCAGTATGCCCAGCCCGTATTGTACAGAACCACACCGTGCACAAAATTCAGAATGATTGAGATAACTGAGGGCAATCATCCTTCTGTTCCAAACCTTAAAATGCCTGTGAATCTGGGAATGGACTTTATCCATACCCAGAGCGGCGATCATTTTATTTATAACCGTAACCTTTTTCAGTCCATAGTATCAATTTATGATCCTGTTAATGAAATGTCTGATTTTATGATTTCAGGTGAAATGATACCCTCCAGAGAAACAGATTCTGAACTAATTTATACTTTTAAAGAAATAAACAGTTTTTCCCTGCCAGAGACGCTTCTTCCTGATGGTTTATATGCCAGCCAGGAATTTACTGGGACATACAAAGAGATTTTTGATTTTCATATATATGATGCCATGGGGGCGCTGTGTATTAATAAATGTGTTTTAAAAAGAGGACCTATATACACACTATTTCACAGAACAGATAATAAAAATATTATGGATATGCAATTCCTCACTCCTTGCGTAAAAATTTAACTGCGCCAGACCCGATGAAAACGACCTGGATTACTGGCCGTATACAGTACAGTATGATGAATGTTCCTGTGACCCAGATAATCCTGAATCAGACGGGTATCCAGTCCCTGATTAGCAAGAGCATAACCACAGGCATGACGCAACATGTGCGGATGAACCTTAATTCTCAGACCCGCACGCTGACTATATCGTGCGCAGAGTTTATAAATCCATTGTCTGGAAATTTTTTTTCCATGGCTTGACAGAAAAAGATAATCATCCTGACTACCTTTAGCGTATCTTTTTCTAATCAGGAACCAGCGTTGCAATAATTCTATTGTTTCTGGCTGTAATGGATGTGAAGTTGATAATCCATTTTTCAGACGCCTAATAAAAACAATTTTTTCAGTCATATCAAGATCTCCCAGTCTAAGGTCTATCAACTCACTGACGCGAAGTCCATGAATGTAAGTTATATGTAGCAATGCTTTATCACGGATTTCATTTCGCGTACCCGTTATAGCATTAAAGAAAAGCGCCCATTCGCTGCTGGTGATGTATTTACGCATATTTCCTCCTGTCAGAGTTATACCTGAATTTTACACTATTAATTAAAAGGAAGACTTATCAGTTTCGGAAGTTGGCGTGTAAACGATCCCCAACGCCGTATTGACGTTATCTTGCCTGGCCTTCAAAGATAATAAGTGAACGACCATATGACACGTAGGGTAAAAATCAGTTTACATCCAGGGCAACAACTCCTTCACGCAGTTACCTATATCGTAGTATTACTGCCGAAATAACAACTTACCCCACGAACAATGTTGGCGGGGATTCTTGTAATTATATCTTTTTTATTCGATAATCTTTAAAAACGTTCAAAAAAAATTAACCACCAACTAATAATGATATTTTATTGGCTAATTTTTACGTGATAATAACGGCAGGTAAAAAAACACATTAAAACAACATTAAAAAGCTCGATATTATCATCAGCATATTCCCCATCCTTTTGTTTTCACTTAAAAAAACATAATGTAATTATTGTCAGAGACTAAACAAGATTAGGATTTTGTTATTTAAAGCCCAGGCCATTGAGCTTGCTTACTTTATCGATAAATCCTACTTTTTTATTGCGATCCAATCATTTTAAGGAGTTTGAAATGGATAAGAAGCAAGTAACGGATTTAAGGTCGGAACTACTCGATTCACGTTTTGGTACAAAATCTATTTCCACCATCGCTGAATCTAAACATTTTCCGCTGCATGAAATGC
>NZ_CAWOOJ010000012.1:0-120382 GCF_963883145.1 Escherichia sp. E4385
CTGTGTCGAATCACCTGCTCAGGGGTAAAACCCTGCTGGAGGAATTTTTCCAGTTCCCGTATCGCCCCGTTAGCACCCTGCTCCGTTCGAATCGGTTTTCGCAATGCCTGGCGAAATTCAACCCACTCACGCCAAAGCGAGACAGAAATCCAGTTCGGCAAAGCAATATCCAGAGGGTCAAACTTTTTGACACCTCGATTCCCCCGGGGGGGATTTAGGGGGGGATCTGTTTTTAGATCTTTATCTGTATCTTTATTAGTTGCCTTTGTGTTGGCATCATGTTCAAACACCACTCCAACATCTGTTTGAACACCTGTTAAATTTCCCTCTTGTTTTGTTCGAACATCTGCTTCCTTTCTGCTTCTTCTGGCCTGAACAGATGCTTTTCCTGCGGCTGATTTTTTGGTTAACTTTTCCCTGACTGATGCCAGATCTTCCTCAATCCGAAGATGCCCCCATTCGTCGCCGTTATCGCAAAAAAACTCCCGCAAGGATGGTTCAACATCAGCCCATCGCTCGTTAGTCAGACGGGCAATTTTTGCCAGCCTGTTTTTGGGTATTGGCTTTCCTGTTTGCCAGTAATTGAACATCAGCAACAAATACGCACCGTGTTCCTCTGCTGACAAATGCATGGTGTCAGCCAGGTAATCAGCTATGTACAGTTGCATGTATGGTAATGCGGCCATAATTGCCCCGTATGATGCTGCCCGGTGGCTTAGAATAAGCACAACCAGCATGGAAACTTTTGCTTAATGAACAATGACAGAATCGTCGGAAGACCCACCGCCGCTGAAATGCGCTTTCCGGTAAACGGCCTGAACTGCATCATCATGCGCATCAATTGCCGTACTCAACGCTTCCTGCGCCGCCAGTAATGCACGGCGTTCCAGGGTATCGAAGATGCAGAGTCGGTGACGCAGCTCGCGCGGAAGGATTGCCAGAATTGCTGGGATCAGCTTCTGAATTTTTTCCCTTTGCGCTTTTGTTTCACCTTTCAACCAGCGGTGATAGATGTTCTGCTGATTATTCCAGTCCTTGCCTGGTACCAGGGGCAATTCGCCGCCCCCCTGGCGCAGATATTCTTCAGTAATTGCGTTAGCGACCCACGCCTGCCCTTTTTCGGCTGCCAGGGCTAACAGCACTGATTCGATGTGCTCATGCCTGATTTTCATGAATCACCTTCCCAGGTCGTTTTGCCTTACGATATTCGTCATAAACTTTGGGGTCGTACTGAAGCTCCCCGCCAGATGCTTTTTGTAGACGCATCGCGCGACCTTCGGGAACCAGTTCTCCCCATTGAGAAACAGCAGATGGATCAACGCCAGCAGCTTTCGCCACTTTGGCCTTCGTGCCATAAAAATTAATTACGTCTGATTTAAACATCACTCCCCCACGCTTGAGTTTTCTCAATATTAATCACTCAAGGAATCTCAAGTCAAGGATTATTAAGATATCTAAATATGAACGAGAAAACTTTAGGTCAACGAATTAGAGAAAGACGCAAACAGGTTGGCTTAAGTCAAAACGATTTAAGCAAGGCTGCTGGCGTATCTGGCTCATCAATTTCATTGTGGGAAAGTGACCATACAGCCCCGCGCGGGCAAAATTTGCATCGCCTAGCCGAGGTATTGCAATGCTCACCGACTTGGATACTGTTTGGCGACGAGGATAAAACACCGGATCCCCCAGTTGCACTCAACAACGCCTTAGACTTATCGGAAGATGAGTTTGAGATGTTGCGATTATATCGCGCACTACCAAAATCAGAGCAACAAGCACAAATCAGCGAACTTCGTGCCCGCGTTGAGAATTTTAATCGCCTATTCACCGAGCTACTAGAAGCTCGCAAACGTAATAAGCATCAATAATCATCCCTTCATAAAAATTTAAAGCCTTACATTTCAATGTGTTGGCTTTATTTCACATTTAATATTGAGTTTTCTCATCAAAAACACTTGACCTGTAGACATGAGAAAACTAAATTACATTCCATCAAGACACCGCACGGTGTTCTCAGCAAACAGTTCCGCCACCCGGCGTTAAGGGGAGAGATAAGATGGAGCATTACGAAGTAGTTCAGTATTTGATGGATTGTTGCGGTATCACTTACAACCAAGCTGTACAGGCTCTACGCAGGAACGACTGGGATCTCTGGCAAGCAGAAGCCTCTATCCGCAACAACAAGATGTGAGATTCGCAAAATGCAAAAAATCGGCCTCGGCAACAACGAATCCCTGGTGTGCGGCGTGTTCCCCAACCAGGATGGAACGTTCACCGCCATGACTTATACCAAAAGCAAAACGTTTAAAACCGAAGCTGGCGCACGTCGCTGGTTGGCAATACATTCAGGTGAATAAAATGAACGAAACAGAATTAAAACACGTTATCGCTCTGCTTCTGGAGGATGCAAAGCGCCTCCAGCAGCTGGAACCAAATGCAGGCACTGAAGAACGAATTATTATGGCTAATAAAAGTCTACATTCTGCATATGATACAAATACAAAGCAAACAGATAAAAATATTATTGTTTATGGGCACAGCGTTAACAGAGAATTTGCTTACTTTGTTCTGGAAAAATATCAACCTACATTTTGCCGGATAATAGAAGAACTAACATTAAAAGGCAAAGATAAAGAGTTTGTTGAAAATGCTGTGGCAACGGCAAGCGCAGCAGCCGTTGCCAGTATCAAATCAATGATTACTCTAGCGATTAACCAATAAACCCAGGGGGGATATCACGCTGAGGCGGGTTAAGAAGCTCGGTAAACTCCGCTCTCAGGCGTTGAACTTCTGAAATAAAATCGGCTTCACTGCAATCCCAGCCTTTGGGGTGCTTAAGTCGCAAATATTCAAAAACTAACGAATCAATTTCATTCATATTGGATAGCACAATTATTCTCCTTACTGGTTGTGTGAGAACTCCAGTATACCACCGAGCCTGAAGTGGTAAAAAGACAGGCGCACAACACGAAGGCGCATTTCCGATATCCATAAAGAGTCGGTCTTGTCTGTTAAATTTAAATGGTGGGAGTGCGCCTCCGGTTGTGAATAACAACACTGCTGTATGTAGTCTTGGCGGCATCAGTTTTTCTTGAAGTTCGACTGATGTCCGCCCTTTTTAAAGTGAATTTTGTGATGCGGTGAATGCGGCTAAGCGCACGCGGCATAGTTAAAAGTCATGTTAGTCCTTATTGGTTTGGGTGGGAAAGCCGACTGTAATTGTTAACTGGTTGCAGTCACCTGGAGGCACCAGGCGCCGCATCAACAAAGTTCATTTGTAAAAATGGAGATAATTATGATTGCACATCACTTCGGAACTGATGAAATACCACGTCAGTGTGTGACTCCTGGTGATTATGTTCTTCATGAAGGCCGGACATATATTGCCTCGGCAAACAATATTAAAAAGCGAAAACTTTATATTCGTAACCTGACCACAAAAACATGCATTACTGACTGCATGATTAAAGTCTTCCTCGGTCGTGATGGTTTACCTGTAAAGGCGGAGTCATGGTGATGACTAAGAAAATAAAATGTGCTTACCACCTTTGCGATAAAGAAGTTGAAGAAAGCAAAAGCATTACAAGATCACTTCATTTCATGCGTGGAGTTATCCCAACGACGGAAATGAAAAAATATTGTAGTGAAATCTGTGCCGAAAAAGACCAGATGGCACACGAACTTTAATTAACTGAGTATTCGAAACTGAATTTATGCCAGCAATGGCAGGGATTCGCTCAACCTTAATTAAGGAGAAAAACATGATTACCAATTATGAAGCCACTGTTGTAACTACCGATGACATTGTTCACGAGGTTAATCTGGAAGGAAAGCGTATTGGCTACGTGATTAAAACAGAAAATAAAGAAACACCCTTCACTTTGGTTGATATCGATGGTCCATCAGGCAACGTAAAAACACTTGATGAAGGTGTCACAAAAATGTGCCTGGTTCACATCGGAAAGAATCTGCCCGCAGAAAAAAAAGCCGGATTTCTGGCAACTCTGATTGCAATGAAATTAAAAGGTGAAATCTGAAAGAAATAGCCTGCGTATGGCGCAGGCTTGAACAGTGTGTATCCGGCAAGATCATTCACTGAACAAAACGAATTTTAATCTGAGTTGAGGTTAAAAAACAATGAGCACAAAACCACTCTTCCTGTTACGGAAAGCGAAAAAATCATCCGGTGAACCTGACGTCGTCCTGTGGGCAAGCGACGATTTTGAATCGACCTGTGCCACTCTGGACTACCTGCTCGTTAAGTCAGGTAAAAAACTGAGCAGCTATTTTAAACCTGTTGCCACGAATTTTCCTGTCGTTAATGACCTTCCCCCTGAAGGTGAGATCGATTTTACCTGGAGTGAACGCTATCAACTCAGCAAAGACTCCATGACCTGGGAACTAAAACCGGGAGCAGCGCCAGACGACGTTCACCATCAGGAGAATGCACCGGAAACCGAAGAACCGGCGGGAGGCCAGGAAGAAAACACACGGGCAGACGCTCACGGGGATTGCCAGGATTGCGAAATCCCTGTAGCCACACTCAGTCTTACTCATCGTTTCCTTCATCTCTTCTTTTTCGGTCGGATGGAAGATGGAAAATACAGCAATCACGCCACGCCGGAACAGCGTAATAACGTCATCCGGATGGAGATGGATACGGAGGATAGCTACCTCCAGAGCCTGCTTACAGCAGTACGTTCTCATCCTGAACTGGATAAGCTGGCAAACCATCATCTTGGCAGGTTGGCGGAGTCGGTATCCAGAGTGTTTACCCGCACAGAAACCCGTCGCATCAGCCCTGCTGAATTCGACAAATTCATTTCCACCTGGATGAAAACTGATTATCTGGAGCAGGGATTACTGACAAAAGAGTTGGCGAAGGGAAATTGCGTATCTGAAATCAATCGCACCCCGTCGGGCGCAAATGCCGGTGGCGGTATTCTTACCGACCGTGGCGAAGGTTTTGTCCACGATGATGCATCACTGGCGCGCGATGTAGCCACTGGTGTACTGGCCCGTTCAATGGACGTGGACATCTATAACCTTCATCCGGCACACGCTAAACGCATTGAGGAAATTATCGCTGAAAATAAACCGCCCTTTTCTGTTTTCCGCGACAAATTCATCACCATGCCTGGCGGGCTGGATTATTCACGCGCCATCGTGGTTGCGTCCGTGAAAGAAGCACCAATTGGGATCGAGGTCATCCCCGCGCACGTCACTGAATATCTGAACAAAGTACTGACTGAAACCGATCATGCCAACCCTGATCCGGAAATCGTGGATATTGCCTGCGGTCGCTCCTCTGCCCCGATGCCGCAGCGAGTAACAGAAGAAGGAAAACAGGATGATGAAGAAAAACCGCAACCATCTGGAACAACGGCAGATGAACAGGGAGAGGCTGAAACAATGGAACCGGACGCAACTGAACATCATCAGGACACGCAGCCGCTGGATGCTCAGTCACAGGTAAATTCTGTTGATGCGAAATATC
This sequence comes from Escherichia sp. E4385, assembly GCF_963883145.1. Classification (NCBI taxonomy): domain Bacteria; kingdom Pseudomonadati; phylum Pseudomonadota; class Gammaproteobacteria; order Enterobacterales; family Enterobacteriaceae; genus Escherichia; species Escherichia sp. E4385. The sequence continues at coordinate 5,498 of NZ_CAWOOJ010000012.1, forward strand.
AGGAACTGCGGGCAGAACTCCATGAAGCCCGGAAAAACATTCCATCAAAAAATCCTGTCGATGCCGATAAATTACTTGCTGCATCACGTGGTGAATTTGTTGACGGAATTAGCGACCCGAACGATCCGAAATGGGTTAAGGGGATCCAGACTCGCGATTCTGTGTACCAGAACCAGCCAGAAACGGAAAAAACCAGCCCGGATGTGAAACAACCTGAGCCAGTAGTGCAACAGGAACCGGAAATAGTCTGCAATGCCTGCGGTCAGACTGGCGGAGATAACTGCCCTGACTGTGGGGCGGTGACGGGGGACGCAACATACCAGGAAACATTCGATGAAGAGAATCAGGTTGAAGCTAAGGAAAAAGATCCGGTGGAAATGGAAGGCGCTGAACATCCGCACAATGAGAATGCTGGCAGCGATCCGCATCGTGATTGCAGTGATGAAACTGGTGAAGCGTCAGCTCCTGTAGCAACTGAAATCATGTGGCCGTCATATTTCGAGCCTGGCCGCTATGAAAACCTCCCGAACGAGGTTTATCACTCCGCCAACGGAATAAGCAGCACGATGCTGAAGGATGCCCGTATCAGCCTGATGTATTACCACGGACGGCACATTGCCGGAACTATTCCGAACGAGGAAAGTGATGTACTGCTGCGTGGGCGGATCATTCACAGCTATGTTCTGGAAACGGATAAATTCGCTGATGAATATGCCATTCCGGTACCGGTTCCTGAATATGTGGTTACTACTTCTAGCGAACTGATCGCCATCATTAAAAAACACAATGCCAGTCTGCCAGCACTGATGACACCAGAGCAGATGAAAGAGTGGATCGAAAGCTACAACAGCACTCTTATACAGCCACTGTCTGTAAGTGCCGGGGCCGAAGAAACAGGCATCCTTTACGGTTCGCTTCCGGTGGAATTTCGGCGTATTCCTGAGGGGGAAAAACACACAGCATCAGCAATGAAAGCCTGTATTAAAGAATACAACGCAAGCCTCCCTCCTCTGTTGAAAACCAGTGGAGCACGGGAGCAGCTTCTGGATCAAATTGAAACTGTAGACCCAGAACTGGCAAAAAAAGAACGTGCTAAATCTTTGCCTTACAACATCAGTGGCACAAAAGAGCAATTAACCGAAATCGCACGGAAAATTCGCCCGGAACTGGTGACACTGGAGGACTGGCAAAAACGCCAGCAAGAAGAAAATGCCGGGAAAACGTTTATCAGTCCGGATATGTATGAACAGGCAAAAAATATTCACGCGGCACTGCAAAACAATACCGATGCAGCAAGGCTACTTAACCACCCGGATCGCAAATCTGAAATCAGCTATTTCGGGTTTGATGAAGAAACCGGGCTGGAAATCAGGGTCCGTCCTGATATCGAAATCCGGCTGCCATACGAAAGCATTTGCGCTGACGTGAAGTCAGTCAGCCTCGGTTATGTGCGACAGGAACGACTTAAAGATCGCCTGCACCGTGAAATTATTGAGCGTGATTATCACCTCAGCGCCGCAATGTATTGCGATGTGGCAAACCTGGACAAATTTTTCTGGATCTTCGTCAACAAAGATGCTGGCTATCACTGGGTGGCAGTCGTGGAAGCCTCGCAGGAACTCCTGGAACTTGGTCGACAGGAATATCGCCGGACGCTACGCCAGATAAACGAAGCCCTGGAGACAAACAACTGGCCAGCACCGATTACCGAAAGTTATACCGACGAATTAAACGACTTTGATCTTCGTCGTCTTGAAGCACTGAGCATCTGAGGAAGGACACAATGAACGAATTAACTCAACAAGAAAATATTAACTCTAATGTTGCGGTTTTCAGCCCTCAGTCCCTGGCTGCAATTCAGACATTTTCCCAGGTAATGGCTTCCGGCATGGCTACTGTACCGGAACACCTCCGGGGAAATCCATCAGACTGCATGGCCATCACCATGCAGGCGATGCAGTGGCAAATGAACCCTTACGCAGTAGCTCAGAAAACTTTCGTTGTGAATGGTGTGCTCGGATATGAAGCGCAACTGGTTAATGCCGTAATCAGTACTCGTGGGCCGCTAACCGGGCGTATTGAATATGACTGGTTCGGGCCGTGGGAAAAAATTATCGGGAAATTTGAAATCAGGAAGAGCGACAAAGGGAAAGAATATCGTGTACCTGGCTGGAAGCTGGCCGATGAAAACGGGATCGGTGTTCGTGTCCAGGCAACACTACGCGGCGAAAGTAAACCACGCGTACTGGAATTACTTCTGGCGCAGGCCAGAACACGTAACTCAACGCTATGGGCCGACGATCCTCGCCAGCAGCTTGCCTATCTGGCGCTGAAACGCTGGGCGCGCCTTTATTGCCCCGAAGTGATTCTTGGAGTGTACACCAGGGACGAACTGGACGAGCCACAGGAAAAAATCATTAATCCGGTTCAGGAACATAAAAACACTTCCGCTTGCCGCGCGGAACGTGAAACAACAATTATTGAGCAGGATGCCGGGGAAAACTGGATCGATGCTTTCCGTGAACGTATTGAGCAGGCACAAAGCACCGGGGAAACAACAGCACTTCGCCAGGAAGTGGAAGATCATAAAAATACACTTGGCGCTCTCTATACGGAACTTAAAGGAAAAGTGGTTCAGCGTCATCACCGTCTCAATGCTATTGCCCGTATCGAGAAGATGATAAATGACCTACCTTCTTCAGGTGATCCAGAAGCAGAACAAAAATTTACTGCTCTGGAAAATACGCTGAATGCTGCCCGGCCACATCTGGGTGAATTATATGAGGCGTATAAAACGACACTGACAGATATGAAACCAGAATATATCGGCTCCTGATATTGACTTTGGCGGTGTAGCCTCACCGCCATCACAAAATTTTATTTTATGAGAGAAAAGACAATGCGGTATGAAAAAGTCAAACCATGCCCTTTTTGTGGTTGTCCATCAGTAACGGTGAAAGCCATTTCAGGATATTACCGCGCGAAGTGTAACGGATGCGAATCCCGAACCGGCTATGGTGGAAGTGAAAAAGAAGCACTCGAACGATGGAATAAACGAACCACTGGAAATAATAATGGAGGTGTTCATGTATAAAATTACCGCCACTATTGAAAAGGAAGGTGGCACTCCTACTAACTGGACAAGGTACTCAAAAACAAAATTAACCAAATCAGAATGCAAAAAAATGCTCTCAGGTAAAAAAGAAGCAGGCGTTTCCAGAGAGCAGAAAGTAAAACTGATAAATTTTAATTGCGAGCAACTTCAGTCCTCGTGAATTGCATTGTATTCAAATTAAAACTTCATAGCTGATTATTAATAATCAACATCGGGCGTCAATTTCAGTCTAACATTGGCGCCTGCCAGAGGTGATGCGATGGCACAAGTAATCTTTAATGAAGAGTGGATGGTTGAATACGGCCTGATGCTTCGCACTGGTCTGGGGGCCAGACAAATTGAAGCATACCGCCAGAACTGTTGGGTGGAAGGCTTCCACTTCAAACGAGTATCTCCTTTAGGGAAGCCAGACAGTAAGCGAGGGATTATCTGGTACAACTATCCAAAGATAAATCAGTTTATCAAAGACTCATGATATGTCTAAATTACCAACAGGTGTCGAGATTCGAGGTAAATACATTCGCATCTGGTTCATGTTTCGAGGAAAACGATGTCGGGAAACATTGAAAGGCTGGGAGGTTACTAACAGTAACATTAAAAAGGCCGGGAATTTAAGAGCGTTGATAGTTCATGAAATCAACTCCGGTGAATTTGAGTATTTAAGACGTTTTCCCCAGTCCAGCACTGGGGCAAAAATGGTGACAACGAGGGTCATAAAAACGTTCGGGGAACTTTGTGATATCTGGACAAAAATTAAAGAGACAGAGTTAACAACAAACACAATGAAGAAAACGAAATCACAATTAAAAACACTCAGGATAATAATTTGTGAGAGTACCCCTATATCACATATTCGTTATAGCGATATCTTAAACTACCGGAATGAACTGCTGCATGGAGAAACGCTTTACCTGGATAATCCAAGATCCAACAAAAAAGGAAGAACCGTGCGCACAGTTGATAACTATATAGCCCTGCTCTGTTCGTTGTTACGTTTTGCGTATCAGTCGGGATTTATATCAACCAAACCATTTGAAGGAGTAAAAAAATTACAGCGAAACAGAATAAAGCCTGATCCGTTATCTAAAACAGAATTCAATGCATTAATGGAAAGTGAAAAAGGACAGAGCCAGAACTTGTGGAAATTTGCCGTTTACTCCGGGCTTCGTCACGGGGAACTGGCTGCTCTGGCGTGGGAGGATGTGGATTTCGAGAAGGGAATTGTGAATGTCAGAAGAAACCTGACGATACTTGATATGTTCGGTCCCCCAAAAACAAATGCGGGGATCCGGACGGTAACACTACTACAGCCAGCTCTTGAAGCACTGAAGGAGCAATACAAACTGACCGGGCATCATCGCAAAAGCGAAATCACTTTTTATCATCGGGAGTACGGCAGAACCGAAAAGCAAAAACTGCATTTTGTTTTCATGCCCAGGATGTGTAACGGAAAACAGAAACCTTATTACTCGGTAAGCAGTTTGGGTGCGAGATGGAATGCAGCAGTAAAACGTGCTGGTATTCGCCGCCGTAATCCGTACCATACGCGACATACTTTTGCCTGCTGGCTGTTGACGGCAGGAGCGAACCCGGCATTTATAGCCAGCCAGATGGGGCATGAAACTGCGCAGATGGTGTATGAAATTTACGGTATGTGGATTGATGACATGAACGACGAACAGGTAGCTATGTTGAATGCGCGGTTATCGTAGTTGCAAAGTTTGCCCCCAATTTGCCCCATTTAGTACCAGAGAACAGAAATAATGCAAGAAAATCAAAAGAATACGAAGAAAGAGATATACAATCTCAACAAATTGCAAAAACGTCTGCGTCGTAACGTGGGCGAAGCCATTGCTGACTTCAATATGATTGAAGATGGCGACCGCATTATGGTTTGCCTCTCCGGGGGCAAAGACAGCTATACCATGCTGGAGATCCTGCGTAATTTGCAGCAAAGCGCGCCAATCAATTTCTCGCTGGTTGCCGTTAACCTCGACCAGAAACAGCCTGGTTTCCCGGAACACGTCCTGCCGGAGTATCTCGATAAGCTGGGCATTGAGTATAAGATTGTTGAAGAGAATACTTACGGGATCGTAAAAGAGAAAATCCCTGAAGGAAAAACTACCTGCTCGCTCTGCTCTCGTCTGCGTCGCGGTATCCTTTATCGCACCGCAACAGAACTGGGTGCCACGAAAATCGCACTGGGTCACCACCGCGACGATATCCTGCAAACGCTGTTCTTAAATATGTTCTACGGTGGCAAGATGAAGGGGATGCCGCCGAAACTGATGAGCGATGATGGCAAACATATCGTGATTCGTCCGCTGGCCTACTGCCGCGAAAAAGATATTCAGCGTTTTGCCGATGCGAAAGCGTTCCCGATTATTCCGTGCAACCTGTGCGGCTCGCAGCCTAACCTGCAACGTCAGGTGATTGCCGATATGCTCCGCGACTGGGATAAGCGTTATCCGGGACGTATCGAGACAATGTTCAGCGCGATGCAAAATGTAGTGCCGTCTCATCTGTGCGATACCAGTCTGTTCGATTTCAAAGGCATTACCCACGGTTCAGAAGTGGTTAACGGCGGTGATCTGGCGTTTGATCGCGAAGAGCTTCCACTACAACCGATGGGCTGGCAGCCTGAAGAAGACGAAAATCAGCTGGATGAACTGCGGCTGAATGTGGTTGAAGTGAAATAATCAGGATAACGCCCGATGCGTAAGATTATCGGGCTACTCTTATGCATGCCGGATAAGACGCGGCCAGCGTCGCATCCGGCAAGATGTTTAGCCTTGCATCAGGCAATTCAACATTTCGTTATTTTAATAACCGTACCCGGCAAGTTTTTCCTTTAATCTTACCGCCCTGTAACTGCTTCCATGTCTTATGAGCAACAGTCTGTCGCACTGCGACATAGACATGCGCTGGGTGCACGGTGATTTTGCCAATATCTGCGCCATCCAGCCCGATATCTCCTGTCAGCGCACCTAATACATCACCCGGACGCATTTTGGCTTTTTTCCCGCCATCGATACACAACGTTGCCATTTCAGCCTCCAGCGGCACAATGTCCCTGCTGGCTGGTAACGTTTGCCAGTTAAGTTTCATCTGCAACATGTCGGCAATGATATTAGCGCGCTGTGCTTCTTCTGGCGCACAGAAACTGATTGCCAGACCGCTATTCCCGGCACGCGCCGTACGCCCGATACGATGCACATGAACTTCAGGATCCCACGCCAGCTCAAAGTTCACCACCAGCTCAAGCGATTTAATATCCAGACCACGCGCAGCGACATCGGTCGCTACCAGCACACGAGCGCTACCGTTGGCAAAACGAACCAACGTCTGGTCGCGATCGCGCTGTTCCAGATCGCCATGTAACGACAATGCACTTTGCCCTACTTCATTCAGCGCGTCACACACAGCCTGGCAATCTTTTTTGGTGTTACAAAACACCACACAAGACGCTGGCTGATGCAAACTTAATAACCGTTGCAACAACGGAATTTTGCCCTTGCTGGATGTCTCATAAAATTGTTGTTCAATAGGCGGAAGAGCATCTGTTGTGTCTATTTCAATCGCCAGGGGATCTCGTTGCACACGACCGCTTATCGCGGCGATCGCTTCCGGCCAGGTGGCAGAGAAGAGAAGCGTCTGGCGAGAAGCTGGCGCAAAACCGATGACTTCATCAATTGCGTCGCTAAACCCCATATCTAGCATACGGTCGGCTTCATCCATGACCAACGTATTCAACGCATCTAACGAAACAGTGCCTTTTTGCAGGTGATCCAGCAAACGCCCCGGCGTTGCCACGATGATATGCGGCGCGTGTTGCAGTGAATCGCGCTGAATACCAAACGGCTGACCGCCGCATAAGGTCAAGATCTTGGTATTTGGTAGGAAACGCGCCAGCCGACGTAACTCCCCTGCGACTTGATCCGCCAGTTCACGAGTCGGACACAGCACTAAAGCCTGAGTCTGAAACAGCGACGCATCAATTTGCTGTAACAACCCGAGGCCAAATGCCGCGGTTTTTCCGCTGCCGGTTTTCGCCTGCACGCGAACATCTTTTCCAGCAAGGATCGCCGGAAGTGCGGCGGCCTGCACTGGTGTCATGGTTAAGTAACCCAACTCATTAAGGTTAGTGAGCTGGGCGGGAGGCAAAACGTTCAGGGTAGAAAAAGCGGTCACAATCTATTCTCGTGGTCATCAGCGCAAAGTTAGCAGGCGCGTATCCTCGCAGATCTACGCTCACGTTGCGACAATTTAATCGGTTCTTCATCGGGCGGCGGGTCGGGCATAGGTTGTGGACGAGGGATTGGATCGGGGACTGGGACGGGATCGCCAGGAATCGGTTCAGGGACAGGAATTTGCAAATAAATGAGTGTCATCATATTTCCCTTTGGTCATTGGGTAGACTCTTAAAGGGTAGACGTTGACAGATAACAGACAAAAAAAAGCCGACTTATCTAAGTCGGCGTCGTACGAATCAATTGTGCTATGCAGTAATTCAAAAAAGGAAGTAAGACAATATGGAGCGCAACGCCCATCGCTTGACGTTGCATTCACCTGCGTGAAAGATATTGCCCTGATTGGGTAGAGAGTTTATTGACCTCGCTCAAACTTTACGGCGTTTTTGTATACAGAAACCCGGGGAAATTGCTTTTGTTACAACCATTTACTACGATGCAACCATAAAGCAACACCACCAATAAGAACAACTAACAGAATACAAAAAAGCGAAAAACCAAATTGCCATCCTCCACCTGGAATACCGCCGAGGTTAACGCCAAATAACCCGGTTAAAAATGTACTGGGTAAAAAGACCATTGCCATCAATGACATTGTGTAAGTACGGCGGGCTAAATTTTCCTGCATCACTTGGGCGATTTCATCCGCCATCACGCCAGTTCTCGCAATGCACGCGTCAATCTCATCCAGACCGCGCCCAAGACGGTCAGCAATATCCTGCATTCGGCGCCGTTGATCGTCATTCATCCAGGGCAAGCGCTCACTGGCAAGGCGAGCATAAACATCTCGCTGCGGCGCCATATAGCGACGCATAACAATGAGTTGTTTTCGTAGTAGTGCCAGGAAACCGCGCGGCGGAATTTGTTGATCAAGTAAATTATCTTCCAGGTCGATAATTTTATCGTGCAGTTGCTCTATAAACTCATTGGAGTGATCGGTTAATGCATCACACACATCCACCAGCCAGCCTCCGCAATCAGTCGGGCCGGTACCCTCTTCCAGATCGCTAACTACATCGTCTAACGCCAGTACTTTACGTTGTCGGGTCGAGACAATGAACCGACCGTCCATATAAACACGCATGGCGACCAGCTGGTCGGGACGTTCATCAGTACTGCCATTAATGCAGCGCAACGTAATCAACGTCCCTTCACCAAGACGGCTGACTCTGGGTCGCGTGCTTTCCCCTGCCAGCGCGTCACGCACGTTATTTGGTAGCAATGGTGTCGTTGCCAGCCACTGCGCGCTGTCATGGTGCACATAATTAAGGTGGAGCCAGCAGGGATGCTCTTCATCTATCTCATCTGTATTTTCCAGCGGTTTAACGCCGCCTTTACCATCCAACATCCAGGCAAATACTGCATCCGGTACATTTATGTCCGCTCCCTTAATCGTTTCCACAGTGCCTCCATTATCAATGCTTTATTTTGTAGTCTAGTCTTCTGGTCATCTTACGCAACATCTCCTCACCCCATTACCCTGAAATGATTAATAAAATCCTGTCAAAACTAAATACAGAAAGCAAAATACTTTTCATGATTAGAAAAGGGGTAAAGTGTTAAATAGCGTCTATCATTATCAGAATTATCTGATCATTCGTGGTGGCATTTTTGCGATCAGATAACAATAGAAAATTGATAAAAATAACGGGATTTCAATGACTACGCACAACTTCAATACCCTGGACTTATTAACCAGTCCTGTCTGGATCGTTTCCCCCTTCGAGGAACGGTTAATTTATGCCAATAGCGCTGCGCAACTGTTGATGCAAGAACTCACTTTTAGTCAGCTACGAACCGGCCTCTATTCCGTCTCCTCCCAAAACGAACTGCCAAAATATCTCGTAGACCTGCATAACCAACTCGATATTGTAGAAATTCTCACGGTCAAGCGTAATGGTGAAGAGACAGCACTAAGCTGTCGGTTAACCCTCAAAGAGATTGGTGATTCTGGGGAAGTGATTATATTTGAAGGGATGGAGACACCCGCAAGTCTGGGCTTAAAAGCCAGCCGATCTGCAAATTATCAGCGTAAAAAACAAGGGGTTTATGCGCGTTTTTTTCTGACTAATTCCGCGCCAATGCTGTTGATAGATCCCTCGCGTGATGGCCAAATTGTCGACGCCAATGTGGCCGCACTCAATTTCTATGGCTATAACCATGAAACAATCTGTCAGAAACACACTTGGGAAATTAATATTCTTGGGCGTCGCGTGATGCCTGTCATGCATGAAATTTCGCGTTTACCCGGCGGACATAAACCTCTTAACTTTGTCCATAAGCTGGCAGATGGTTCCACTCGCCATGTGCAAACTTATGCCGGGCCAATTGAGATTTATGGCGACAAGTTAATGTTATGCATCGTGCATGACATTACCGAGCAAAAAAGGCTGGAACAACAACTGGAACACGCGGCTCACCATGACGCGTTGACGGGGTTACTTAACCGCCGACAATTTTATCACATCACCGAGCAAGGCCAGATGCAGCATCTCGCAATCGCTCAGGATTACAGTTTGCTGCTTATCGACACCGATCGTTTTAAGCATATTAATGACCTGTACGGTCACCAGAAAGGTGATGAAGTTTTATGCACTCTGGCTCGTACGCTCGAAAACTGCGCTCGCAAAGGCGATATGGTGTTTCGATGGGGAGGTGAAGAGTTCGTCTTGTTATTACCCAGAACTCCGCTGGATGCCGCAATTTCTCTCGCTGAGACTATCCGATTGAGCGTGGCAAAAGTGAGTATTTCTGGCTTACCGCGTTTTACGGTCAGCATTGGCGTGGCACATCACGAAGGCAATGAAGGCATCGATGAACTGTTTAAACGCGTAGATGATGCGTTGTATCGGGCGAAAAATGACGGACGCAACCGCGTACTGGCGGCTTGATATTTTCAATAGCGCGGAAGCGTCAATGAATTATCGACTGCGTTTAGCGTGACGCTCCCAGTTTTCTTGTTTCGCCTGCGCTGTTTTACGCAGTGCAACGTAACACGCCCCGCTGCCGCCATGATGCGGTAGCGCGGTGCAATAAGCCTGTACATCATCAAACTCTGTCAGCCAACGTGCGACATAACTACGGACAATGTTGGCGTGAGACTTATCTTCTCTGCCTTTGCCGTGAATAATAAGTACATTACGCAAACCATCCGCCCGCGCCTGATGAATAAAACTAAACACCATTTTGCGGCACTCTTCCACCGACTGGCGAAGTAAATTCAGGCTAGCCTGTTGCGGATATTTGCCGCTGCGTAGCTTATCGATCACCCCATGTTGCAAACCTTCCCGACGAAATTCCAGGGGCTGATTTAGCGGGATGATGTCGAGAAATCCTGTGGTGAGGAAATTATCAAGTTGCAGCGTGTCTATACGCTGTGGCGCACGTTGGTTACGCACAGGATGCCAGTGGACATCAGTAGCACGTTTCAGTGGTTGGACATCTTCCATGGCGTCAAGAAACAGCGATTTGTCGTCAAGGTTCATGTAACCTCCTATGTACCTTCGCACGTCGTGATCCAGACGAGTTAATTGTTCATACATCTGATGCCTGCTGTATCGTTCACTTCGCAAGTTGAAGCAACATCTTGCTCCATACAGGCTAGTGTCCCCGCAGGCGGGGCATTTTATACCAGCCTGGTTGCAGTATCGAACAGTTTAAGCCGGGAGTGAGCCTGCACAGGCCCTAATTAAGGCGATTTGTCCATCACAGCAACCAATATATGATGACGGTAATTTGTTGCACTTCGCCTGAAATATACTTCAGCAAATCACTCTGCAATATGTTTAACCCCCGCACAGGTTAATCATCCGCTAAATTCACCAGTCGATTAACGATGCATGATTATTCAATCATGAGATGACCGTTTTAACTTATATTTTCGTGAAATCTGTCACTGAAGAAAATTGGCAACTGATGGGCAAAACCGTTATAACACTGTCACCGGCTGACAGGAAGCAGGCCGGATTCAAGACGCGGATGCACTGCTGTGTGTACTGTAGAGTCTGGCGGATGTCGACAGGCTCTATTTTTTTATTCATTTGTTTGCATTGCAGAAAACCACATTCTCGCTGGTGTCGGGAGAAGTAACGAAGCGGCAGACGCATTTAGCCCGGAAATCCACCTCAGCGCTATCGATCAAACCGGAAACTAATCCAGGTACCTACTATTCATTAGTCGTACCGTACCCTCTTATCTTCTTGTGGTATGGCTGCTAATGTTGCTTGCATGGTATCTTGTCGGTCTGCTGATTAGTCGGGGGTTTACCCACATTTATCTTAAGAGAGAACGGATGCTGAGATTACTTGAAGAAAAAATTGCCACGCCACTGGGTCCTCTGTGGGTTATTTGCGATGAACAATTTCGTCTGCGGGCGGTTGAGTGGGAAGAGTATAGCGATCGCATGGTGCAATTGCTGGACATCCATTATCGCAAAGAAGGTTATGAGCGTATTTCCGCCACCAATCCCGGCGGGTTAAGCGATAAACTTCGTGATTATTTTGCCGGTAATCTAAGCATTATTGGTTCCCTACCCACTGCCACCGGCGGTACGCCATTTCAACGGGAAGTATGGAAAACGCTACGCACTATCCCGTGTGGACAGGTAATGCATTACGGTCAACTGGCAGAACAACTAGGCCGCCCAGGGGCCGCGCGTGCCGTCGGCGCAGCCAACGGTGCAAACCCGATCAGTATTGTAGTGCCTTGTCACCGGGTCATTGGCCGAAACGGCACGATGACAGGATATGCAGGCGGAGTGCAGCGAAAAGAGTGGCTATTGTGCCATGAAGGTTATCTTTTACTGTAAACATTAAGCAATTTGTGCCTGCGTGTTCACAGTTTTACGTAAAGTTACCCTTAACAATCTAAGGCTTTTCAATTAGATAGACATAAATTTACATCTATTATCGGAATTCTCCGCTGTTAAGGTTTGCTTAGACTTACTTGCTCCCTAAAAAGATGTTAAAATTGACAAATATCAATTACGGCTTGAGCAGACCTATGATCCCGGAAAAGCGAATTATACGGCGCATTCAGTCTGGCGGTTGTGCTATCCATTGCCAGGATTGCAGCATCAGTCAGCTTTGCATCCCGTTCACACTCAACGAACATGAGCTTGATCAGCTTGATAATATCATTGAGCGAAAGAAGCCTATTCAGAAAGGCCAGACGCTGTTTAAGGCTGGTGATGAACTTAAATCGCTTTATGCCATCCGCTCCGGTACGATTAAAAGTTATACCATTACAGAGCAAGGCGACGAGCAAATCACTGGCTTTCATTTAGCAGGCGATCTGGTGGGTTTCGATGCCATAGGCAGCGGTCATCATCCAAGCTTCGCCCAGGCGCTGGAAACCTCGATGGTGTGTGAAATTCCGTTCGAAACGCTGGACGATCTGTCCGGTAAAATGCCAAATTTGCGCCAACAAATGATGCGTCTGATGAGCGGCGAAATTAAAGGCGATCAGGACATGATCCTGCTGTTGTCGAAGAAAAATGCCGAAGAACGTCTGGCTGCATTTATCTATAATCTGTCCCGTCGTTTTGCCCAACGCGGCTTCTCCCCTCGTGAATTCCGCCTGACGATGACTCGTGGCGATATCGGTAACTATCTGGGCCTGACAGTTGAAACCATCAGCCGTCTGCTGGGGCGCTTCCAGAAAAGCGGCATGCTGGCAGTCAAAGGTAAATATATCACCATCGAAAATAACGATGCGCTGGCCCAACTAGCCGGTCATACACGCAACGTCGCCTGATTTTTCCGCATAACTCACTATCCTTCTGTCATATCATTAAATTTTTCTCATTTATTGATCTGGCAGAAGGTTCATCACTGTTTCATTCACCAGATCTAGGTTACTCTTTTAATACAAACTGCATTGACAGTTGTTGTAAGGAGACTCTGTATGGCTATGTATCAGAACATGCTTGTTGTTATCGATCCTAATCAGGACGATCAACCCGCATTACGGCGAGCTGTTTATTTGCATCAACGGATTGGTGGCAAAATTAAAGCCTTTTTGCCTATTTATGACTTCTCATACGAGATGACTACCCTACTCTCCCCGGATGAGCGGACCGCCATGCGTCAGGGCGTCATTAGTCAGCGTACTGCGTGGATCCACGAGCAGGCGAAATATTATCTTAACGCTGGCGTTCCCATTGAAATTAAAGTGGTCTGGCATAACCGTCCTTTCGAAGCCATCATTCAGGAAGTACTTAGCGGTGGGCACGATCTGGTGCTAAAAATGGCGCACCAACATGACCGCCTGGAAGCGGTGATTTTTACGCCAACAGACTGGCACCTGTTACGCAAATGCCCGAGCCCGGTGTGGATGGTGAAAGACCAGCCGTGGCCGGAAGGGGGTAAGGCGCTGGTGGCGGTGAATCTCGCCAGCGAAGAGCCGTATCATAATGCGCTCAATGAAAAATTGGTGAAAGAGACGATCGAACTGGCGGACCAGGTCAACCACACCGAGGTACATCTGGTTGGTGCTTATCCAGTAACCCCCATCAATATTGCGATTGAACTGCCGGAATTTGATCCAAGCGTTTATAACGATGCTATTCGCGGGCAACATTTACTGGCGATGAAAGCCCTGCGGCAGAAATTCAGCATTGACGAGAAAATGACGCATGTCGAAAAAGGTCTACCGGAAGAAGTGATTCCCGATTTAGCGGAGCATTTACAGGCAGGGATTGTGGTTCTGGGAACCGTAGGACGCACTGGTATTTCTGCGGCATTCCTTGGCAATACGGCGGAACAAGTGATTGATCATCTTCGCTGCGACCTGCTGGTGATTAAACCCGACCAATACCAGACACCTGTCGAACTGGATGACGAAGACGACGATTAATCGTTCGTCACTTACTTTCAAGGCCCGAAGTTACGGGCCTTTTCTTTTACTTACTTTTCCTCTCCACCGAGGAAATAAATACCCAGCGGGATTGCCAGTAACACGGTAAAGACCAGACTATAGACAAAAATCATCGATGACTGAATCACATACATGGATGTCGTCCATTCGGACAGCGGGATATTGTATTGTTCAATAACACCACCGATAGTCGCGCGAGTCACTACCGACGCCGCAATAATGAAAACCGCCAACAAACCTATGAGAAACTTTCTCCCTTTCGCTGACTTCAGTTTCGCCATGATCATAATATAATCCTTTTGCAGATAAACCCTTTGTTACTTGTGTGTAACAATACCATGACATTTTGGTGTTGTCTGCCCTGAAAGCAATAGATTGTCGCGTAACATATCATCAACTCGTTGATAAATTAGCTAATGTTGCTACTTCCTTCCCTGCCTATTGATGATATGCATGAATTATCGCGATAAAATAACCCCGCCAGGGGTTTCCGGCATGACGTCAACAATCTGGAGGAGCCTAATAAAACAATGATCGCTGAACTGTTTACAAATAATGCGCTTAATCTGGTCATTATTTTCGGTAGCTGCGCAGCATTGATTCTTATGAGCTTTTGGTTTCGCCGTGGAAATCATAAAAGAAAAGGATTCTTATTCCACGCAGTGCAATTTTTAATCTACACCATAATTATCAGTGCTGTTGGTAGCATCATTAATTATGTCATCGAAAACTACAAACTCAAATTTATCACACCGGACGCCGTTGATTTTATCTGTACGTCACTGATAGCCCTTATCCTGACGGTTAAGTTATTCCTTCTAATCAATCAGTTTGAACGGAAGCAGATTAAAAAAGGCCGCGATATTACCAGTGCACGGATTATGTCGCGGATCATCAAAATCAGCATCATCGTCGTCATTGTTCTGCTCTATGGCGAACATTTCGGCATGAGCCTTTCAGGCTTGCTGACTTTTGGTGGTATTGGTGGCCTTGCAGTAGGTATGGCCGGTAAGGATATTCTGAGCAACTTCTTTTCCGGCATTATGCTCTATTTTGATCGCCCCTTTAGTATTGGCGACTGGATCCGTTCTCCTGACAGAAATATCGAAGGAACGGTGGCAGAAATTGGCTGGCGAATGACTAAAATCACCACATTTGATCATCGTCCGCTGTACGTGCCGAACTCACTGTTTTCATCTATCAGCGTTGAAAACCCCGGTCGAATGACCAACCGTCGTATTACTACGACCATTGGTTTACGTTATGAAGATGCGGCTAAAGTGGGCGCTATTGTCGAAGCGGTACGCGAAATGCTTACAAATCATCCCGCCATCGACCAGCAGCAAACCCTATTGGTTTATTTCAACCAGTTTGCCGATTCGTCGCTAAATATTATGGTTTATTGTTTTACTAAAACCACGGTTTGGGCCGAATGGCTTGCCGCCCAGCAGGACGTATATTTGAAAATTATCGATATTGTACAGTCGCATGGCGCGGATTTTGCCTTCCCCAGCCAGACGTTGTATATGGAGAATAACACACTACCAGAACAGGTGAAGTAATAACCTGCAGAAACTGGATGGCGATATGCTTATTCGCCATCCAGTCTTATTTATTATTCAATTAACAGCAGCCAGCGCGACATTATTCTCGCCAGCTTTAAACTGAACATATTGTTCCTCAGTACCAAAGAAAACTTCAGACTCCGTACTGTGACCGATCCCCGGTACCGTTTCATTCCCTGAATATTGCCAAAGCGTCCAGGGATTGCGTCCTTCAAGCTTCACACCAGCTTGTCCCCAATACCCCATCCACACCATATACTGCTCGAATCGACTATCCATGAAATGTGACAGGTTATTATGATTTCCATAAAATATGGGGGTTTTGTGATAATTTTGGTAGATTAAATCGGCAAAACGCAAAATATCATTACGTGCATTAGCCATTCCCGATTTTTTAAAGCAGTTTAGTTGAGTTGTATCTTCACCTTCAGGATTTACCAATAAAATGCCGGGCGGTAACATTTTCGGCTCTGCGGGCAGGAGACTTTTTGCCGTTTCCAATTGCGCCTCAGGTGTGCGGCAAAAATCAAATTTGAAATAACCTCCACGGTCAAATTTGGAATCTGCTAATTGTTTCCAGTGAGACTTAAATGATGAATCAGGACCTCTCCAGCCAACTACTCTCGCATACACAAAACGCGCAGACGATTTTTCCTGGAATAATTTCCAGTCTATTTCACCATCGTTAGAAGAAATATCATGTCCGTGAATTGGGTAAATTTCCGGCGTTTTAAAAATACGAATATCAGGACGGTTGGGAATTGCACTTACGGGGCCATAAGGAATCTCAATCGATTTATTATCTTTTTCCTGATTATCTGCGGGGACAGAGGCTGGCTTATCAATCGAGAATGAGGCTACATCAATATTCGTAAACTCCCCTGCTTTACCCGCAGCCAGCTGAGTCTTATTATCCAGACGACTTGCCGCAGGTTCATTGATGAAGAAGAATCCCCCTGGACCCGCTGGCATTTCTGTTGCACCTATCCAGGCATCGCTTAAATGTAATCCCTTACCTTGTTCATCCAGTTTTTCATTAATATCTGAATATTGATCATTAACATAGATAAATAAACTCAACGTTCTGGTTATTCCTGCGTAGTATTCCTTTTTTCCATCTACTTTTACCATATACGACTTACCAAAACGTTCGTCGGCAACGCCATTCGTTACTCCTTTGATAATTGTATCGAAAAAGACACTGCCGCGCTTTGCCTCCAGTGAGTAAACCTCTGTTTTATCATCACCGGCAGCTATTGCATAGGCACCGGGATTACTGTACGAGTTAGAATTACCCGCGCCGATAGTCATGCCATACAAGCCAGAACCAAAGCAGGCATTGACTAAAGTCAGAACATGGAAATAACGCTTTGCCAGAATATTAAGTTGTGTGTTCAGAGCTGGCATTTCATACATGCCTTTTGAACCATCAATATCCGTAGCGTTGCTCAATACAAATGCAGGTGCTTTATCAGAATTACCATTTTGAGTGCCAAAACGACCATGGCCTGAATAAGCAATTAACAAGCGAGCTTTCTTATCAAACATCATCCCTCTGGCAGGTAAATATTCCTTTAAAAAATAATTAATATTATCTAATGAAGCTTCCTGATCTCTCAATAAAATAACCTCATCAAACTTCTGTCCGTTGATCAGAAAATCAGCCATTCTTTGGCCATCCACCGCGGCTGCCGGAATATCTGCATGTAATAGTGGATATTTTGAAATTGCAATAATCAACCCGATGGAGCGCGTTTTCGCTGCATCCTGATCGGGTATTTTTAACGCATCACTGATCCGGATATCCAGTTTCCCTGGGTTCTCTGGCCCATAGTGGACAAAAAAATGACAATATTCATCAGGGACCATTGCGCCATTTTTGCAAATGTCATCTGCGCGGGCATCAGTCATTCCCAGTGATATTCCTGCAATTAACAGCCCCAGGACCGTTTTACATAAATTTGGCCATCGCCTGTTCATGATTTAAAACTCCTGCACACCCAGAGTGGAATAAAACTCAGCGGTCGGGCCCTTGTATATACTGGCATCGAATTTCTGACTTGATCCCAAATTAAGCTGCGCAGCATCGGTAAACTGCCAGATTGCCCATTTTGTCTGGTTAATTGAACGCGGCGTTTCGCTGGCCTGTGCCTGATTAGAATAATCAGCCAGCCACAGATTATGTTCTGCAACCTGGGCAAAACTTTTTTCTCCGCCGACGGCATCTTTCCACCACGCCCGCGCAGTGTAGATAACCGGTTTACGCCCTAAATCGGCTTCTACCTGCGCGGTGAATGCCTTGATCATCGTGATTATTTCAGTGGGTTTACGCTTCTGCCAGCGGTCCTTACCTGTTGATGAATCTACATCCCACTCAACATCCACCGCCGGTGGCATATCTGTCGCCCTTAACCCGCCATTGGCTTTAATAACTTTAACAAACGTCATTGCCTGCTTGCGTCCCCACAATTCCGCGTCGTCTGCCGGTGTGCCACTGGAAAGAAAGTGGTAGGCCCCACGGTGAAGTTTTATCCCTCGCTCAGTATCCCCAGCCCGCTGCCAAAAACCGGCGAATTCAGGATCAACATAACGCGTTCCTTGACTGGACTTCATATACAAGAACACAGACTTATTTTTTGCCAACAGTTCGATCGGGAAGTTTTTACCGTTATGATGGCTGATATCCACACCAAATAAAGAACTGGGTCGTGGTTGATTCAATACCGAATCGTAAGCGACATCAGCCGGAAATTTAAAATATTTTTTTACCGCAAAGGAATCAAACTCTTTATCACGAGATGGATCCGATTCCAGTATTTTTACAAACAATTCTTGTCGTGAGAGATCATTCGTTAAGTTTTCCAGCCCCAACGACGTGGCATCGGGCAGTGATTCTGCGGCCAGGCTTAAAGAAGGATAATGAAGGAGTAATAACGAGATAACTAAAGGAATAGCTAAGGATTTTTTCATTTTACCACCCCATTTTAGCTGTGTGTCTGTTTGCGAATGAAAATTTTCACAAGGAACGCAATACGTCTTGCGTTGTAAAGAAAAGTAAAGCACAGCTTATATTGGGAGTATGTAATACACCTTTTAAATAAAATATTTGATTATTATTTATGCTGGACATTGGCAGAAAAATTCAAATAATTATCTTGGGTGTGATTTTTATAGGGGGGATTTTAAAAAAGAAGGTATTTTATCGGGGTTGTTAAATCTGGCGCGCATAAACGCGCCAGATGACATCATATTAATGCTTCACAATATACATTGTGCGACTATACGCCACATCTTCCGGGTTATTAATTGGATAACCTTTCAACCACGGTTTGATTAATCGCCCATTGGTATACTGGTAAATCGGTGCAATAGGCGCTTGTTCTATGAGAATTTTCTCTGCCGCGTTGTAATCGGCATTGCGCGCTTTAACGGTATTTTCAGTCGACGCCTGGGCCAGCACTTTATCGTATGCCGGATTATTAAACCGTGAAATATTTCCCGAGTGCGTTGACGTTAACAGCGTCAGGAAGGTAGACGGTTCATTATAGTCCCCTACCCATGATGCGCGGATAACGTCAAAATTACCGGTGTTACGGCTATCGATATAGGTTTTCCATTCCTGATTTTGCAATTTGACGTCCACACCAAGATTCTTTTTCCACATCGACGCTACGGCAATCGCAATTTTCTGATGGTTTTCTGAAGTGTTATACAACAGCGTCAGCTTCAGCGGTTTTTGCGGACCATAACCGGCTGCGCTCAACAAAGTTTTTGCCTGCGCATTCAGTTCTTCCTGACTCATTTGTTCAAACGGCGAAGGCTCCGGCGTAAATCCGGCAGTAACATCTGGCGTAAAATGCCATGCTGGTTTTTCACCGGTGCCTAATACTTTTTCCGTCATCAGGCGGCGGTCAATCGTCATACTTAATGCCAAACGAACGCGTTGATCTGCCGTCGGACCTTTTTGCGTATTGAAGGCATAATAATAAGTCCCCAGCTGCGGCGGTGTATAAACCTGCCCTGGAATATCCTTCAACAGCTTTTGATACATATTTTTCGGGAAGGACTCAGTGATATCAATATCACCTGCAAGATAACGTTTCGTGGCAGCGGACTCCTGGTTAATCGGCAGGAAAGTCACTTTTTGCAGTACCGTTTTTGCGTTATCCCAATAATGGGTATTCGGTACAACCACCAGCTTTTCATTCACTACGCGTTCTTTAAGCACATATGCGCCGTTTCCGATAAGTTTCCCTGGTTTTGTCCAATCTTTACCGCTTTCAACGTTGGCTTTTTGCACCGGGAAGAAGGCAAAGTTGGCCGTCAAATTAACAAACCACGGCAATGGCTTATCAAGCTGGATTTTCAGGGTATGGGCATCAACGGCAGTGACGCCAAGTTGGTCAGGCGTGGCTTTACCATCAATAATCGCCTGAGCATTGTTTACCCCCGCCAGCGCGGCAAACCAGGCAAATGGGGACAACGTTTTCGGGTCTACCAGACGTTGCCAGCTATAGACAAAATCCTGCGCGGTAACCGGTGTGCCATCTGCCCATTTAGCATCATCGCGCAGGGTAAAGGTCCAGATACGGTTGTCATTGCTTTTCCACTGGGTGGCGACGCCGGGGACAATCTCCCCTTTTTCATTCTGATTCACGAGTCCTTCAAACAAATCGCGAATCACCTGAATCTCCGGCAAACCAACCGCTTTCGCGGGATCCAATGATGCAGGCTCATCCTTAATATGACGCACCAGCTCCTGCTTGTCTGCCAGTACTGTGCCGCTCGGAACATCAGCAGCATACGAAAGAGAAATGCTGCTGACTAACAGCGCACAACAAGTTACTGAAACAGAGTGCTTCATAAGTTACCCTCAAACCGACGTTAATATTGATGCGTAATTATTTGTTTCTCCTTAAAGAAATGCAAATAACTTCCGGCAAAAAAGTGATAAAAGATCGATAACATATCGTTGTCGAAAAGGATTTGATAATCCACAAAATTTGCACAACACTGCCTGTAATACTTCTATTGTCAGAGACGATTATGACCGTGACTCGCCCACGCGCCGAACGGGGCGCTTTCCCCCCAGGAACTGAACATTACGGACGTTCATTATTGGGTGCGCCGCTGCTCTGGTTTCCCGCCCATGCCGCCAGCAGCGAAAGTGGTTTGATTCTTGCTGGTACCCACGGCGATGAGAATTCTTCCGTCGTCGCCCTCTCCTGCGCATTACGCACATTAACACCGTCTTTGCGCCGTCATCATGTGGTGCTCTGTGTGAATCCCGACGGTTGCCAGTTGGGTCTACGTGCCAATGCTAATGGTGTGGATTTAAACCGAAACTTTCCGGCAGCGAACTGGAAGGAAGGAGAAACGGTTTATCGCTGGAACAGTGCCGCCGAAGAGCGCGACGTTGTTTTGCTGACCGGAGATAAACCCGGCTCCGAACCTGAAACCCAGGCGTTATGCCAACTCATTCACCGCATTCAGCCCGCCTGGGTCGTCTCGTTCCACGATCCGCTGGCGTGTATTGAAGATCCCAGACACAGCGAATTAGGTGAATGGCTGGCCCAGGCATTTGAATTGCCGCTGGTAACCAGCGTCGGCTACGACACCCCCGGATCCTTTGGCAGTTGGTGTGCAGACCTGAACTTGCACTGTATCACTGCTGAGTTTCCCCCCATCTCCGCCGATGAAGCCAGCGAAAAATATCTTTTTGCGATGGCGAATTTACTGCGCTGGCATCCTAAAGATGCAATTCGCCGGTCGTAAACTGAAGAGCCGGTTCCACATCCACCGCCAGCCAGGTCGGCCCGTCGAGATCGGCGAAGCTGACCTGCGGCGCCAGCGGTAATGCTGCGCTAATGGCGCGTGAGGTGCATAACATGCAGCCCAACATCAGGCTGAAACCTTGTGCACGCGCTTCTGTTGCCAGCGCCAACGCTTCCGTCAGGCCGCCGGTTTTATCAAGCTTGATATTAACCATCTCATAGCGCCCTTTCAGCGCCTTCAGGTTGCTGCGGGTATGACAACTTTCGTCCGCGCAAATAGGCAATGGATGGATAAAATTCTCCAGCGCCGCATCGTCCTGAGCCGGGAGAGGTTGCTCCAGCATTGCGACGCCTAAATCGGCCAGCAACTGGCATCGAGCCGCCAGTCCTTCCGCACGCCAGGATTCATTAGCATCAACAATTAACGTCGCATCCGGCACTGCCGCGCGAATCGCCACCATCCGCTCGCTGATAAGATGATTATCCAGCTTCACTTTTAGCAGCTTAGCCCCAGCCTGCCATAGTGCTGCGGCACTGGCTGCCATCTGATCCGGCGTACCGATCACTACCGTCTGCGCAGTGGTGATCGTTTCAGGAAGAGAGATACCGGTAAGTACAGCCAGCGTCTGCTGCTGTTGTCTTGCGGCCAGATCCCACAGCGCACAATCCAGCGCATTACGCGCTGCACCGGCAGGCAGAACTTTTTGCAACTCTGCGCGCGTCAGCCCTTTTTCCAGTTGTGGGACCACGCTCATTATTTGCGCCATGACTGAGGCATCACTTTCGCCATAGCGCGGATAAGGCGTACATTCGCCCGTACCTTTGACGCCATCTTCTTCCAGTTCAACCACCACCACGCGCGCTTCACTGCGGCTTCCTCGCGCAATAACAAACGGGGTATGTAACGGCCAGGCTTCCTCAAATACCTTAACGGTTCTCATCTTTACTCCTTGTTGCCGCGGTGGTCTGCGGATTAAGCGCAAATAGCGATTGCTGTGTTATTGACAGTTAGCATAAACTAGGCGTGACGTTAACTATATGTAAACAGGAAAGATAATCATGTCACAAATCGTTCATTTCCAGGGCAACCCGGTTACAGTCGCCAATTCCATCCCACAAGCGGGTAGCAAAGCGCAGACTTTTACTCTCGTGGCAAAAGATCTGTCTGACGTCACCCTCGGTCAGTTTGCGGGCAAACGCAAAGTGCTGAACATTTTCCCGAGCATTGATACCGGTGTTTGCGCCGCATCAGTACGTAAGTTTAACCAACTGGCAACCGAAATCGACAACACGGTTGTGCTGTGCATCTCCGCCGATCTGCCGTTTGCTCAGTCTCGTTTCTGCGGCGCGGAAGGTCTGAACAACGTTATCACTCTCTCCACTTTCCGTAACGCTGAATTCCTGCAAGCTTACGGCGTTGAGATCGCTGAAGGCCCACTGAAAGGTCTGGCAGCACGTGCGGTTGTGGTAATTGATGAAAATGATAATGTGATCTTCAGTCAGTTGGTCAATGAAATCACCACCGAGCCGGATTACGAAGCAGCTCTCGCGGTACTGAAAGCGTAAATTATTATGCCTGATGGTATTGCGCCATCAGGCATTTATCCCACTTATTCTTCGCTCTTCTTCTGACTCAATCCATATTCCCGCAGTTTATTGGCAATCGCGGTGTGTGAAACGCCCAAACGTTTTGCCAGTTTGCGCGTACTGGGGTAATTGCGATAAAGCTGGGTTAATACCGAACGTTCAAAACGGCTGGTGATTTCGTCCAGCGAACCTTCCATAGCATCTTCACCAACGGCCACAGTTGCAGCGTCATAATCTGGCAGCAAAATATCCTGCGGACGCAGTTCATAACCTTCCAGTTGCGTCAGTGCGCGGTAAATAGCGTTTTTCAACTGCCGCACGTTACCCGGCCATGCATAACGCGTAAGCACGGTATTTAGATCTGCAGCTAATTTCGGACGCGGCACGCCCTGCTCGTCGGCAAAGCGTGCGACGAACAGTTCGGTTAACGGCATGATGTCCTGCGGACAGTCACGTAGCGGCGGCAGATTTAACGTCAGCACGTTCAGACGATAATAGAGATCTTCGCGGAACACGCCTTTTTGCACCAGCTCGACCAGATTCTTCTGCGTCGCGCAAATTACCCGCACATCCACATGCACTTCGTGGTCTTCCCCTACTCGACGGAAAGTGCCATCGTTGAGAAAACGCAATAATTTTGCCTGCATTCGTGGCGACATCTCGCCAATCTCATCCAGCAAAACCGAGCCGCCGTTCGCCTGTTCAAAGAATCCTTTTTTCCCCTCCGGCGCATGCCCGAAGAGTTCGCTCTCTACAGCATCTTCTGGAATAGAAGCACAGTTCAGCGCCAGATAAGGTTTACTCGCACGCGGGCTTGCCTGATGACAAGCGTAAGCAAAGAGATCTTTACCTGTGCCGGTATCACCCGTGATCAGCAGCGGTGCGCTTAACATTGCTAACTTTTGCGCCTGCTCTACCGCATGCTTCATTTTAGGACTGATGGCGACAATCTGACTGAAGGCGCTGACATCCTGGGCAGCCACATTTTGCAACTGACGGCCCATACGGATTGTTGAGCGCAGCATCACTACCGCACCGGTCAGGACATGCTGGTCGTTTTCATCCTGAAGATAGACAGGCGTTATTTCCATCAGGAAATTTTGTCCATTAATCACTACATGTTCGTTATGTGATTCCTGCGGGTCGCTCTCAAGCCAACGTAAAAAATTAAATCCGTTAATCAATTGCGCAGCGGTATGATTGCGTAAGCGCTCCAGTTTTTGCCCGAATAGCTGACAGCTCGCCGGATTTGCCATGTCCACCTTGCTTTTCATATCGACAGAAAGCACGGGTTCAGGCAATGCTTCAAGCAATGCGCTCAACGCCTGATGTTCTCGCTCGGAAGGCATCCACGGCACAGTGCGCACATCGGTAACGCCCGCAATACGGCGTATTTCCGCCATCAAACTGCTGAAACTGTCAAAATCCAGTTCGGAAAAATTCAGGTAAATCCGCCCGATTGGGTCAATCTCAATACCGCGTAAATCGATGCCTCTTAGCACCAGTAGGTCGAGCAATTCGCGGGTCAGACCGAGTCGGTCTTCACAAAAGACTTCCAGACGCATGGGAACCTTCACATGAAAAAGAACAATAAATATGATGATATGACACTATTCGAGTAGCAGGAAGGTTTCTGTCAACAAACATTGACACAACGATGGATAAACGGGCACTTCGGCGTAAAGCTATCCGATCAGCGCCCGAATGTGCACTATTTTTCGCCGGACGTTTTGCTCTTTTGTAACGTCTCTTTTACCTGACCGATGAGCTGACGACGGAAATCACCCAAACGTGGTTTGTCATTGTCAATCCACGGCAGCGGGCGGCAAAGTTCCATAGCTTTGATCCCCAGTCGTGCGGTCAGTAACCCGGCACCTATTCCCTGAGCGGCGCGAGTAGACAAGCGCGCGGCGAGATCCTGCGACATCCAGTCCATCCCCACTTCACGCACCAGTTCGCTGGCACCCGCGAAAGCGATATTCAGCAAGACCAGTTTAAACAGGCGCAGACGGCTGTAATACCCCAGTTCAATGCCATACAGCGTGGCGATGCGATTAATCAAACGCAGATTGCGCCAAGCGATAAACGCCATGTCCACCAGCGCCAGCGGGCTGACCGCAATCATCAACGTCGATTCCGCCGCCGAACGGCTGATTTCCCGACGCGCCTGTGCATCCAGTACTGGCTGAACGAGATGGGCATACAAACTAACCACTTCACGATCGTTCTGCGTTTCATGGATTGAGGCATACCAGCGTTGTAGCGCCGGATGTGACTGATCGATTCCCGCCTGCTGCGCCAGTTTTTCGCAAAATGCGCGGCCTTTACCCGTGCCGTGACTGTGCAACAAATCGCGTGCTTCGTCGCGTTCGTGCGCACGCTGGCGCAAGCGCCATAAGCGCCGCCATTCTGTTACCACAGAACCCACGCCAGCGCCGATAATCAATGCCCCAGCGGCACAACCGCCCAGCGCCACCCAGTCCTGAGTTTGCCAGGCGTTCATTGTCCACTGCACGCCCTGACCGACAACGCTTGCGCCAAACAGAGCCAGCCCGCCCATCACCATTTTGCGCCACAGACTGCGTTTCGGACGTAACGCGGCATCCATTACCGCTTCGACTTGCCCCTCTTCTTCCTGCGCTTCGTCGAGCGTGGCCGGGGCAAAATTTTGCGCTTGATTTTCGTCAAAGGTCTGCTGCGCCCTGAATTTTGGACTCTGATCGACCTCCAGCGGACCGTCGAAATCAATACGTGGTTTTAACGGTTCGGTCATCGCAATTTATCTCCTATTAAAAATTCCAGCGCAGCATCAAGACGAATATGCGGTAGCGGTTTGTCGACATCCATTACCTGCGGACGAAACGCTTCAAACTGGAAGCCTTGCTTATCCCAGAACGCCTGACCGGGCAAACGTGCAGGAACTTCGCCAGGATAAACAGTGAGCGGTGCGCCATCGCTGAGTCGATTACCGCGCAGCGCCGGGATTTTCTCACCGTTAACATCAATAATGCCGCTGGTGGTCGCCTGAACTGACGCCAGCCCCAGGCAGTCCATGCTGATCCCTTCGAACGCCGCATTTTGCCAGGCATCCTGAATCAGTTGTTGCAGTAATGAAACCATATTGGCATGCTGATCGATGGTCACATGGTCCGCTTTAGTGGCAGCAAACAATAGCTTATCAATAACCGGCGAAAACAAACGCCGGAACAGGGTACGCTGCCCGTAGTGGAAACTTTGCATCAGCTGCGTCAGCGCCAGACGCATATCATTAAATGCCTGTGGCCCACTGTTGAGAGGTTGCAGGCAATCCACCAGCACAATCTGGCGGTCAAAGCGCAGAAAGTGGTTTTTATAGAACCCTTTCACCACCTTCTCGCAGTAATAATTAAACCGCTCGCGCAACATTCCGGCATTGGTATGCTTATCGGCCTGCGCCAGTTTGGACTCGCCCCAGGCATCGACATCAGGCCACGGGAAGAATTGCAGCGCGGGCGCTCCTGCCATATCGCCAGGCAAAACAAAGCGCCCTGGCTGAATAAAGTGCAGCCCCTGCTGTTTACACTGGTGGAGATAATCGGTCCACGCGGCGGCAATGTCTGCCAGTCGGTTTTCGTCGGCAGGCGCTAACGGATCCAGGCCTTCGCACATCATTTGCCATTTCGCCGACCATTCGCCGCGCTGGCCATTGAGTAAGCCCGTCATCTGCCGCGACCAACTTAAGTAATCCTGCGCCAGCATCGGCAGGTCGAGCAGCCATTCGCCGGGATAATCCACAATCTCCAGATACAGCGTGGAGGTGTCTTTGAAGTGACGCAGCAGTGAATCATTCGATTTAAAACGTAGCGCCAGGCGGATTTCACTGACGCCGCGCGTTGGCGTCGGCCAGGCGGGAGGATCGCCATATAACTGCGCCAGCCCTTCATCATAGGTGAAGCGCGGAATACCAAAGTCACGCTGGGGAATGCGTTTTACGCCCAGCAGGCGCTCTTCACGCACCGCGCTTAATAGCGGCAAGCGTGCTCCGGCATGAATATTGAGCAACTGATTAACCATCGCGGTGATAAACGCTGTTTTGCCGCTGCGGCTAAGTCCGGTTACAGCGAGGCGCAGATGTCTGTCGACACCCCGATTCACCAGCGCATTAAGTTCATTTTTAAGTCGCTTCATTGCTGTCCTGTGCCAGAAAGCCGTAGAAAGGATTAGATACTGGAGATAATAATATGGGTTAATTTTGATTTATCAAATGAATAAGCGGCGTTATTTACACCGCTCAGGCAATAATTTGTTAACCTTTGACCTTCGGCATTTCGATGTCTTTCAGTCCACCGACGTTCTCAACGTGGGTATATCCCATCTCGTTGAGGATCTCTTTTGCCTGCCCGGACTGGCGTCCGGCGTTGCAATACACTTTCACGGTGTCGTTTTTATCCGGAACGGCGGTGGCTATGCGCTCTTTCACTTCCTTTAGGGGAATATTGATGGCCCCCTGAACGTGCTCTTGCTGATACTGCTCTGGAACACGAACATCTATCCAGTGTTCAGCGGCGAAAACAGGCAGTGAAAACACCAGCGTCAGAGCAAGTAAGCCTTTTTTAAACATATAAATATCCTTCTATGGATGAAAATTGCCATCCATTATACGCCTGAGATCTAACAATATTTGCGGAACTCCCCTCACCTTTTATAACGCTGCGCCAGTTTATTGGCAGCCCGACTTAATAGCGGTTCCAGCGCCACAGCCAGCAACATTTTCAGCGGTCGGCGAGCAACTGATTTTATCGCCCAACCAGCCACACCCGCCGGGCCATAGCGCAGTGCGGTAAGAAGTACCAGCTTGCCTGCTAATTTGAAACCAGGCTTCATCTTTTGCCCGGCCTGTTGCCAGCGAGTATTCATAACTTTCCTCACAGTTGACGGAAACGGCTACGTAGCGTGAAGGTGTCGGAAGTGACATAACGTTCCATCTCGCGTAAACGCGTTTCACTGGCCGCCAGTTCACGGTCGACTTCATCCAGCAATTCGCTGCTGGAAGGTTGTTGTTTACCAAACGCCATGTTGTCAGGCATTGGATCAAGCGCAAATGACAAAATGATGTAAGCAACCAAGGTAAACAGCGCCAGGCCGAAGAAAATCGACAGCACCACCAGAATACGTACCAGTTTTACCGGTACATCAAAATAGTTAGCAATCCCGGCACAGACCCCGCGAACCATGCCCTGTTGTGGAATGCGCCATAATTTTTTATTGAGATTAATACCCGCCATTAGCGATCCCTCCAGTTCGGATGTTCAGCATCAAGAATGGATTCCAGCGCCTGAATACGCTCGCGCATCCGTTTTGCTTCATCAGCCAGTTGCGCTAATCGCTGTTGTTCGCTTTGCGAAAGCTCTCCACGACTGGAGCGGTTGCTGTAATGCAGCCATAACCAAATCGGTAAAACAAACAGCACAAAGATGGTTAACGGAATAGCCAGAAATAGCGCGCTCATAAGGACTCCTTAAGGGATGAGCGGCGGCGTGTTCGGACGCCGCCAGGATGTTATTATTGATTGTCTTGCTTCATTTTGGCTTTTAATTGTGCCAGTTGCTCGCTGATTGCATCATCAGCTTTCAGCTCGGCAAACTGATCATCCAGCGATTTTTGTTTGCCGAAACTGTGGCTTTCCGCTTCGGCTTCCATCTGGTCGATACGGCGCTCGAAAGATTCGAAACGGGCCATCGCTTCATCCAGTTTGCCACTGTCCAACTGACGACGCACATCGCGCGACGAGTTTGCCGCCTGATGGCGTAACATCAATGCCTGCTGGCGAGCGCGTGTTTCGCTCAATTTGTTTTCCAGTTCGCCAATCTCTTTCTTCATACGCACCAGCGTATCGTCCACCAGCGTCACTTCATGTTCCAGGGACTTAATCAGATCGGTCAGTTTCTGTTTTTCAATTAACGCCGCACGCGCCAGGTCTTCTCTATCTTTCAGCAGTGCCAGTTCGGCTTTTTCCTGCCACTCAACTTCACGCGCCGACGCTTGTTCAATACGGCGAGTCAGCTGTTTCTTTTCCGCCAGCGCACGTGCCGAAGTAGAACGCACTTCAACCAGCGTGTCTTCCATTTCCTGGATCATCAGACGCACCAGTTTCTGCGGATCTTCCGCTTTCTCTAACAGAGCGTTGATGTTGGCATTCACGATGTCGGCAAAGCGAGAAAAAATACCCATAATGTTGTCCTCTTGATTTCTTCGTTCAGGATTGTCCTGCTGAACTGTTAATACAATTTGCGTGCCAATTTTTTATCTTTTTGATTTATAAAGATCTGATTGAAGAATCAACAGCAACATGCCAGGATGAATTAGCGAATTACACTAACAAGTGGCGAATTTCATCATGGCAGAATACAAAGATAACTTACTCGGTGAGGCGAACAGCTTTCTCGAAGTTTTAGAGCAGGTTTCGCATCTCGCACCGCTGGACAAACCGGTGCTCATCATCGGCGAGCGCGGAACAGGTAAAGAGCTGATCGCCAGCCGTCTGCATTATCTCTCCTCTCGTTGGCAAGGGCCGTTTATTTCCCTTAACTGCGCGGCGTTAAATGAAAATCTGCTGGATTCCGAACTATTTGGTCACGAAGCGGGGGCGTTTACCGGTGCGCAAAAACGTCATCCAGGGAGATTTGAACGTGCCGACGGCGGTACGCTGTTTCTTGATGAACTCGCTACGGCACCGATGATGGTGCAGGAAAAATTATTGCGCGTGATTGAGTACGGTGAACTGGAGCGCGTTGGCGGCAGCCAGCCATTGCAGGTGAATGTGCGGTTGGTATGCGCGACGAATGCCGATCTTCCGGCGATGGTCAATGAAGGTACTTTTCGCGCTGACCTGCTCGACCGGCTGGCTTTTGATGTTGTGCAACTGCCACCACTGCGCGAACGCGAAAGCGACATTATGTTGATGGCAGAACATTTTGCCATCCAGATGTGTCGGGAAATCAAACTGCCTCTGTTCCCGGGTTTTACCGAGCGCGCCAGAGAAACGTTGCTGAATTATCGCTGGCCGGGAAATATTCGTGAATTGAAAAACGTGGTGGAACGTTCGGTGTATCGCCACGGCACCAGCGATTATCCGCTTGATGACATCATTATTGATCCCTTTAAACGGCGTCCACCTGAAGAAGCCATCGCCGTTTCAGAAACCACCTCGCTTCCGACGCTGCCGCTGGATTTACGTGAGTTTCAGATGCAGCAGGAAAAAGAGTTGCTGCAACTCAGTTTGCAACAGGGGAAATATAACCAGAAACGCGCAGCTGAATTGCTGGGATTAACCTATCATCAGTTCCGCGCGTTGTTGAAAAAGCACCAGATTTAGCGAAGTTGGGCAATACAACTTGCCGGATACGGCGTGAACGCCTTATTCGGCCTACATAATCAATACGTCATTTGTAGGCCTGATAAGCGCGGCGCATCAGGCATTATTGCGTTGGCCTTCGCTTCTGCGTATTAATCTCTCAGCGCATCCTGCAAAATTTTCATTGCCGCATCGAATTGCGCATCCGGGATGGTCAGCGGATACAGGAAACGAATCACGTTGCCGTATGCGCCACAGGTCAGGAGTAGCAGCCCCTGCGCCAGCGCACGTTGCTGGATTTTCTGCGCAATCTCCGCTGACGGTTCGCCCGTTTGCGGATCGTTAAACTCTGCTGCAATCATCGACCCCAGACCACGTACTGCCGCGATCGCCGGAGCGTTTTCTTTGGCCTCAATCAGCGTGTTTGTCAGGCGCTGGCCCAGTTGATTCGCGCGTTCGCAAAGTGATTCTTTGTCGATAATGTTGAGCACCGCGTGCGCGGCAGCCACCGCCAGCGGGTTCCCGGCGTAGGTACCGCCAAGCCCGCCCGGCGCAGGGGCGTCCATAATATTCGCGTTACCGACCACGCCTGAAAGCGGCATACCGCCCGCCAGGCTTTTCGCCATCGTCATTAAATCCGGCTTATCGGCGTAATGATCCATGGCAAACAATTTACCTGTACGCGCAAAACCGCTTTGCACTTCATCGGCAATCATCACGATGCCGTGTTCGTCGCACAAGCGGCGAATGGCAGAAACCAGCTCTTTTGGCGCCACGTTGAAACCACCCTCGCCCTGCACCGGTTCGAAAATAATCGCCGCCACCTGCTTCGCTTCGATGTCTGATTTAAACAGACGCTCGATGGCGTCGAGGGAATCTTGCGTTGAAATGCCCTGTAAGTCTGACGGATAAGGTACGTGATACACCGAACCGGGGAACGGGCCGAAGCCGATTTTGTACGGCGCGACCTTTCCAGTTAACGCCATGGTCATATACGTACGACCATGGAAGCCGCCGCTAAACGCAATCACGCCAGGGCGTCCGGTATGGGCGCGGGCGATTTTCACCGCGTTCTCAACCGCTTCCGCACCGGTGGTGAAGAACGCGGTTTTAGCCTGCCCGCTCACCGGGGCCAGGGCGTTGATTTTCTCCGCCAGGGTGACGTAGCTTTCGTATGGCACGATCTGATACGCCGTGTGGGTAAACTGTTGCAGTTGCTGTTCCACTGCCGCCACCAGTTCAGGATGGCGATGTCCGGTGTTCAGCACCGCGATGCCTGCGGCGAAATCGATATATTCGTTGCCTTCAACATCCTTCAGCGTGGCATTTTCAGCCGACTGGGCGAAGAAGTTACACATCACGCCAACCCCGCGCGGAGTGGCAGAAAGACGACGCTGATGGAATTCATTGTTGCTCATGTTTCACACCTTTTGACTCTTCACTGTTAATCGGAAATTAAACACCCAGACGATCGCGCAGGCTGTAATAAGCCGCGCCCATCGCGGTAAACGGCA
This sequence comes from Escherichia sp. E4385, assembly GCF_963883145.1. Classification (NCBI taxonomy): domain Bacteria; kingdom Pseudomonadati; phylum Pseudomonadota; class Gammaproteobacteria; order Enterobacterales; family Enterobacteriaceae; genus Escherichia; species Escherichia sp. E4385. Next base: position 37,512 of record NZ_CAWOOJ010000012.1, read on the forward strand.
CGCGCAGCGTACGCCCGCCGGGGAACGGGTAATGCGGCAGATTGGCGAAGGCGTCGAAACGTTCGGCGTCACCGCGCAGCAGTTCGGCAATCAAACGCCCAGCGAGATGGGTACAGGTCACGCCGTGGCCGCTATAGCCCTGCATGTAATAGATGTTGGTATCGAGGCGACCAAACTGCGGCATCCGTGAAAGGGTCAGCAGGAAGTTGCCCGTCCAGCGATAGTCGATTTTGACGCCCTTCAGCTGCGGGAAGGTTTTCAGCAGTTTCGGCACCACAAGACGCTCAACGTCATCCGGGTCGCGCGCGCCGTACACCACACCGCCGCCGTACAGTAGGCGGTTGTCGGCGGTAAGACGGTAGTAATCAAGCAGATAATTACAGTCTTCAACGCAGTAGTTTTTCGGGATCAGCGAACGAGCTAAATCTTCTGACAGCCGCTCGGTGGTGATCACCTGTGTGCCGCATGGCATGCTGCGTTTCGCCAGTTCCGGCTCCACTTTATCGCCCAGGTACGCATTCCCGGCGACAATCACATACTTCGCCGTCACCTGACCTTTGGCAGTACGCACCACGGCGGGCGTAGTGTGCTGGATCTGCGTCACCGCAGAAAGCTCATACACGCGTCCGCCATTGAGACGAATGGCGTCCGCTTCGCCAATGGCGAGGTTCAGGGGGTGAATATGCCCGCCGCTGTGATCCAGCAGCGCGCCGGTGTAGCGATCGCTGGCTACTTCGCGGCGAATGGCGTTGGCGTCCAGCATCTCCAGCTGTTTATTGCCGTAACGTTCCCAGTTCTCTTTCTGCTCTTCCAGAGTCGCGAGCTGTTTATCATTCATCGCTACAAACAGACCGCCGGGGCGGTAGTCGCAGTCAATCTGATAACGTTTGATGCGCTCGCGGATGATCTCCCCGCCCTCAAACATCATGCTGCCGAGCATACGGGCGGTGTCCATGCCGTAGCTTTTTTCGATAACGTCGATGTCACGGCTGTAGGAGTTCACAAGCTGCCCGCCGTTGCGCCCGCTGGCGCCGAAGCCGATGCGTGAGGCTTCGAGAACCACCACGTCAAAGCCCGCTTCCGCCAGATGCAGCGCGGAGGAAAGCCCGGTATAACCGCCGCCAACCACGCAAACGTCGCAGGAAATCGACTCATTCAGCGTGTCGAATGGCGCGTATTTATTCGCACTGGCGGCGTAGTAACTGCTGGTATGTTCGGTCATTTCAGGCCTCCAGGCTTATCCAGATGGTTTTCAGTTCGGTGAATTTTTCAAGGGCGTGCAGGGATTTGTCGCGACCGTTGCCGCTCTGCTTGTAGCCGCCAAACGGCACGGTCATATCGCCGTCGTTGTAGTTATTGACGAAGACGGAACCAGCTTTCAGGCGGCGGCTCATGCGGTGTGCGCGGGAAAGATCGCGCGTCCAGACCGCCGCGCCGAGGCCGTACTGGCTGTCGTTGGCAAGCTGTAGCGCCTGGTCTTCTGATGTGAAACGGGTAACCACCAGCACCGGGCCGAAAATCTCTTCGCGACTTAAGGACGCATTCGGGTCCACATCCACAAAGATGGTCGGGCCGATGGCCGCAGCCAGTTCGGCGTTGCGTCCATCCAGCAGCAGTTGCCCTTTGCCTTCGCCTTCCCGAATAAAGCTATGCACCGAGTCGGCGTGAGCGCAGTCGATTAAGGTGCCCATGGTGGTCGCAGGATCAAGCGGATGCCCCGGCTGCCAGTTTTGCGCCTGCTGTTTTAACAGGGCTAAGAATTCATCGGCGATGCTCTCTTCCAGCAACAAACGCGTTCCGGCGATGCACACCTGGCCCTGGTTGTAGAAGATACCTGCGGCTGTCGCGCTCGCCGCTTTTTGCAGATCCGGGCAGTCGGCGAAAACGATGTTGGCGCTTTTGCCACCCGCTTCCAGCCAGACGCGTTTCATGTTGCTGTCGCCCGCATCTTTCAGCAGTTGTTTGCCGGTACGGGTCGAGCCGGTAAAGGCGATAACGTCGATATCGTCATGGCGTGACAGCGCCTGCCCCGCTTCGTGACCAAAACCGGTTACCACGTTAAGCACGCCGTCAGGTAGACCCGCTTCTTTCGCCAGGCCCGCGAGACGAATCGCACTCAACGGCGATTTTTCGGAGGGTTTCAGGATAACGCTGTTACCCGCCGCCAGCGCCGGGCCGAGTTTCCAGCAGGTCAGCAACAGTGGGAAGTTCCACGGTACAATGGCGGCAATTACGCCGACCGGTTCACGCACGATCATCGCCAGGTCATTGCTACTGGTGGTCGCCACTTCGCCATACACTTTGTCGATCGCTTCGGCGTACCAGCGAATGGCGCGAGCCGCGCCGGGAATATCATCACGCAGACTGTGACGAATCGGTTTGCCGGTGTCGAGAGTTTCCAGCAGTGCCAGCTCTTCGGCGTGGGCTTCCATTAAATCGGCGAGTTTATTCAGCACTGCTTTACGTTTTGCCGGGGCGGCCTGCGACCAGTCGCCGCGTTCAAATACGCCGCGTGCTGCACTCACCGCACGGTCGATATCGGCGCTCTTGCCGCGCGCGATATTCGCCAGCGGTGCCTGGGTGACCGGATCAACGGTTTCAAAGGTTTCATTTTCCGCCGCAGCGGTATATTCACCGTTAATAAATAAGCGGGTTTCAATGGCGAGACTTAACGCTTTATCCTGCCAGTAAGCCAGATGATGAAAATTCATTATGACTCCTGTTTCACGTCTATCAGATATATGCAGTTTGTGAACGTCAGGGCGCAGAGATCCCCGGGCGATGAGCCCGTTTATTTCCGGCGACATTCTTTATAGATTGCCTTTATAGCTAGCCGGGTGGCGTTTCGCTTACCCGGCCTATAAAAACAAAAAGATTAAAACGTGGTGGGCGTATGGGCGCTGATAATTCGGCAAATGCCTGCCGACGTATTACTGAAACTGTGCGGAATGCCGGTATTAATGGCATAACTTTGCCCCGCGACGAGGTGATAATCCTGGCCATTAATGGTCAGAACAATTTCACCTTCCAGTACAGTGCCTATTTCCTCACCCTGATGCTTAATTCTCTCCCCGGTCGTGGTACCCGGCTGGTACGTTTCAAAGATCATCGCCAGCGTGCGATTCGGGTTCCCGTTATGCACCAGCTTCATCGACACACCCTGACTGCCCATTTCAATTAAGTCGTCCTGATTAATGACGACCTGCGGTTCATCAGGTTTTTCCGGCTCGGAAAAGAATTCCGAGAGTGACAGACCATACACCTTCAGCAGCTTTTGCAGCGTACTGATGGCAGGGCTGACTTTATCTTGTTCTATCGTACTGATAGCACTGTGAGTCAGCCCGGAGAGTTCGGCGGCACGACGTTGTGAAAGCCCCTGCTGCTGGCGGATTTCTGACAAGCGTTTTCCTGGCGCCAGTCCCTCATCACTCATATTTGCATTTCCTTAACTGTAGTGGTCAGAGTCGCTGTTTTTCAGCGATATGGTTCTGACAAGCGGTGATAAAGCCCTCGAACAATATACGCGAAAGCGCGTACTCGCTACTGTTCCATTCCGGGTGCCACTGTACGCCCAGCGCGAAAGGATGATTGATGACGCTCACCGCCTCAACCAGGCCATCCGGCGAGCGAGCTTCAACACGCAACTGCGGGCTAACGACCTTCGCCCCTTGTCCATGCAGAGAGTTTACCCAAAAGTTGCTACATTCAGGTAACAATGCAGACAGTAATCCCCCCTCTTCAACCTGAACTTCGTGCGACGGCGCATATTGCTGCTCCACCGGCAGTTCGGGATCTTCACGATGTTCCAGCAATTCAGGCTGTTCGCACAGTTTGCGATGCAACGACCCACCGGTTGCTACCACCAGTTCCTGTAACCCCCGGCAGATGGCGAAAATGGGGATGCGCCTTTCGAGTGCGGCATTAATTAACGCCATGCTCAGAAGATCACGCCCGGGATCGGCGTCAGGCTCATCGCCGTTTTCACCATATAGGTGCGGCTGCACATTGCTGGGGCTACCTGGAAGATAAATGCCATCAAGTTTAGGCAGCAGTTCTTCAAGTAATGACGGTTCCGCCAGCGCATGTGGCAGCGCAATCGGTAAACCGCCCGCGTGGACGATGGCATTCAGGTACTTTTCTTGCAGAGTCTGGGTCGTATGACCCTTAAGCCTGTTCCTGCACATTACGACACCGATAACCGGATTGTTCATTATATTTTCCATGCTCAATCTCACAAAGTGGACTAAATTATCGCCATTACTGCGGTTTAAATGACCTTTATGTTCAATATTTTTTCAATCTAGCAGTGGGTTTTCATTTTTGCAAACTCAATTTAACATTTGACAAACATTTAGTTTGCATACAGATTCGAATAGTGGTCATTATATTTTACGCTTTGCTAACGAGCGGAAAACAAACCAAAGGCGAAGAATCATGGAAACCAATATCCTTGAAGTAGAGAACTTTGTTCAGCAGTCAGAAGAGAGGCGGGGTAGCGCCTTTACGCAGGAAGTGAAACGCTACCTGGAGCGCTACCCGAATACACAATATGTTGATGTTTTACTTACTGATTTGAATGGTTGCTTCCGTGGGAAACGCATTCCAGTTTCAAGTCTGCAGAAGCTGGAAAAAGGGTGTTACTTCCCGGCCTCGGTGTTTGCAATGGATATTCTGGGCAATGTAGTAGAAGAAGCGGGCCTGGGTCAGGAAATGGGTGAACCAGATCGTACTTGTGTGCCAATACTCGGTACCTTAACCCCTTCTGCTGCCGATCCAGAATTTATCGGTCAGATACTCCTGACCATGGTCGATGAAGATGGCGCTCCCTTTGACGTTGAGCCGCGGAACGTACTTAACCGCCTGTGGCAGCAGCTACGCCAGCGCGGATTGTTCCCGGTTGTAGCGGTAGAGCTGGAGTTCTATTTACTGGATCGCCAGCGCGACGCTGAAGGGTATCTGCAACCGCCCTGCGCGCCCGGCACCGATGACCGCAATACACAAAGCCAGGTTTACTCGGTTGATAACCTCAACCACTTCGCCGATGTGCTCAATGATATTGATGAACTGGCGCAGTTACAGTTAATTCCCGCCGACGGTGCGGTCGCCGAAGCCTCGCCAGGCCAGTTTGAAATCAACCTTTACCATACCGATAACGTGCTGGAAGCCTGCGATGATGCGCTGGCGCTAAAACGCCTGGTGCGCCTGATGGCAGAAAAGCATAAGATGCACGCCACTTTTATGGCGAAGCCGTATGAAGAGCACGCGGGCAGCGGGATGCATATCCATATCAGTATGCAAAATAATCGTGGCGAGAACGTGCTTTCTGACGCAGAAGGCGAAGATTCGCCGCTGCTGAAAAAGATGCTCGCCGGGATGATCGACCTGATGCCGTCATCAATGGCGCTGCTGGCGCCGAACGTGAATTCCTATCGCCGCTTCCAGCCAGGCATGTATGTGCCAACGCAGGCGTCGTGGGGCCATAACAACCGCACCGTCGCCCTGCGTATTCCGTGCGGCGATCGTCATAACCACCGCGTGGAATATCGCGTGGCAGGTGCCGATGCCAACCCATATCTGGTGATGGCAGCGATTTTTGCCGGTATTTTGCATGGCCTTGATAACGAACTGCCGTTGCAGGAAGAAGTAGAAGGCAACGGGCTGGAGCAGGAAGGCTTACCCTTCCCGATTCGCCAGAGCGATGCCCTGTGGGAGTTTATCGAGAACGATCATTTGCGCCGCTATTTAGGCGAGCGTTTTTGCCATGTGTATCACGCCTGTAAAAATGATGAGTTGTTGCAGTTTGAGCGCCTCATCACAGAAACAGAAATTGAGTGGATGTTGAAAAACGCATAGTACCCCTTGCGGGGTTGTTTCATCGGCCTGAGCGGAGCCAGGCCTGACATTTGCTGGTAATCCAGACATTTCCCGGATGTCGCGTTATGGAGCGCAGGCGGCAACGGGCTTCCGTTAACGATTAAGACTGTGACGAGGAAATGAGATGATGCCGATGATTAAATCCCCGCATGGCGAGGGAGGCTGCGTGTGCGCCCTTCCTGCGACTGACTGGACTCCGCCCCCTTTGCTTCCCTTGCTAAACAGGTTTGATTTCAGGTCGACACGACCGCAAACCTTATTACGCAGGGGAGGCAACAATTATGGCTATTAATTCACCACTGAATATTGCTGCGCAACCCGGCAAAACTAAACTGCGCAAGTCGCTGAAGTTGTGGCAGGTGGTGATGATGGGTCTGGCCTATCTCACGCCAATGACCGTGTTCGATACGTTTGGCATCGTTTCCGGTATTAGCAACGGTCACGTTCCGGCATCTTATTTGCTGGCGCTGGCGGGCGTGCTGTTTACCGCTATCAGCTACGGCAAACTGGTTCGCCAGTTCCCGGAGGCAGGTTCGGCCTATACCTACGCGCAAAAGTCGATTAACCCGCACGTCGGTTTTATGGTCGGCTGGTCATCGCTGCTGGATTACCTCTTTTTGCCGATGATCAACGTCTTGTTGGCGAAGATCTATCTCTCCGCCCTCTTCCCGGAAGTGCCACCGTGGGTGTGGGTGGTGACGTTCGTCGCCATCTTAACTGCCGCGAACCTGAAGAGCGTCAACCTGGTCGCCAACTTCAATACCCTGTTTGTGCTGGTGCAAATCTCCATCATGGTGGTGTTTATCTTCCTGGTGGTTCAGGGGCTGCATAAAGGAGAAGGCGTTGGCACCGTCTGGTCACTTCAGCCGTTTATCAGCGAGAACGCGCACTTGATCCCGATTATTACCGGGGCGACGATTGTCTGTTTCTCGTTCCTCGGTTTCGATGCGGTGACCACGCTTTCGGAAGAGACGCCGGACGCCGCACGCGTGATCCCGAAAGCCATCTTCCTGACGGCGGTCTACGGTGGCGTTATCTTTATTGCGGCGTCGTTCTTTATGCAGCTGTTCTTCCCGGATATCAGCCGCTTTAAAGACCCGGACGCCGCGCTGCCGGAAATTGCGCTGTACGTCGGCGGCAAGCTGTTCCAGTCGATTTTCCTCTGCACCACGTTTGTGAACACGTTAGCGTCTGGCCTGGCGTCACATGCCAGCGTGTCGCGTCTGCTGTATGTGATGGGGCGTGACAATGTGTTTCCGGAGCGCGTGTTTGGCTATGTCCATCCGAAATGGCGGACTCCGGCGCTGAACGTCATTATGGTCGGGATTGTCGCGATGTCGGCGCTGTTCTTCGATTTAGTTACCGCCACAGCGTTAATTAACTTCGGCGCGTTGGTAGCGTTTACCTTCGTTAACCTGTCGGTGTTCAACCACTTCTGGCGGCGCAAAGGAATGAATAAAAGCTGGAAGGAACACTTCCACTATTTATTAATGCCGCTGGTTGGCGCGCTGACGGTGGGCGTGCTGTGGATTAACCTCGAAGCCACCTCGCTGACGCTGGGTCTGGTATGGGCTTCGTTAGGCGGCGCATATTTGTGGTATCTGATCCGCCGCTATCGCAAAGTGCCGTTGTATGATGGTGACAGAACGCCGGTGAGCGAAACGTAATATCCAGGATACACGGCGCATTATCCTGCCTGAGGGTAATGCGCCGCGCCATTAACTATAAAAAGATGTATGACCCGGATCACGAGTGCTATCATCCGCCCTTATGCTTAGCGCATTAACTCCAGGGGCAAACAATGAACCACGATATCCCATTAAAATATTTCGATATTGCCGACGAGTACGCGACCGAATGCGCCGAACCTGTCGCAGACGCTGAACGCACACCGCTGGCCCACTACTTCCAGTTACTGCTCACCCGTTTTATGAACAATGAAGAGATCAGCGAAGAAGCCCAGCATGACATGGCCGCTGAGGCGGGGATTAATCCCGCGCGCATTGATGAAATCGCAGAGTTTTTGAATCAATGGGGTAATGAATAATTATTTAATTGCAGACGCTCGGTCAGTATCGTTGCCCGGATAAATCGTTCACGCCGCATCCGGCTATAAATGACACGCACCGCAGCCTGCTTTAATGGGTTTCTCACGATCGTACCGCTCTGCTCTTCGCTAAGTTGTTCTGTGAGTTATAGTTATAGAGAAATCACGGGTACGAATGTTGAACAGATGGCGACGCCACCTGTTCAACGACCAACCACTCGGCCCTCATTACGACCCCTGAACACAAACGGTAATGGCAAATGTCATTAAATATTAGTAAGATAGCCTCTTTACATAAAATCCCTTAATATTATGCGCCAGGTATTATCGTCTCTTTTGGTGATTGCTGGACTTGTGAGTGGTCAGGCAATAGCCGCGCCTGAATCCCCCCCGCATGCTGATATCCGCGACAGCGGTTTTGTCTATTGCGTCAGCGGGCAAGTCAACACCTTTAACCCATCCAAAGCGAGCAGTGGGTTAATTGTCGATACCCTTGCCGCCCAGTTTTATGATCGACTGCTGGATGTCGATCCGTATACCTATCGCCTGATGCCAGAACTTGCCGAAAGCTGGGAAGTGCTCGACAACGGCGCAACCTATCGCTTCCACCTGCGTCGCGATGTCCCGTTTCAAAAAACCGCCTGGTTTACTCCCACTCGCAAAATGAATGCCGATGATGTGGTGTTTACCTTCCAACGGATTTTTGACCGCAATAATCCGTGGCATAACGTCAACGGCAGTAACTTCCCCTATTTCGACAGTCTGCAATTTGCAGATAACGTTAAAAGTGTCCGCAAGCTGGATAATCACACCGTTGAGTTCCGTCTCGCCCAGCCGGATGCATCCTTCTTATGGCACCTGGCAACCCACTATGCGTCGGTAATGTCTGCCGAATACGCCCAGAAATTAGAGAAAGAAGATCGCCAGGAACAACTCGACCGTCAACCGGTCGGCACCGGGCCGTATCAATTGTCGGAATACCGCGCCGGGCAATATATTCGCTTACAACGTCACGATGAGTTCTGGCGTGGCAAACCGTTGATGCCGCAGGTGGTGGTGGATTTAGGCTCCGGCGGCACCGGACGATTGTCGAAACTCTTGACCGGTGAATGTGACGTTCTGGCCTGGCCTGCCGCCAGCCAGTTATCCATTTTGCGCGACGACCCGCGTTTGCGTTTAACGCTGCGCCCGGGGATGAACGTGGCCTATCTGGCGTTTAATACCGCTAAACCACCGCTAAATAATCCAGCTGTCCGCCATGCGCTGGCGTTGGCTATCAATAACCAGCGCCTGATGCAATCCATCTATTATGGTACCGCTGAAACTGCGGCCTCTATTTTACCGCGCGCCTCGTGGGCTTATGACAACGAGGCTAAAATTACTGAATACAACCCAGCGAAATCGCGCGAACAACTGAAAGCGTTGGGGCTGGAAAACTTAACGCTGAAACTGTGGGTACCGACACGATCGCAGGCATGGAACCCCAGTCCGCTGAAAACTGCCGAACTGATTCAGGCGGATATGGCGCAGGTTGGCGTGAAAGTGGTGATTGTGCCGGTAGAAGGTCGTTTTCAGGAGGCGCGGTTGATGGATATGAGCCATGATCTGACGTTATCTGGTTGGGCGACGGACAGTAACGACCCGGACAGTTTCTTCCGTCCGTTACTGAGCTGCGCGGCTATTCACTCGCAAACCAACCTTGCCCACTGGTGCGATCCGAAATTCGACAGCGTGTTGCGTAATGCCCTCTCCTCGCAGCAACTGGCGGCGCGTATTGAAGCCTATGATGAAGCGCAAAGCATTCTGGCGCAGGAACTGCCCATTCTGCCGCTGGCCTCATCACTGCGCTTGCAGGCCTACCGTTACGATATTAAAGGTCTGGTACTGAGCCCGTTCGGTAACGCCTCCTTCGCGGGGGTGTATCGCGAGAAGCAAGAAGAGGTGAAAAAACCATGATTATCTTCACCTTACGTCGTATTTTGTTATTAATCGTCACCTTATTCCTGCTGACCTTTGTTGGCTTCAGTTTGAGCTATTTCACGCCACACGCGCCGTTACAAGGCGCTTCACTTTGGAATGCCTGGGTGTTCTGGTTTAATGGACTGATCCACTGGGATTTTGGTGTTTCCAGCATTAACGGCCAGCCTATTGCCGAACAGTTAAAAGAAGTCTTTCCGGCAACGATGGAGTTGTGCATCCTCGCCTTCGGTTTTGCGCTGATTGTCGGGATCCCGGTGGGCATGATTGCCGGGATTACACGCCATAAGTGGCAGGATAACTTGATCAACGCCATCGCCTTGCTGGGCTTTTCCATCCCGGTGTTCTGGCTGGCGCTTCTGTTGACGCTGTTTTGTTCACTCACGCTAGGTTGGCTGCCCGTTTCAGGGCGTTTCGATCTGCTCTATGAAGTGAAACCGATTACCGGCTTTGCGTTAATTGATGCCTGGCTTTCGGACTCACCGTGGCGGGACGAAATGATCATGAGCGCACTTCGCCATATGGTGCTACCGGTGATTACCCTGTCGGTTGCGCCAACAACTGAAGTGATCCGATTGATGCGTATCAGCACCATCGAAGTCTATGACCAAAACTATGTGAAAGCGGCGGCGACTCGCGGTTTGTCGCGCTTTACTATTTTGCGTCGCCACGTGCTGCATAACGCGTTACCTCCGGTTATTCCTCGCCTGGGCTTGCAGTTTTCCACCATGCTGACGCTGGCGATGATCACCGAAATGGTTTTTAGCTGGCCGGGTTTAGGGCGCTGGTTAATTAACGCCATCCGCCAGCAGGATTACGCAGCCATTTCCGCCGGAGTGATGGTGTGCGGTTCATTGGTCATTATTATTAACGTGATATCTGATATTTTGGGTGCCATGGCTAACCCTCTGAAACATAAGGAATGGTATGCCTTACGATAGCGTATACAGCGAGAAGCGCCCGCCGGGCACGCTGCGTACTGCCTGGCGCAAATTCTATGGAGACGCCGCTGCGATGGTCGGCCTGTACGGCTGCGCGGGGCTGGCGGTGCTGTGTATTTTTGGTAGCTGGTTTGCGCCTTACGGCATCGACCAGCAATTTCTTGGTTATCAATTGTTGCCGCCGTCATGGTCACGCTATGGCGAAGTCTCGTTCTTCCTTGGGACCGACGACCTGGGACGCGACGTTTTAAGCCGTTTATTGAGTGGCGCAGCACCTACCGTGGGGGGCGCATTTGTGGTGACGCTCGCCGCGACGATTTGTGGTCTGGTACTTGGCACCTTCGCCGGTGCAACGCACGGTCTGCGGTCAGCGGTACTAAACCATATTCTGGATACTTTGCTGGCGATTCCGTCCCTGCTGTTGGCGATCATCGTAGTAGCATTTGCCGGACCGAGTTTATCGCACGCCATGTTTGCCGTCTGGTTGGCACTGCTGCCACGTATGGTACGTTCGATTTACAGCATGGTTCATGACGAGCTGGAAAAAGAGTACGTTATCGCCGCCCGTCTGGATGGCGCAACGACGCTGAATATTCTCTGGTTTGCGGTGATGCCTAACATCACCGCCGGACTGGTCACCGAGATCACTCGCGCATTGTCGATGGCAATTCTCGATATCGCCGCGCTGGGCTTTCTTGACCTCGGCGCACAACTGCCCTCGCCTGAATGGGGCGCGATGCTTGGTGACGCACTGGAACTGATTTATGTCGCCCCGTGGACCGTAATGCTGCCAGGTGCGGCAATTATGATTAGCGTGTTGTTGGTTAACCTCCTTGGCGATGGCGTTCGTCGTGCGATTATTGCGGGGGTGGAATAATGCCATTATTGGATATTCGTAACCTGACTATTGAATTTAAAACCGGTGATGAATGGGTTAAAGCCGTCGACCGCGTGAGTATGACCTTAACCGAAGGTGAAATTCGCGGTCTTGTTGGCGAATCCGGCTCCGGCAAAAGTTTGATTGCGAAAGCGATTTGTGGGGTGAATAAAGATAACTGGCGTGTTACCGCTGACCGAATGCGTTTTGATGATATCGATTTGCTGCGTCTCTCCGCACGCGAACGGCGCAAACTGGTTGGACACAACGTGTCGATGATTTTCCAGGAACCGCAATCGTGTCTTGATCCATCGGAACGTGTGGGTCGCCAGTTGATGCAGAACATCCCGGCCTGGACCTATAAAGGCCGTTGGTGGCAGCGTTTTGGCTGGCGCAAACGTCGCGCCATTGAGTTGCTACACCGCGTGGGGATTAAAGATCATAAAGATGCGATGCGCAGTTTCCCGTACGAGTTGACCGAAGGTGAATGCCAGAAAGTGATGATTGCCATCGCACTGGCGAATCAACCGCGTCTACTGATTGCCGACGAACCGACCAACTCGATGGAGCCAACAACGCAGGCGCAAATTTTCCGCCTGTTGACGCGTCTCAACCAAAACAGCAACACCACCATTTTGCTTATCAGTCATGACTTACAAATGCTTAGCCAATGGGCGGATAAAATCAACGTGCTTTATTGTGGCCAGACAGTGGAATCCGCGCCAAGTAAGGAGCTGGTGACAATGCCGCATCATCCTTACACCCAGGCGCTGATACGCGCGATACCGGACTTTGGCAGTGCGATGCCGCATAAAAGCCGCCTCAATACCCTGCCGGGCGCAATCCCGCTGCTGGAACAATTACCGATTGGTTGTCGTCTGGGACCGCGTTGCCCTTATGCACAACGAGAATGCATTGTGACGCCGCGTCTGATGGGGGCGAAAAATCATCTCTATGCCTGTCATTTCCCGCTGAACATGGAGAAAGAGTGAGATGATAGAAACTCTGCTCGAAGTGCGTAATTTAAGCAAAACGTTCCGCTACAGGACCGGCTGGTTTCGCCGTCAGACAGTCGAAGCGGTAAAACCATTGAGCTTTACGCTGCGTGAACGCCAGACACTGGCGATTATTGGTGAGAACGGTTCCGGTAAATCGACGCTGGCAAAGATGCTGGCAGGAATGATTGAGCCAACCAGCGGCGAGTTATTGATTGACGATCATCCTCTGCATTTTGGCGATTATTCCTTCCGAAGCCAGCGTATTCGCATGATATTTCAGGATCCGTCGACTTCATTGAATCCACGTCAACGTATTTCGCAGATCCTGGATTTTCCACTGCGTTTGAACACAGACCTGGAACCGGAACAGCGCCGCAAACAGATAATTGAAACGATGCGGATGGTCGGACTGCTGCCGGATCACGTCAGTTACTATCCGCATATGTTGGCCCCCGGGCAAAAACAGCGTCTTGGTCTGGCGCGCGCGCTGATATTACGCCCCAAAGTGATTATTGCCGATGAAGCCCTCGCCTCGCTGGATATGTCGATGCGTTCGCAGTTGATTAATCTGATGCTGGAGTTACAGGAAAAACAGGGCATTTCGTATATTTATGTTACCCAGCATATCGGAATGATGAAGCACATCAGCGACCAGGTGCTGGTCATGCATCAGGGAGAAGTTGTCGAACGCGGTAGCACTGCGGATGTGTTGGCATCGCCGCTGCACGAACTCACCAAACGGCTAATTTCCGGCCACTTTGGCGAAGCATTGACGGCGGATGCGTGGCGTAAAGATCGTTAGTATTCGGTACCTCATTCTGACAGGGTAAATCCCCGTCAGAATGAGGTATTCATTACTTTTGATTGTCGATTCTGGTGAGAGCAACCAGCAATGCCAGCGTATAACACACCATAATTGCCAGGCTCATTTTTAACAGCGTTTCCCCACCAAGCCCCGACAATGGCGCGGCTATACCGCCGAAGACAAACATGCTCATCCCCATCAACGCAGACGCCGTTCCAGATTCCTGCGTCCCTACTGCACTCATAGCCTCTGCCCCGCCAACAGTGCCGATGCCGCTACAAAATGCGACGGTGAAAAATAATGCCACCAGTGCCGGAATGGGTAACTGCAACCATGCGCATAAGACCGTGTGCAATGCACACAAAATTGCCGCTATCAGGCCACCTCTCAACAATTTCATCGCGTTAACTCGTCGCGCCAGGCGCGAGAAGATCCATGAAGCGATGATAAGTCCGATGCCGTTAAGGCCAAACACCAGGCTAAATTGCATTGGACTAAAGCCAAATTCCTTCTGCAACACGAACGACGAAGAGCCGATGTACGCAAACAAGCCTGCCAGCATAAAACTTTGAATCAGGCAAAGGCGCGTAAAACGGCGGTTCTGCACCACGCTTCGTCCGGTTAATAGCAATGAAGAGCCCCTTTTATTTTCTGGCAATGTCTCATTGATAAATAACAGGCAGCCCAGCAACAGTACGGTGCTAATTTCAGCCATCACCCAGAATAAAGTGCGCCAGTCAAACGTGCTGACAATATAACCGCCCAGCACTGGCGACAACACCGGTGCCAGGCCATTCACCGTCATTAGCAGCGCAAAGAACTGGGTCAGCGTTACTCCCTGATATTTGTCACGAGCAATAGAACGAGAGAGCACCGAACCACCTGCCCCCGCGATCCCTTGAATAAAACGCCAGACCACCAGCCAGTAAATATTGTTCGTTGTCGCGCACAAAATGGAAGAAACAATAAACAATAGCAACGACAAGATTAACGGACGTTTACGCCCTATTTTGTCGCTCAGAGGGCCAAATAACAGTTGTCCGACGCCAAGACCGATCAGTGATGCGGTCAGCGTTAATTGCGTTATGGTCGAGGTTGCCGCCAGTTGCTCTGACATCTCCGGCAAAGCCGGCAAATAAAGATCGGTACACATCGGGCCGATACCGGCTAAAAGACCAAGAATCAATGCCCATGAAAGAGAGACTCTAGCCATACTATTCCTTACTTGAGTGATGACATGCCGCCGCCCAGCGACTGCCAGATCGTGATCCGGTTCGTAAAATCAGTCAGTTGCAATGCCAGCAGCTCCTGCTGTGCGCTCCACAAACTGCGCTGTGCCGTCAACACGGTCAGGTAATCACCAACACCCGCCTGATAACGACGCAGGCCAACATCGACCGTTTGTTGTTCAGCTTTAACATACTGACGCTGTGCATCCAGTTGCTCTTCAAGCGTGGTCCGCCGCGCCAGTGCGTTAGCAACATCTTTAAACGCGCTCTGAACGGTTTTTTCATAGGTGGCAATGAGCCCGCGCTTTTGTGCTTCTGCGTAACGAAGCTGCGCCAGATTACTACCGCCGGTGAACAGCGGTAATGTGACCGATGGCGCAAATGACCAGACCTGCATTCCGTGGCTGAACAGCGATGACAATGCGTCACTGCCAACACCAGCGCTGGCAGTCAGCGAAATCGTCGGGAAAAAGTTAGCCCGCGCGGCGCCAATATCAGCATTGGCGCTCTTCAGATTATGTTCCGCTTCCTGGATATCCGGGCGACGCAGCAGAACGTCAGATGACACTCCCGCAGGAACCAGGCTTATCATCTGTTCCGGCAGGCTTTCCAGTGTTCCCGGTAGCAGATTTTCCGCAAGCGTTGTACCGGCCAGTAAGTTCAGAGCATTTTTATCCTGCATCACTTGTGTCTGATAGCTGGCAACGCTGGCGCGCGCTTGCTGATAAACACTCATCGCCTCACTGACATCTGTCGCTGCCGCTGTGCCAACCTGTTGCTGGCGCTGGATAATTTTCAATGAGTTTTCTGCACTGGCCATCGTTTCTTTTGCCAGGGCCAGATTGCTGTTATCAGCCGCCAGGGTCAGCCAGGCGGTGCTGATTTCAGCAATCAGCGTTAAACGGGTGTTCTGGGCTGTAAATTCACTGGCCAGCCAGGTTTCTCGCGCCGCCCGAGATAAACTCTGATTACGACCAAACAGATCTAACGTAAAACTGGACACCGTGCCGTCAGCCTCGGCAGTGGTTCCCGTACCATTCGCCAGCGAACGACTGCGGGTCGAACTTAAGGCCGCATTCACCGTCGGGAATAACGACGCATTAGTTTGCCCATAGAGCGCCCGTGCGGAGTCAATATCAGCTATCGCTTTTTGCACATCGCGGTTACTGTTCAGAGCAATGGTCACCACCTGCTGCAATCGGGGATCGTGGATCACCTGCTGCCAGTCATGGCTGATTGCCTTTCCCTGGCCCTGTGCTCCCGGCAAGGTCGCCGGGATTGGGGATTCAGGCGTGCTGTAGTGAGGATCGAGCGAGACACATCCCGCACTCAACAGCACCAGAAAAATAAGAGAACGACGCAACATAACTTACTCCTGACGGCGCGGTTTACCGGCAAACAAACGTTTCACCAGTACAAAAAACAGAGGAACAAAGAAAATAGCCAGCAACGTAGCGGTCAGCGTACCGCCAATAATGCCCGTACCAATGGCGATACGGCTGTTCGCACCTGCGCCGGTCGCCATCGCCAGCGGCATTACCCCCGCAATAAACGCCAGCGAGGTCATGATGATTGGGCGTAAACGAGTCTGCGCCGCGCGTAATGCCGCCCGACTCAGGGAATGGCCCTCAGCAACTGCCGCTTCAGCAAATTCAACAATCAGAATGGCGTTTTTCGACGACAAGCCGATAGTGGTTAATAGCGCCACCTGGAAGTAAACATCGTTGTTTAAATCACGCATCCAGGCCGCCAGCGCCGCGCCAAGAAGCCCCAGTGGGATCACCAGAATGACCGAGAACGGAACTGACCAGCTTTCGTACAGGGCTGCAAGACAGAGGAAAACCACCAGAATAGAGACTGCGTACAGACTTAATGCCTGACCACTGG
The DNA here is from genome assembly GCF_963883145.1 of Escherichia sp. E4385. Classification (NCBI taxonomy): domain Bacteria; kingdom Pseudomonadati; phylum Pseudomonadota; class Gammaproteobacteria; order Enterobacterales; family Enterobacteriaceae; genus Escherichia; species Escherichia sp. E4385. The sequence continues at coordinate 54,147 of NZ_CAWOOJ010000012.1, forward strand.
CCAGTTTCTCCTGCAATGACAAACCACTCCAGGCCCAGGTCGTTCCCGCAGGAAGACTGTTTGCCAGTTCCTCCATTTTTGTCATTGCATCGCCGGAACTAAAGCCAGTCGCGTTTTCCCCCTGAATTTCATAAGCCGCAGAACCGTTGTAGCGAACCAGTTTTTCCGGGCCATAGATCCAACGTGTAGTGGCAAAAGCAGAGAACGGCGTCATGGCGTTATCGCTACCGCGCACAAACCATTTCCCTAAATCTGACGGCGCGGAACGAAATTCACTGTCGCCCTGAATGTAGACTTTCTTCACACGACCACGGTCAATAAAGTCATTCACATAAGTACCGCCCCACGCGCTGGCCAGCGTGTTGGTGACATCGCTTAAGCTCAACCCCAGCGATACGGCTTTATTGTTATCGATATCTACCTGCAATTGCGGCATTTGCGGCAGGTCATTGGCGCGCACAGAAATCAATTCAGGGCTTTGATTAGCCTGTTCAATCAACTGATTACGCATTTTAAGTAAGGTTTCACGGTCAGTCGCACCACTTGCCATTAATTCAAACGTAAAGCCATTGCTTTGCCCCAGTCCGTCAACGGCTGGCGGCGTCATGGCAAATACCGTGGCATCACGAATTGTGCCCAACTCTTTGGTTGCCCGTAAGGCGATAGCCTGGGCGGTATTTTCTGCCCCTTTACGTTGTGACCAGTTTTTCAACGAGACAAACGCCATCCCGGTATTCTGTCCGCTGCCGCTAAAACTGAAACCATCAACGGTAAAGATGACATCTGTATTTGCTTTTTCGTTTACCAGGAACCAGTCAACAATCTGGCGATTCACTTCTGCTGTACGAGCCGCGGTCGCCCCAGCTGGCAGCGTGTACTGCACCATGATTTCGCCCTGGTCTTCAGTGGGTAAGAAACTGCCCGGCAGTTTCCACATCATCAGGGCCATTCCGCCACCCAGCACGGCATAAACACCCATCGTTCGGGCAGCACGGCGCAGGACATAAATTACGCCTCGCTGATATTTATCTTCAGTACGGCGGTAAAAGCGGTTAAATGCGCCGAAAAAGCCTTTTTTATGCGGTGGAACATGCTGAAGGACGGAACCGCACAGCGCGGGAGTCAAGGTCAATGCCACCACCACGGAAAGCAGCATTGCGGAGATAATGGTTATCGAAAACTGACGATAAATTACTCCCGTAGATCCCCCAAAGAAGGCCATCGGCAGGAATACGGCTGACAACACCAGCGCAATAGCAACCAGTGCGCCAGAAATCTCGCCCATTGATTTTTCCGTGGCTTCACGCGCAGGCAACCCTTCGTCACGCATAATGCGTTCGACGTTCTCCACCACCACAATGGCATCGTCCACCAGCAAGCCGATCGCCAGCACCATTGCAAACAACGTCAGGGTATTAATCGAATAGCCAAACAACGCAAGAACGCCGAATGTGCCCAGCAAAACGACGGGGACAGCTAACGCCGGAATCAGTGTGGCGCGCAGGTTTTGCAGGAATAAATACATCACGCAAACCACCAGTACGATGGCTTCAAACAGTGTCTGAATCACGTCCTCTACGGAGATTTTAATAAATTCAGTGCTGTCTTTCGGGTATGCGATGGCGTACCCCTGCGGCATATTGCGCTGGAATTCGGCAATCTTATCCTTGACCAGCGTCGCCGTATTCAGCGCATTCGCACCGGGCGAAAGCATTACAGCAACCCCGGCAGACGGGTGACCGTTAAGTTTGCCGATCGCGGTATAATCTTCACTGCCCATCTCAACGCGAGCCACATCTTTTATGCGAACAACTGCACCGTCTGACTGGCTTTTCACGATAATATTTTTGAACTGATCCACCGTCTGCAAACGAGACTGCGCACGTACTGTCGCCGTCAGTTGCTGAGTATTCGGTGAAGGCAATGCCCCAATTTTCCCGGCAGTAACCTGCACGTTTTGCGCTTCGATAGCACTTTGCACGTCTGAAGGCATCAGCGAGTAAGACGCCAGTTTGGCCGGGTCAAGCCAGATGCGCATAGCATATTCTGCGCCAAAGACTTGCAGACTCCCCACACCTTCAACGCGCGCCAGCGGGTCCTGAACGTTACTGACCAACCAGTCGGCGATATCCGAACTGGAGGCTTTGTCAGTGGTGTCATACACGGCAGCAATCAGCAAAAAGTTGCTTTGTGATTTTTCCACTGTGACGCCCGTTTGCTGCACTTCACTCGGTAAGCGTGACTCAGCCTGCTGAATTTTATTCTGCACCTGAACCTGTGCAGTGTCGGGATCGGTACCTTGTTCAAAGGTCACATTAATACTGACCGAACCATCAGAGCTGCTGGTTGAGCTAAAATAGAGCAAATTATCCAGCCCGGTGAGTTGCTGTTCGATAACCTGGGTCACGCTGTTCTCCAGCGTTTCGGCTGAAGCACCGGTATAAGTGGCTGAAATTTTTATGGTCGGCGGCGCAACGTCAGGATATTGCGCGACGGGTAATGTGCGAATGGCCAGAATACCCGCCAACATAATCAAAATGGCGATAACCCAGGCAAAGACCGGACGGCGAACAAAAAAGCGCGAAAACATCAGGCGTTGCCTCCATTAGCCTGAACTTCAACAGCCTTGACGGTCTGCCCTGAAGTTACTTTGGCGGAACCTTCAACAATCAGTCGGTCGCCGTCATGCAGGCCGTTCAGCACCAGCCATTTATCACCATACGTTTCTCCCGTTTCGAGCGTTCGCTGCTCTACTTTATTGTCTTTATTCACCACCAGCGCAGTTGCATTGCCTTTAGCATCGCGCGTGACGCCCTGTTGAGGCGCGAGAATAGCGTCTTCCATCACGCCTTCATCGACACGAGCGCGAACAAACATGCCTGGTAATAACTGTTGTTGTGGATTGGGGAAAATCGCCCGTAATGTCACCGAGCCGGTAGACTCATCCACAGCGACTTCGGTGAGTTCCAGACGCCCTTTTTCGCTGTAGGTTGTGCCATCTTCCAGAATAAGTGAGACGCTCATGGTGTCACTGTTGGTCGCCAGTGACTGTTTGCGCAGACGTAATAAATCGACACTGGAGCGAGTGAGGTCGACATACATTGTATCCAGACCACGAATGGTCGTTAACGCCGTATCCTGCGACGCGGTCACCAGTGCGCCAGGGGTCACCGACGAAATGCCAATACGCCCCGAAATCGGCGCGGTTACCGTGGTCCAGTCAAGATTAATGCGCGCGGTTTCCAGTGCGGCTTTTTTCGCTTCAACACTGGCTTTATCTTGTGCGCAGGTAGACTGAGCATCATCAGCATCCTGTTGTGAGACACCGTTATCTTTCACCAGTCGGGCATAACGCTGCGCTTTCTGGCAATCGGCTTTTACCAGTGCCTGTGCCTGTTGTAATGCTGCCCGGGCTTCATTCCATGCCGCCCGATAACTGGCCGCATCAATTTGGTACAGTGGTTGTCCGGCCTTAACCAAATCGCCTTCAGTAAATAGGCGTTTCTGGATAATTCCCCCAACCTGCGGACGTACTTCAGCACTGAGTGCCGCACTGGTGCGCCCGGTTAATTCACTGACTACCGAAACCGGTTGAGATTTGAGCGTAACAACGCCCACTTCAGTTTCCGACGGGGATGAATTGTTATTTTGCGTATTATCACAACCAGATAAGAGTAGCATTGCCACTACAGACGTTGCCATATACTTCATTATTTTCTCCAGGGTGAACAATACCCTCCTCATTAAAATTAATGAGGATATGCCAAGGATATTCAGATATAACGAACCCGCATCGCGAAATGAATTTCGCAATGAAATAAGGGGGATTAATATCCCCCACTATCGGTTAATTCTTTTCTTATTAATTTATCAACATACTAACAATGTCCTGATATATTTTTTGCAGACGTTGGGGATCGCTTTTTTGCGGTGTCAAGCGACGATAAACCGTACCTTCCATCATGGTGGCAAGCACTTCAACGCAGCAACGAATGTGCTCATCGCTAAGATGGGGATGCATTCTTTTCATATGTGCACAACCGTTAGCGAACATTCTGGCGTCAGCTTCCTCGAGCATCGCCATCACCCGTGGGTTGCGTGTGGCTTCTGCAGCCACTTCCAGCATCAACGCGTCGTCGTCCTCATTTAAGGATTTCCGCAAAGCAAGAACTTCCGGGAAGTGATCGGTACGCGCGTCAATGTCCATCTGGGCAATACGAAAGTCGATGATACGGCGAACCATCTCTTCAATAATGGCGTCTTTATTGGCGAAGTAACGATATATCTGACCCACGCTAAGCTGAGCTTCGCTGGCAATTTGCGACATACTGGCGGCGTGAAAACCGCAGCGACGAAAACACCGACGGGCGGCGTTGATGATTTCATCCTGACGCTGTTTGTGACGTATCTCCAGCTTGCTGGTCATTTCTGTCTCCTGTCCTTCCACTTAGTGAGAACGATCATTCTCATTTTTGCCAATTATACATTTCTCCAAAGTGAGGGAAAGTATTTTTATCTTATTCATGGTGTATATTCTGATAATGAAGAGATTGTGGAGATTCTGTGAAGATAGTTGACAATATTAATTTGGGGGCTATTTGTCAGAGATAAGACAGCGACTGATTGGCGCCAGAGTATTAATCGCCGATGACACAACAAACGCCGGACCTGATAAATCCGCGTCTGTTTTATCATCAAACTTACCGGAAGTAATACGAATAGTTTTAAAGCCAGACGCTATAAGATATTTCCACAACCTGCCCCTTGCAGGCGTCGCAAAATGCTCTGGACTGCTGATTCTCTCCGGTACAGAAAGCGCAACTATAGCCACCCACAGCCAGGTTGATTATAATAACCGTTTATCTGTTCGTACTGTTTACTAAAACGACGAATCGCCTGATTTTCAGGCACAACAAGCATCAACAATAAGGATTAAAGCTATGGGTTTTCTTTCCGGTAAGCGCATTCTGGTAACCGGTGTTGCCAGCAAACTGTCCATCGCCTACGGTATCGCTCAGGCGATGCACCGCGAAGGAGCTGAACTGGCATTCACCTACCAGAACGACAAACTGAAAGGCCGCGTAGAAGAATTTGCCGCTCAATTAGGTTCTGACATCGTTCTGCAGTGCGATGTTGCCGAAGATGCCAGCATCGACACCATGTTCGCTGAACTGGGTAAAGTTTGGCCGAAATTTGACGGTTTCGTACACTCTATTGGTTTTGCACCTGGCGATCAGCTGGATGGCGACTATGTTAACGCCGTAACTCGTGAAGGCTTCAAAATTGCCCACGACATTAGCTCCTACAGCTTCGTTGCAATGGCAAAAGCTTGCCGCTCCATGCTGAATCCGGGCTCTGCTCTGCTGACCCTTTCCTACCTGGGCGCTGAGCGCGCTATCCCGAACTACAACGTTATGGGTCTGGCAAAAGCGTCTCTGGAAGCTAACGTGCGCTATATGGCCAACGCAATGGGGCCGGAAGGTGTGCGTGTTAACGCCATTTCCGCAGGTCCGATCCGTACGCTGGCCGCTTCCGGCATCAAAGACTTCCGTAAAATGCTGGCGCACTGCGAAGCCGTTACGCCGATTCGTCGTACCGTTACCATCGAAGATGTGGGTAACTCCGCAGCGTTCCTGTGCTCCGATCTCTCTGCCGGTATCTCCGGTGAAGTGGTCCACGTTGACGGCGGTTTCAGCATCGCTGCAATGAACGAACTGGAACTGAAATAATCGTTCTGTTGGTCAAGATGGGCGGCGTTCTGCCGCCCGTTTTCTCTGTTATACCTTTCTGATATTTGTTATCGCCGATCCGTCTTTCTCCCCTTCCCGCCTTGCGTCAGGATAACGATTTCCGTTATGACCAAGGAGCGCCCATGGAACAACGCCACAGTTCAGGCAAAAGCCATTGGTATCATGAAATCCAATCCAGCACTTCAGAGCATAACGTTCTGCCACTTGTACCCGAAGCCGCAAAGGTCAACGACCCTTTTTTGCTCGACGTGATTCTTGAGGAACAAACGCTGGCCCCTTTTCAGTCATGGCTGGCACCCGCACGTGCACTCGCTGGAGCATTGTTCCCGGATCAGCTGGCCGTGACCCGCTTGCAGACATTCACCGCTTATGAACGCCTGTCGACTGCCCTGACTGTTGCCCAGGTCTGCGGCGTCCAGCGGTTGTGCAACTACTATTCCGCGCGCCTGACACCACTTCCTGGACCGGATTCCTCCAGGGAAAGTAATCATCGGCTGGCGCAAATCACACAATATGCCCGCCAACTGGCCTTCTCTCCATCTATTATCGACGGTCGATCCCGTGAGCATCTTAAAGATGTCGGCCTTACCGCCTGGGACTGTGTGTTCATTACCCAAATTATTGGCTTTGTCGGTTTTCAGGCGCGAGTGATTGCCTCATTGCAGGCTTATCTTGAGCAACCAGTTCGTTGGCTACCCGGTCTGGAGATGCAAAACTACGCCGATGCATCACTGTTTGCGAATGAATCAACTCGCTGGCGTACCTGCTACGCCGTAGAAAAATCATGTGAAGATGCGGTGAATAGTTCGTCGGTTGAACTCAGCCAACTGACCGAAATACTCAATCTTCACCCAGCTCTACTTTCACGCCTTGAGGAGCTATTCGCCAGCACATTGGTTAGCGCCAAAACCAACCATCAACTTGCGACGTTGTTAACCGCGCGGATTAATGGCAGCGCCGCTTGCTTCGCTAGTCAAACATATTCAACAACAGAATATAAAGAGGCAATCCTCATTCTACGTCAGGGCGAAAATGAAATTAATCGGTGGGCTGATAGCCATTGTGTTGAGCGCGCTACCGTTCAGGCGATACAATGGCTGACCCGAGCACCCGATCGCTTTAGCGCCGCCCAGTTCAGCCCATTACTCGAACACGAAATATCATCAACACAGGTTATTAATTTGTTGGTATGGAGCGGGCTTTGTGGCTGGATCAATCGCTTAAAAATCGCGTTGGGTGAAACATATTAACCTTGCTGCGTCAGACAGAATCGCGTAAAACTGTCAGCCGCTCTAATGGCCACCAAAATAGACAATTATGTTTCAGGACAACCCGCTGCTAGCGCAGCTTAAACAGCAACTGCATTCCCAGACGCCCCGCGCTGAAGGGGTGGTAAAAGCCACTGAAAAAGGCTTTGGCTTCCTGGAAGTCGATGCACAGAAAAGTTATTTCATTCCGCCGCCGCAAATGAAAAAAGTGATGCATGGCGACAGAATTATCGCAGTCATCCACAGCGAAAAAGATCGTGAATCTGCCGAACCAGAAGAACTGGTTGAACCTTTTCTAACCCGCTTCGTGGGTAAAGTTCAGGGCAAGAATGACCGTCTGGCCATTGTCCCTGATCATCCATTATTGAAAGATGCCATTCCTTGCCGCGCAGCCCGTGGCCTGACACATGAATTTAAAGAAGGCGACTGGGCAGTTGCCGAAATGCGCCGTCATCCATTGAAAGGCGATCGTTCTTTCTATGCAGAACTCACGCAGTACATCACTTTTGGCGACGATCACTTCGTGCCGTGGTGGGTAACTCTGGCGCGTCATAACCTGGAAAAAGAAGCGCCGAACGGCGTTGCTACTGAAATGCTCGACGAAGGTCTGGTGCGCGAAGATCTGACTGCACTGGATTTTGTCACCATCGATAGCGCCAGCACGGAAGATATGGATGACGCCCTCTTCGCGAAGGCGCTCCCGGATGACAAACTGCAACTGATCGTGGCGATTGCCGATCCAACCGCGTGGATTGCAGAAGGTAGCAAACTGGACAAAGCGGCAAAAGTTCGTGCATTCACCAACTATCTGCCAGGTTTCAACATCCCAATGCTGCCGCGTGAGCTTTCCGACGATCTCTGCTCACTGCGCGCCAATGAAGTTCGCCCGGTACTGGCGTGTCGGATGACGCTCTCCGCAGATGGCACCATTGAAGACAATATCGAGTTCTTTGCCGCGACTATCGAGTCCAAAGCGAAACTGGTTTATGACCAGGTTTCCGACTGGCTGGAAAACACCGGCGACTGGCAGCCAGAAAGTGAGGCCATTGCCGAACAAATTCGCCTTCTGGCGCAAATTTGCCAGCGTCGCGGCGAGTGGCGCCATAACCATGCACTGGTGTTTAAAGATCGCCCGGATTACCGTTTTATTCTCGGTGAAAAAGGTGAAGTGCTGGATATCGTCGCCGAGCCTCGTCGTATTGCCAACCGTATCGTCGAAGAAGCGATGATTGCTGCTAACATTTGTGCTGCCCGCGTACTGCGCGATAAGCTCGGTTTTGGTATCTATAACGTGCATATGGGCTTTGATCCGGCAAATGCTGAAGCGCTGGCAGCATTGCTAAAAACGCACGGTCTGCATGTCGATGCTGAAGAAGTGCTCACGCTGGATGGTTTCTGCAAGCTGCGTCGCGAACTGGATGCGCAACCAACCGGTTTCCTCGACAGCCGTATTCGTCGTTTCCAGTCCTTTGCCGAAATCAGCACTGAGCCAGGCCCTCACTTTGGCCTCGGTCTGGAAGCGTATGCCACCTGGACCTCACCAATCCGTAAGTATGGCGACATGATCAACCATCGTCTGCTGAAAGCGGTCATCAAAGGCGAAACGGCGACGCGTCCGCAGGATGAGATCACCGTTCAAATGGCCGAGCGTCGTCGTCTCAACCGGATGGCGGAACGTGATGTCGGTGATTGGTTATACGCCCGTTTCCTGAAAGACAAAGCCGGGACCGACACCCGTTTTGCGGCGGAAATTGTCGATATCAGCCGTGGCGGCATGCGTGTGCGTCTGGTTGATAATGGCGCTATCGCTTTTATTCCTGCGCCATTCTTACACGCCGTACGCGACGAACTGGTTTGCAGTCAGGAAAATGGCACCGTGCAAATTAAAGGTGAAACGGTTTACAAGGTAACCGATGTTATCGACGTCACTATTGCCGAAGTTCGTATGGAAACTCGCAGCATTATTGCTCGTCCGGTAGCGTAATATTCTTTTGCGGCCCATTCATTACGGATGGGCCGTTTACTTTACTCGTCTCCGCATTCGTTTTTATCCCCCCAGATTTTTTTCACAGACTTTCGTTTGTAAACTGGCGTTTTTCCAAAACTGGATTACAAATAAATATATAAATAAAACAATACGTTTAGCCGTCGCTAATTTTATGTAATTCATGTTGGACCTTTCTTTTAATCGCGAACTCCGCTGTTAACCGGAAGACACGCTTCATGAAAACAGTTAGGGAGTCCACAACGTTGTACAACTTTCTCGGATCGCACAATCCATACTGGCGTTTATCGGAAAGCAGCGATGTTTTGCGCTTTTCCACCACCGAAACCACAGAACCTGAACGTACTTTGCAGTTAACTGCTGAACAGGCTGCTCGCATCAGGGAAATGACGGTCATCACTTCCAGCCTGATGATGAGTCTGACCGTCAATGAGAGCGATGTTTCTGTGCATCTGGTTGGACGAAAAATCAATAAACGCGAATGGGGCGGCAACGCGTCTGCATGGCATGACACACTTGCAGTAGCCCGCGATTTATCGCATGGGCTTTCTTTTGCTGAACAGGTAGTGTCTGAAGCTCATTCCGCGATAGTCATTCTTGACAGCCGGGGAAATATCCAACGGTTTAACCGATTATGTGAAGAATACACAGGTTTCAAAGAGCACGATGTCATTGGTCAAAGCGTATTTAAGCTGTTTATGAGCCGTCGTGAAGCTGCGGCATCCAGCCGCAATAACCGAGGCTTTTTTCGCAGTGGTAATGCTTATGAAATTGAGCTCTGGATACCAACGCGCAACGGTCAACGGCTATTTCTGTTTCGCAACAAATTTGTGCACAGCGGTAGCGGCAAAAATGAGATCTATTTAATCTGTTCCGGCACCGATATTACCGAAGAGCGTCGCGCCCAGGAACGACTTCGCATACTGGCAAATACCGACAGCATCACTGGACTACCGAATCGTAACGCCATGCAGGCGTTAATCGATCATGCCATTGATCAAGCTAACGACTGTAAGGTTGGTGTTGTATATCTTGATTTAGACAATTTTAAAAAGGTAAACGACGCTTACGGGCATTTATTTGGCGACCAGTTGTTACGTGAGGTGTCACTGGCCATTTTAAGCTGCCTTGAACAGGATCAGGTGCTGGCGCGTCCTGGCGGGGATGAGTTTCTGGTGCTGGCACCCAATACATCACAAAGCGCACTGGAAGCGATGGCATCACGTATTTTAACCCGGCTTCGCCAACCCTTCCGTATTGGTTTAATTGAAGTTTATACTGGCTGTTCCGTCGGTATTTCACTTTCGCCACAACATGGTATGGACAGCGCAGCCATTATTCGCCATGCCGACACCGCAATGTACACCGCAAAAGAAGGTGGGCGCGGACAGTTCTGTGTTTTTTCGCCAGAAATGAACCAACGTGTTTTCGAATATCTTTGGCTTGATACCAACCTGCGTAAAGCGCTGGAAAACGATCAGTTAGTTATTCATTATCAACCGAAAATCACCTGGCGCGGTGAAGTTCGAAGCCTGGAAGCGTTGGTGCGCTGGCAGTCGCCTGAACGCGGACTCATTCCCCCGTTAGACTTTATTTCCTATGCAGAAGAGTCTGGGCTAATTGTTCCATTAGGACGTTGGGTGATTCTCGATGTGGTGCGTCAGGTGGCGAAATGGCGTGATAAAGGCATTAATCTGCGGGTAGCGGTGAACATCTCTGCTCGCCAGTTTGCCGATCAAACTCTTTTTACCGATCTGAAGCAGGTTCTTCAAGAACTGAATTTTGAATACTGCCCTATTGATATCGAGTTAACTGAAAGCTGTCTGATAGAAAATGATGAACTCGCCCTCTCCGTCATTCAGCAATTTAGTCAGTTAGGCGCGCAAGTGCATTTGGATGATTTTGGCACCGGTTACTCTTCGCTTTCGCAACTGGCCCGTTTTCCCATCGATGCGATTAAACTTGACCAAGCTTTTGTCCGTAATATTCACAAACAACCTGTCTCGCAGTCATTAGTGCGCGCGATTGTCGCCGTCGCCCAGGCATTGAATCTGCAAGTCATCGCCGAAGGCGTGGAAAGCACAAAAGAAGATGCCTTTTTAACCAAAAACGGCATCAATGAGAGGCAAGGATTTTTGTTTGCCAAACCAATGCCTGCCGTGGCCTTTGAACGTTGGTTTAAACGTTACCTGAAACGCTTATAAAGAGACGAATGTATATAATTAGCGATATATAATCTTATCACACATCATTTTCTTGAATGAAAATTGGCCTTTGCCACTATACGCTTCTCTTTTAGTGGCAATTTTTGCATTATTCATTTTTGCCTTTATTTGCCATAAGGATACCCTCATGTCTGAATTTGATGCCCAGCGCGTTGCCGAACGTATTGATATTGTGTTAGATATCCTTGTGGCGGGCGATCACCACTCTGCGATCCATAATCTCGAGATACTAAAAGCAGAACTCTTGCGCCAGGTTGCTGCATCTACGCCAGACATCCCGAAGGCACCGTGGGAGATTTAACAGTCGTGCTTTCAGGCTTTCCATTTAGCAGAAAAGGATGCCAGGCGCGTCAGCTTTTTTATTGAATATTATAACGTTATAAGAATTACAGCGATGAATTCCCGACAACAAACAATTCTACAGATGGTCATTGACCAGGGTCAGGTTAGCGTAACCGAACTGGCAAAAGCCACTGGTGTTTCTGAAGTTACTATTCGCCAGGATCTCAACACCCTCGAAAAACTGAGTTATCTGCGCCGCGCGCATGGTTTTGCAGTTTCGCTTGATAGCGATGATGTTGAAACCCGGATGATGAGTAATTATACGCTGAAGCGTAAACTTGCCGAGTTTGCGGCTTCTCTGGTTCAGTCAGGTGAAACTATCTTTATTGAAAATGGCAGCAGCAATGCCCTTTTGGCTCGCACGTTAGGCGAACAGAAGAAAGATGTTACCATCATTACGGTTAGCAGCTACATTGCGCATTTGTTGAAAGACGCCCCCTGTGAAGTCATTTTACTTGGTGGCGTGTACCAGAAGAAAAGCGAAAGCATGGTTGGCCCTCTGACACGTCAGTGTATCCAGCAGGTTCATTTCAGTAAGGCATTTATTGGTATTGATGGCTGGCAACCTGAAACTGGATTTACTGGACGCGACATGATGCGTACCGACGTAGTCAATGCAGTGCTGGAAAAAGAGTGCGAAGCAATAGTTCTGACGGACAGCTCAAAATTTGGTGCCGTACATTCTTACTCCATCGGCCCTGTTGAGAAAATCAAACGGGTCATTACCGACTCGAAGATACCTGCCAGCCACCTGTTGCATCTTGAGCATAATAGACTGACAGTTCACGTCGTCGACAATTAATTTCCCCTCCTCTACGGATGATTTGCACTTTCGCAAATCATCCGCTCTAAGATGATTCCTGGCTGTTAATTAAGACTATTTACCTGTCCTTAAAACTTCAAAGTTGTAAACTTAACATTAGCGATATAACAGGAAGTGACTGTCACCTGCGTGATATAACCCTGCGCGAGAGGATTTCACGGAAAATAACTTTTTCAGAAAGCGTCTTAACTATTATAGTTAAAGAGAGTTTACTTCCGTGAATCATAAATTCAGGAGAGAGTATTATGTTTGTAACGAGCAAAAAAATGACCGCGGCTGTTCTGGCGATTACGCTGGCTATGTCTCTGAGTGCCTGTTCTAACTGGTCTAAACGAGATCGTAATACCGCAATCGGTGCGGGTGCAGGTGCTTTAGGTGGCGCAGTACTGACTGATGGCAGCACGCTGGGTACGTTAGGCGGTGCGGCAGTCGGTGGTATTATCGGTCACCAGGTCGGTAAATAATCGTAAATAAATGTCGATTAGCGACTCGCAATTATAATACGCTTAACTCTGTTCAGTACGAAATAACTGAATAATACACACAGTAAAATAAACGAAAGCCACGGAATATTTTCGTGGCTTTTTTTGTTAACCGCCGGCGAGTTTTACCTTCATGCCTTTCGCTTCAAGCATTGATTTTAATAAATCACGCTTATCTCCCTGAATTTCGATAATTCCTTCTTTTACTGACCCTCCGCAGCCGCATTTTTTCTTCAGTTCTGCCGCTAGCTTTATCAGTTCAGCTTCATCGAGATCAACACCAGTAATCAGGCAAACACCCTTACCTTTGCGACCGCTGGTTTGACGTTGAATACGCACAACGCCATCACCTTTAGGGCGTACAGGGGCTAATTTCGGTTCATCGATACGTCCAGTCTCCGTTGAATAGACCAGACGGCTGTTGGAATCACTCATTATGCACTCCGCTGTAACGAGGCGTTGATCGCTTTCAGCGTTTGCGCTGGATCCGCAGATTGCGTCACCGGGCGACCAATCACCATATAATCAACCCCAGCTGCCAGCGCCTGTTCTGGCGTCATAATGCGGCGCTGGTCTCCAGCATCACTCCCCTGAGGACGAATACCCGGCGTAACCAGTTTGAAGTCCTGACCAAACGCTTGTTTAAAACGAACGGCTTCTTGGGCAGAACACACCACGCCATCAAGACCACATTTTTGTGTCAGCGCCGCCAGACGCTCTGCATAATCCGCTGGTGACAGTGTCACGCCGAGATCCGCCAGATCGCTTGATTCCATGCTAGTCAGCACAGTTACCGCTATTAACAACGGCGCGTCTTTGCCAAACGGAACCAGCGCCTCACGAGCAGCGGTCATCATACGCGCCCCGCCAGATGCATGAACATTCACCATCCACACACCTAAGTCAGCCGCTGCGGCCACGGCGTGCGCTGCTGTGTTGGGAATGTCGTGAAATTTCAGGTCAAGGAAGATATCAAAACCACGCTCTTGCAGTTCACGGACAAACTGTGGCCCAAACAGCGTAAACATCTCTTTGCCAACTTTCAGACGACAATCGCGTGGGTCGATTTTGTCGACAAATGCCAGCGCAGCATCACGATTATTATAATCAAGGGCAACAACGACGGGAGAACGCGTAACAGCGCGGGAAGAAGATGAAGCAGTTAACGTCATGACCAGACCTTCTTGATGATGGGCACCGGAAGTGGCGCGAAAAAGGTAAACGGCGTGCATTCTACCCGTGGAAATAAAAAATTAACAGTTGCGATTTCTCCCCTGTCAGGCTTTTTCATGCAGGCGTTACCGAAGCACATTTGTTGATAACAACCATTAGTATGTTGTAACTAAAGTTGATTTTTTTTAAAAACTACAGACCGTCCAGACCACGAATTGGTTTAATGGTCGACCAGGCCCGACAGGACGGACAATGCCAGTAAAGGGTATAAGCGGTAAAACCACACTTCTGGCAGCGATAACGCGGCTTACTGCGTACCTTCTCACCAACCATATCGCGCAGCACCATCAGGCTCTCTTTTGCACGCCCTTCTTCCGCTTCATTGAGGTGGTAATCCATCAATTTGTGGAACACGCGCATGGTTGGATGACGTTGCAACTGCCGCGTAATGTAAACCTGAGCTGCATCGCTCCCGTCACGCGATTCAATGATGTCAGCAAGCATCAGTTCAGCATCAGCACCCGTATTTTCTTCCACCGCTCGCTGGAGAAACTCTGCCCATTCGTCAGTTTTACCCAACTGCTGATAGCAGGTTTGCAGCATTTCCAGCGTTTCGCTGACCAGTTCTCTGTCCTGAGAAATAACGCGTTGCAGGCTTTCGACCGCTTTGCCATACTCGCCTTTGGCCATAAAAACACGCCCCATCATGATGGATACGCGCGCGCTGTTTTTGTCGGCCGCCGCCCCTTTTTTCAGCAACGTCATGGCACGATCGAGATCTTCGCTGGCAATGTATTGAAGAGCTAATTCACAATAGAAATGAGCTATTTCGACCCGCTGTTTATCTTTACCCAGTTTAACCAAACGTTCGGCGACATCGATCGCCTTTTGCCATTCACTGGTGGCCTGGTAGATTTGCAGGAGTTGTTGCAAAGCGCCAACACGGAAGTCAGTTTCATCAGTCAATTGATTAAACATATCTTCCGCACGATCGTACAATCCGGCAGCCATGTAATCACGACCCAGTTGCTGAATTGCCAACAGGCGCTGTTCATAGGTCAGCGAGGCGCTTTCCATTAAGGTTTGGTGGATGCGAATTGCGCGATCGACTTCGCCACGGGATCGGAACAAGTTTCCGAGCGTAAGGTGGGCTTCAACGGTGCCGGTGTCCTCTTTGAGCATATCGAGGAACAGGTCCACCGCCTTATCTTGTTGATTGCTAAGCAGAAAGTTAACCCCCGCCACGTAATCACGTGACAGGCGATTGGCTTCATCTTGCTTGTTTTGTTGCGCACTTCTGCGGCCCATATACCAGCCATAGGCAGCGGCTACAGGCAAAAGCAGAAACAACAACTCCAGCATAGAAGGTTATTCCTTCGCCACTGACGCATGCGGCGCTACCGCCACATCAGTCGCGGGTGAAAGCTGGTTTTCCAGTCGCTTTATTTTACGTTCAGCACGCGCCAGAGAAACACGAACTCGCAGCCAGAACAGTCCGCAAATTAACCAACCGATAGCAAAACCCGCAGCAAACAATACCGCCAGCAAAGTAGAGATACGATACTCCCCTTGCGCTAACAGATAGTTAAACGTCACCTGTTGATCGTTCTGCGCACCTAACGTGACCGAAATCACGAAAATCGCCAACACCAATAAGAAAATGAGTAAATATTTCACATTACTTCCCGTTATGTGGTTAGAGCGCATAAATTATGGTCAACTTACCGCAATAGCCCTTTAAAGTACCATTTTCACGCCGACTGCGAAATGGCAACTACGTGCATTGTTGGTGATTTAAGGGCGAAAATCAGAAAATCAACCAGCGTTAACTTTCTTCTTCTCGTTGCGCTATCTCACGATTTTCTTCCGGAGGTGGTGTTAATGGCCCACAAATTCGTTGTGCAAGCCAGGTTGCCACCGCCACCAGCGCCCACGAAATCAATGTAGCCACCACCAAATCACGCGGCCAATGCATCCCGAGCAGTAGGCGGCTTCCCATGACTCCCGTGGCCCAAACCAGCAAGAGTGCAATGGTGAACGTTCGCCGACGCGGCCACAGTAACCCAACGGCCAGCAGCGCCCAACTGGCAGCAAACATCGTGTGACCGGAAGGAAAGGCAAAACCCGTCTCTTTCTGCCAGTGAGAGCGTAAATAGCCCGGTATATTATTTTCTGCAGCCAACTGTTCTTTCACTAAACTTCCGCGTTCCGCACGTTTTAAAGTGTAGAACTCCTCAACCGGAATATGATGTGTTTTTTCCAGCCATATCACAAAGGGGCGCGGCTCCTGAACTTTATCTTTTATCCAGGATTTCACGCCTTGTCCAATGAGGATCGCCGCAGCCAGAATGGTAAACAGCATAATTGCGGCTTTGAGGCGAAAACGCAGACACCAGAGAAACCAAGCGAATAAAATCAGATGTGTAATGACGCCCCAGGGCTGAGTAACGGTTTCAGTGATCCAAAAGGCCGCTTTTAACAGCCAACTTTGATCTCCTGGTTGCCAACGCCAGCCAGAAATCCATACAGCTACCGGCATTACAAGTAATAGTGCAGCTCCCACTGCGGTACGTCTGGCAATCGAACGCATGGCCTCTCCTTTTTATAATTCCCACAATCATAACTGAAAATGCCTGCTCCAGTAAAAATTGACAGATTTGTGCCATTCAGTGAACGATTGGCGCGTCGTGATTAGGAGAACCCCTTCGCGTTATGGCAAAATAAGCCAATACAGAACCAGCATTATCTGGAGAATTTCATGCAGCTTAAACGTGTGGCAGAAGCCAAACTGCCAACCCCATGGGGCGATTTCCTGATGGTGGGATTTGAAGAACTGGCAACCGGACACGATCATGTCGCGTTAGTTTATGGCGACATTTCAGGACATACTCCTGTCCTGGCACGCGTCCATTCTGAGTGTCTGACCGGTGATGCCCTGTTCAGCTTGCGCTGCGATTGCGGCTTCCAGCTTGAAGCGGCACTGACGCATATTGCCGAAGAAGGCCGTGGTATTTTGCTGTACCACCGTCAGGAAGGACGTAACATCGGTTTGTTGAATAAAATCCGTGCTTATGCGTTACAGGATCAAGGTTACGATACTGTAGAGGCCAATCATCAGTTAGGTTTCGCCGCTGATGAACGTGATTTCACCCTCTGCGCCGACATGTTCAAGTTACTGGGCGTTAATGAAGTCCGTCTGTTAACCAACAACCCGAAAAAAGTCGAAATTCTGACCGAAGCGGGTATCAACATTGTTGAACGCGTGCCGTTGATTGTTGGCCGTAACCCAAATAATGAACACTATCTCGATACTAAAGCCGAGAAAATGGGCCATTTGCTCAACAAATAACCCTGTTCGATACAGACTTAATATATTTGCCGGATGATCCACATCCGGCAAATAAAGCTGAATTACTTCAACATATTACGAATGACATAATGCAAAATACCGTCGTTCTGGTAATAGGTTAATTCAGTTGCAGTGTCGATGCGACAACGGCACGGCACAACGTCCTGCACACCATCAGCTCGCGTTAGTGTCACAGGAACCGTAGCGCCAGGTTGCAGATTTTGCAGATCGGCAATATCAATCTTCTCTTCCCCCGTCAGCCCTAACGATTTACGCGTCACACCTTGCGGGAACTCCAGCGGCAAAATACCCATGCCGATTAAATTCGAACGATGAATACGTTCAAACGATTCTGCAATCACCACGCGAATACCGAGCAGACGCGGGCCTTTTGCCGCCCAGTCTCGACTCGAACCTGACCCATATTCTTTCCCGGCAATTACCGCCAGCGGTGTTTTCTCTTGCTGATAGCGCATCGCCGCATCATAAATAGAGATAACATCATTGCCTGGTAGATGGCGCGTCATCCCCCCTTCAACACCAGGCACCATTTCGTTACGAATGCGAATATTGGCGAACGTGCCACGCATCATCACTTCATGGTTACCACGACGCGAACCGTAGGAGTTAAAATCTTTACGCTCAACACCACGACCTTGTAGATATCGACCCGCGGGACTATCAGGCTTAATGCTGCCTGCCGGAGAGATATGGTCAGTGGTAACCGAATCCCCCAGCATTGCCAGAATTCGCGCACCGTGAATATCTTCCACTGGCGCAGGGGTTGCCTGCATTTCATCAAAGAAAGGGGATAAGCGAATGTAGGTCGAATCATCCTGCCATCCGTAGGTATCTGATCGTACAACCTTAATCTCCTTCCACTCCGCAGTCCCTTCGAAAACTTCCGCGTACTCCTTACGGAACATTTCAGTGGAGACTTGCGCAACAGCGCGAGCAATCTCTTGAGTCGATGGCCAGATATCTTTCAGATATACCGGATCGCCTTTACGATCGTGCCCCAGAGGTTCGGAAGCCAGGTTGATATTCATATTGCCCGCCAGTGCATAGGCAACCACCAGCGGCGGCGAAGCCAACCAGTTGGTTTTAACCAGCGGATGAATACGTCCTTCAAAGTTACGGTTGCCAGACAGTACCGCGCCAACGGTTAAATCGCCCTTTTTGATCGCGGTTTCGATAGGATCGGGCAACGGACCAGAGTTACCAATACAGGTGGTACAACCATAGCCCACAAGGTTAAAGCCCAGTTCATCAAGATACGGCGTCAGTTTGGCTTTTGCCAGATAGTCAGAAACCACTTTCGAGCCAGGCGCGAGAGACGCTTTGACCCACGGTTGTCGTTTCAGCCCCAAGGTGACGGCTTTTTTCGCCAGTAATCCGGCCGCCATCAGCACGCTGGGGTTAGAGGTGTTGGTACACGACGTTATCGCAGCAATAACCACCGCACCATCAGGCAACTGATACTGATACCCGTTCATAACATAATCGACCGGCTGGCGATCTTTATGCGTGGCGTTGACTTCCAGTTCATTACTGGCGGCAAAAGCTTTTGGCACATCAGGCAGCGCAACACGATCTTGTGGACGCTTTGGACCGGCAAGACTAGCGACTACGTCGTTCATATTCAATTCAAGCGTACTGGTAAACACCGGTTCATCACCTGCGTTCCGCCACATCCCCTGCGCTTTAGCATATTTCTCAACCAGTTCAACCTGGTCTTCACTACGGCCGCTTAACCGCATGTAATCGAGAGTGACAGCATCGATTGGGAAGAAGCCGCAGGTCGCACCATATTCCGGCGACATATTGGCAATGGTTGCACGATCCGCCAGTGGCAGTGAATCCAGACCATCACCGTAAAATTCGACGAATTTACCTACTACGCCATGTTTACGTAGCATCTGAGTAACGGTCAGCACCAGGTCGGTGGCGGTAATGCCTTCACGCAGTTTACCGGTGAGTTTAAAGCCCACCACATCAGGAATAAGCATGGAAACTGGCTGACCTAACATCGCCGCTTCCGCTTCAATTCCACCAACGCCCCAGCCTAACACACCAAGACCGTTGATCATGGTCGTGTGCGAGTCGGTGCCAACGAGCGTATCCGGATAAGCAATCCACTCCCCCTCCTGCAATTCACTCCACACCGCTTTGCCGAGATATTCGAGGTTCACCTGGTGGCAAATCCCAGTGCCTGGTGGCACAACGCTAAAACGACTGAACGCCTGCTGCCCCCATTTCAGAAATACATAACGCTCGTGGTTGCGCTCCATTTCCAGGCGTACGTTTTCCTCAAATGCCTCATCATCGCCAAAGCGATCGACGGTCACCGAGTGGTCAATCACCAGATCGACTGGTGAGAGCGGATTCACCTTCGCGGTATCGCCACCGAGACGTTTTACTGCTTCCCGCATCGCCGCAAGATCAACAACAGCAGGTACGCCGGTAAAATCCTGCATCAGCACTCTGGCTGGACGGTAGGCAATTTCGCGGTCGGCATGGGCATTTTTCAGCCATCCCGCCAGCGCATGAATATCGTCTTCGGTGACCGAATTGCCATCCTGCCAGCGCAGCAGGTTTTCGAGCAGAACTTTGAGCGACTTAGGCAGACGGGTGATATCGCCCAGTGATTTGGCAGCAAGCGGCAGGCTGTAGTAGTGGTAAGTTTTATCTTTGGCCTGCAACGTGTCCTTACTGGCTTCTCGTAGGGTTGACGACATAGCTCCTCCTTAATAACAGGGTTGCGATGCCCTGATTCTCTTCAGGGTGAATATTAAAGATAACACAAACATCGCGTAACGATTTGATAACAACCCAAATTGATAAAAGAGGAGAAAACGTGTGGCAAAGCAAAAGAAAACCCCGCCGCAGCGGGGTCAGGGATCAGTGAGTAACGATCCAGAGGAGTTCAGCCCAGAAGAGCATCGACAGAGAAAATGCGCCCATCCAGGACCAGTATTTCGTATTTGTAGTGATCATAGGCTACACCCTTAACAGTTATTACTTTATGTTGAGATAACTCAACCTGTTATTGCTGTGGTGTAATAAAAGCCGTTATATTCATTAATATATTGGGGAACAAGAATGATGATAATTATTGTTTCTGCTGATCATCTTCAGCAAACATCTCTATAAAGGCTTGCTGTTGCGGTGTTAGTTTCCAGCTATGGGGTATAACGACGGAACAGTCCCGTTTCGTTTCCGTTGCATTGTCATTCTGCTGACATAATGGTGACGGTTCCTGATGTTGCTCCTGAACGACCATAGTTATCCCCACACTTTCCAAATCAGCAGTGCGACAACCACCCAAAAGAGCGCAGAACCAAGAAATACCGCAAGCCAGGCTTTGCGTTTTAATTCAGGGTCCCGGCGGGGGTCCTGATTTCCAGAAGGCATTGCTAACCTCATATAATCGCCATCACTTATCAGAAAGATGCTAAACGATTGGGATAATTAATCAAATGATAGGACAAATCCTAATGAAACTTTAGTCAAAAATCCAGCGAATTTACGAATCGCTTCCAGTGAATAATTCAATCTTTTGACCTGAAATAGATATTTGAAGAGTGGAGTTTGCAACGCGGATAAATAGACACTACTTTATGCTCGATTTGCCATAAAAATTTTGTGGATATTTATATTGTGAGCGACTAACAAATAAAAAGGAATAGAGAATATATTCCGGCACCTTTGTCACATAAAAAGATGCCGGAAATAACGTGGGTAATTATTTTTCTGGCAATTTGATATCTTTGAACATGACTTCAATTTCTTCATTGGAACGCAGTGCAACGGCGGCATCAACGACGTCTCGCGTTAAATGCGGCGCAAAACGCTGAATGAAATCATACATATAGCTGCGTAAAAACGTACTACGGCGAAAACCAATTTTAGTTGTGCTGTGGCTGAAGATATCATGTGCATCGACACGCACCAGATCGGGGTCTGAAACCGGATCGACCGCCATGCTGGCAATGACCCCTACTCCCAGCCCAAGACGAACGTAGGTTTTAATGACGTCAGCATCAGTTGCTGTGAAGACAATTCGCGGCGTCAGCCCTGCGCGGTTAAAGGCTGTGTCCAGTTCGGAACGGCCGGTAAAGCCGAAGGTATACGTTACTAGCGGATACTGCGCCAGTTCTTCAATCGTGATCTCCTTTTTGCCCGCCAGAGGATGATCCGGGGTTACCACAATGGCCCGGTTCCAGTGGTAGCACGGCAACATCACTAAATCTTCATATAAATGCAGGGCTTCCGTGGCAATTGCGAAATCAGCATTACCTTTAGAGACTGCATCAGCAATTTGTGTCGGCGAGCCCTGATGCATATGCAAAGAAACTCGAGGATAACGCTCGATAAAGCCTTTAATGACATTTGGCAGCGCATAACGTGCCTGAGTATGGGTAGTGGCAATATACAGCGAGCCTTTATCAGGCCAGGTGTGTTCACCGGCTACCGATTTAATGGCGTCGACCTTTGACAACACTTCACGAGCAATACGGATAATTTCCTGCCCTGCGGGGGTTACCTGCGTCAGGTGCTTACCGCTACGGGAAAAAATTTGAATGCCCAGTTCATCTTCCAACATTCTGACTTGCTTACTGATCCCGGGTTGTGATGTGTAAAGTCCTTCAGCCGTTGAGGAGACATTCAGGTTATGATTGACTACCTCAACAATATAGCGAAGTTGTTGTAATTTCATGTTAAACCATCCAATTAGACGCCATCAGAACATCGTTTTTTCGCCACACCTGGCGGGTGACTAATACGATTTAATAATAAAAAAAGTGATAACTATAACCACTATATCATTTATAGCTTTAGTGTATAGGTATGTAGAAAAAATAATATGCAATGAAAAAGGGCCGCTTTTGCGACCCTTTGTTTATAAAAACCTGACAGACTTAAAGGTTATTTTTTCCCTTCAACCCATTTGCCATCAACATAAAATGCTGACCAGCCAGTTGCCTTTCCGTCTTTTTCCGAAGAGACA
This sequence comes from Escherichia sp. E4385, assembly GCF_963883145.1. Lineage (NCBI taxonomy): Bacteria > Pseudomonadati > Pseudomonadota > Gammaproteobacteria > Enterobacterales > Enterobacteriaceae > Escherichia > Escherichia sp. E4385. The sequence continues at coordinate 76,575 of NZ_CAWOOJ010000012.1, forward strand.
TATTGCTGTTTAGTTTTGCGGCTAAAGCGAACCATTGTCTTATTACCGTCTGGATCTTGCTGCGGAGCCTCCGCCAGATAACGCAGTTTTTCCGGCAGACGGTCGCGGAAGCGATAAAGCTCTTCAACCAGCGGCGCACGCGTTTCACGAGATTTCGGGAAGGTGTTGGCAGCCAGGAACACTCCAGCAGCGCCGTCACGGAGCACGAAATAAGCATCCGATTTTTCGCACGCTAATTCTGGCAGCGGAACCGGATCTTCTTTCGGTGGCGCCACTTCGCCGTTACGTAAAATCTTACGCGTGTTTTTACACTCTTCGTTGGTGCAGGCCATGTATTTACCGAAACGCCCCATTTTCAGGTGCATTTCAGAGCCACATTTTTCACACTCAACGATCGGGCCGTCATAACCTTTAATGCGGAATTCACCCTCTTCGATCTCGTAACCATCGCAGGTTGGGTTATTACCACAAACATGCAACTTACGTTTTGGATCGATGAGATAGCTGTCCATCGCCGTGCCGCATTTCGGGCAACGACGTTTGGCGCGCAGGGCGTTAGTTTCAGCGTCTTCGCCTTCCAGTACGTTCAGTACTTCGTTTTCCGGCACCAGGTTAATGGTGGTTTTGCAACGCTCTTTCGGCGGCAGCGCATAGCCAGAACAGCCAAGGAATACCCCGGTGCTCGCTGTACGAATACCCATTTTGCGACCACAGGTAGGGCAGTCAATACTGGTCAAAACCATCTGGTTTGGACGCATACCGCCCTCTTCCGGATCTTTTTCCGCTTTATCAAGCTGCTGGGTGAAATCCGAGAAGAAGTGATCCAGTACGGCTTTCCACTCCGCTTCGTGATTTGCCACCTGGTCGAGGCTGTTTTCCATCTGCGCGGTGAAGTCGTAATTCATTAATTCGCGGAAATTTTCTTCCAGACGATCGGTTACGATTTCACCCATTTTTTCCGCATAGAATCGACGGTTTTCCACACGCACATAGCCGCGATCCTGGATGGTCGAAATAATCGACGCATAGGTAGACGGACGACCAATACCGCGTTTTTCCAACTCTTTAACCAGCGAGGCTTCGCTGAAACGGGCTGGCGGCTTGGTAAAGTGCTGTGCCGGAGTCAGTTCAACAAGCGACAGAGAGTCGCCTTTATCGACTGCCGGTAAAATACGATCTTCATCGCCTTTACGCAGCGCAGGCATTACTTTCGTCCAGCCATCAAAGCGCAGAATACGTCCGCGTGCTTTCAGGCGGAAATCGCCTGCACCAACGGTCAGCGTGGTGGAATCATATTTCGCCGGGGTCATCTGACAGGCAACAAACTGACGCCAGATTAACTGGTAAAGTTTCTGTGCGTCCGCTTCCATATCCTTCAGCGATTCCGCCATCACATTGACGTCAGAAGGACGAATTGCTTCGTGCGCTTCTTGTGAGTTTTCTTTGCTGGCGTACTGATTCGGACTTTCCGGCAGATATTTATTACCAAAATTATCGCTGATATAACCGCGAACCATATTTACCGCGTCCTGACTCAGGTTAGTGGAGTCAGTACGCATGTAAGTGATATAGCCTGCTTCATACAGACGCTGCGCCATCATCATGGTCTTTTTCACGCCAAAACCAAGACGGGTGCTGGCAGCCTGTTGCAGCGTAGAGGTAATAAAAGGAGCGCCAGGTTTACTGGTGGTCGGTTTGTCTTCACGTTCCAGCACGCTATAGCGCGCTTTTTCCAGCAGACTTACCGCAGCCTGAGTTTGTTCTTTATTGACCGGGCGGAACGGTTTGTCATTCTGATGAGTCACCTGCAAAGCCAATGCCTCGCCGGATGGCGTGGTCGTGCTGGCATCCACTTCCCAGAACTCTTCCGGTACGAACGCTTTAATTTCACGCTCACGTTCAACCACCAGGCGGACCGCTACCGACTGCACACGCCCGGCAGACAGACCACGAGCAATTTTTTTCCACAGCAGCGGAGAAACCATATACCCCACCACGCGGTCCATAAAGCGACGCGCCTGCTGGGCATTAACACGATCGATATTCAGCTCACCTGGCTTGTTAAATGCCTGACGAATCGCGTTTTTCGTAATTTCGTTAAATACCACTCGGCTATAGCGCGCATCATCACCACCAATCACTTCCCGCAGGTGCCACGCAATGGCTTCCCCTTCGCGGTCAAGGTCGGTTGCGAGATAGATGTGGTCGGCTTTTTCAGCCAGTTGTTTCAGTTCAGAGACGACCTTCTCTTTACCTGGCAACACTTCATAGTGCGCCTCCCAATTGTGCCACGGGTCAACCCCCATACGGTTGACGAGAGCGCCACGTTCATCCTTTTTAGGCTTTTTAGCCGTCTTGGTGGAGGTAGAGTCGGCACTCTTTTTGGCTGCTGAGCCACTGGTCGGCAAATCGCGGATGTGACCGACGCTGGATTTCACCACGTAGTCACTACCCAGATACTTGTTGATCGTTTTGGCTTTTGCCGGGGACTCAACGATGACAAGAGCTTTACCCATATTCACCTTACCTAATTTGATTCTTCCAGGAATGCGTCGCACATTGATAAACCTTCCACTGGCAACGAGTTACCGATATGGACTCGCTCTCTGCGGATATCAACCCCTTGTCGTGACTCTGTTCACGATAATTCAGGTGACTGAGTTAACAGGTCTGGCCTACAGGCGCTATAGCACGACGTAATTTTGGTCGAATGTCAAGCAAATCTATTGCCAGATTGACGAAAGCGTCACACTGTACCTGATAAAATCCGTTACGCAACTTTATTAGCATGCAAAATCCAAAGTTGCCAGTAAGGCGCTCTTGCCGTCAGCGTGGTATATTTGTCTGCAAGCCATGCCTGGCGTAGACTAATGTCCTTGTTTAAGGAGTAAATAATGAACAAAGAGACACAACCCATCGACCGCGAAACGCTGTTGAAAGAGGCTAACAAAATCATACGTGAGCATGAGGATACGCTCGCAGGGATTGAAGCCACCGGCGTCACGCAGCGTAATGGCGTGCTGGTGTTTAGCGGCGATTATTTTTTAGATGAACAAGGATTGCCGACAGCGAAAAGCACCGCTGTGTTTAATATGTTCAAACACCTGGCCCATGTGCTCTCGGAAAAATACCATCTGGTCGATTAAAGCAAAACGCGAGGTTTTATCCTCGCGTTTATCTTTTACATCAACGGCTTTTGCCCGCGTTGCCACCAGCGTAGCAACAATCGGTCGGCGCTCTCTGCCGCGCTGCCAGTGAATCGATCGATCAACCGTTTACGCTGCATATAGCGTACATTGACCACTTCACGACCTTCCATCAGGCTAAGGATCACTTCATCACTGGTGTTGATTTCGTCAACCAGCCCTTTCTCCACCGCCTGTTGTCCGTACCAGTGTTCACCGGTTGCCACCATTTCAATGTCCAGAGACGGACGCATACGCTTCACAAAATCTTTAAATAACTGATGCGTTTCGTTCAGTTCTTCGCGGAATTTCTCGCGCCCTTCTTCGGTGTTTTCACCCAGCACTGTCAGCGTGCGCTTATACTGCCCGGCAGTGTGCAGTTCGATATCAATATCTTTGCTTTTCAGGAAGCGGTTAAAGTTGGGCATTTGCGCCACAACACCAATAGAGCCAACAATTGCAAACGGCGCTGAAACAATTTTATCCGCCACACAGGCCATCATGTAACCGCCGCTGGCAGCCACTTTGTCTACCGTAACGGTTAAAGGAATATTTTTATCGCGTAGGCGCTGCAACTGTGAAGCCGCCAGACCGTAACCATGTACCATGCCTCCGGGGCTTTCCAGACGCAGAACGACCTGATCCTGCGGTTTAAATGCCGCGAGTACCGCAGTAACCTCTTCACGTAGCGCGTTCACTTCATGGGCGTCCATGCTGCCCTTGAAATCCAGCACCCAGACTCGTGGCTTGCTTTCGGCTGCCACCTCGCCCAGTTTGGCTTTTGCTTTCGCTGCCTTCGCTTCTTGCTTGTGCTTTTTCTTCTGCGCTTTGTGCCACTGTTTTTGCTGATGTGGATCCATCAGCGCCGCAGCCAGTTCTTCTTTCATCTCCTTATACTGTTCGCTGAGATTGTTGACTCGTAACTCGCCACGCTGGCGTTTATTACGTTGAGCAACATTGACAATAATGGCGGCAATAGCCGCAATCGCCACCACAACGGTGACGATTTTCGCCAAAAACAAACCATATTCAGACAACAATTCCACGAGTCCCACCTTGGTTAAACAACGCTTTGGCTCACAGTTTACAACAGGCATGTTAAGCCGTCTCGCAGAGATGTTATTGCGGCGAAAGTATGACAAAGTATTCATTTTACGGCGTTATCGCCCCAGGCTGATTGAAATGCCCTCCTGTTTCAGGCATAAAACCCCAAAGTCATAAAGTACACTGGCAGCGCGACTGTTGATGTCGTCGGGGAGTAGCCATGCATTACCAACCAAAACAAGATTTACTCAATGATCGTATTATCCTGGTGACAGGCGCCAGCGACGGCATTGGTCGTGAAGCCGCTTTAACTTATGCGCGCTATGGCGCGACGGTCATTCTGCTGAGCCGGAACGAAGAAAAATTACGTCAGGTGGCCCAGAGCATGTTCGAAGAGACAGGACGCCAGCCGCAATGGTTTCTTCTCGATTTGCTGACCTGTACGTCCGAAGACTGCCAACAACTGGCACAGCGTATTGCTGTTAATTACCCGCGTCTGGACGGCGTGCTGCATAACGCCGGATTGCTCGGCGATGTTTGCCCAATGCACGAACAAAATCCGCAGGTCTGGCAGGACGTCATGCAGGTCAACGTTAATGCCACCTTTATGCTCACCCAGGCACTGCTTCCTTTATTACTCAAATCGGACGCCGGTTCGCTGGTCTTTACCTCATCAAGCGTTGGGCGTCAGGGGCGTGCCAACTGGGGCGCATATGCGGTGTCGAAATTTGCCACCGAAGGAATGATGCAAGTGCTGGCCGATGAATATCAGCAGCGCCTGCGCGTCAACTGCATTAACCCCGGCGGTACACGTACTGCAATGCGTGCCAGTGCTTTCCCCACCGAAGATCCACAGAAACTCAAAACACCCGCCGATATCATGCCACTCTATTTATGGCTGATGGGCGATGACAGCCGCCGTAAAACCGGCATGACCTTTGACGCCCAACCGGGCCGCAAACCAGGAATTTCCCAATGAGTGATGAACGCTACCAACAGCGTCAGCAGCGTGTTAAAGAGAAAGTTGATGCTCGCGTGGCGCAAGCGCAGGATGAGCGTGGCATTGTCATCGTCTTTACCGGCAATGGAAAAGGCAAAACCACCGCGGCATTTGGTACCGCAACTCGCGCGGTTGGCCATGGCAAAAAAGTGGGGGTCGTGCAGTTTATTAAAGGTACCTGGCCTAACGGCGAGCGCAATTTGCTGGAGCCACATGGCGTTGAGTTTCAGGTGATGGCAACGGGCTTTACCTGGGATACGCAAAATCGCGAGTCTGATACTGCCGCCTGCCGTGAAGTCTGGCAACATGCCAAACGAATGCTGGCAGATCCTTCACTGGATATGGTTTTGCTCGATGAGCTGACTTATATGGTGGCGTATGACTATTTGCCACTGGAAGAAGTGGTGCAGGCGTTAAATGAACGTCCAGATCAGCAGACGGTGATTATCACGGGTCGTGGTTGTCATCGGGATATTCTTGAACTGGCGGATACGGTGAGTGAATTACGCCCCGTGAAACATGCGTTTGATGCCGGTGTAAAAGCGCAGATAGGGATTGATTATTAATCTGTAAAAATGCCGGATATGACGTCCGGCATACTTTGATTAACCGTTATTACGTCCACCAGAGCGACGACCGCCGCTCACCTGACTGTGACGTTTCACCGCACGTCTAATTTGATTTGCTTTCATACGACGACGGTCTTTTTCTACAGCGACTTTAGAGCTGGTTTCTGGTGGTAGCTCCACCAGTTCGCGCAGATAGTTAGTCTGGGCGAGATCCAGCTCCGTCCAGCCGCCGCGTGGCAGACCTTTCGGCAGTGGAATATCACCGTAACGCACACGGATCAGGCGACTTACCTGCACGCCAACCGCTTCCCACAGACGACGAACTTCACGGTTACGGCCTTCGGTCAGAGTCACGTTGTACCACTGGTTGATCCCTTCACCGCCGCTGAACTTGATGGTTTTAAAGGCTGCCGGACCATCTTCCAGCTGCACACCACGGCTTAAATCACGCAGTTTCGCGTCGTCAACCTGACCAAATACACGCACGGCATATTCACGTTCAACTTCACGGCTTGGATGCATTAAACGGTTTGCCAGTTCACCATCGGTGGTGAACAGCAACAGACCACAGGTGTTAACGTCCAGACGACCTACGGCAATCCAGCGTGCGCCACGCAGTTTTGGCAGGCGATCAAACACCGTTGGACGCCCTTCCGGATCGTTACGGGTACACAACTCACCTTCTGGTTTGTAATAGGCCAGAACGCGACAAATTTGTTCAGCGGACTCACGTACCGAAATCAGATGACCATCGATACGGATTTTCAGCCCAGGGGTAACTTCAACGCGATCGCCGAGTTTAGCAATTTTGCCATCAACACTCACACGACCGGCTTCAATAATAGATTCGATTTCACGGCGAGAACCGTGGCCGGCACGCGCCAGCACTTTCTGTAACTTTTCGCTCATTGAGCTTCCTTTTGGTGTCGCCTTCCCAGGCGTCTGGTATGCTTTTGTGCAACAATGAGTCAGAACTTACATCTGACTCACTGATAGTAAAGTCTGTTTGAACTCTTCAGGCCGTAGCTGGCCTGCCTTTGAGGCGGAACATCATACACGATCTTTATGGTTAAAGCTTGTTTCGATTAACATCGGCTTTATTACCAACGACCACCAGCGCCAGAACCACCACCGGAATAGCTCCGCCCCAACAAACTGGTATAGGCCCCGCAACTCAGGTGCGTCTGTAATGAGAATAAAACGCCGTTACGGGCAATCTCTGGAGCGCGAATCGCCGAAGAAAGCGAAGGGGCAATGCGTAACGCCCATTCCCTCCTCAAATTTGCCGATATAGCCCAACCTAACAAAGCGTAATCCAGTTTCCGTGTTTCCCCTTTCCGCCGCCGCCCACTGTGCGTTGCCGCCTCTTTACGCGCAAGATAGTTAACGATAGCTTCACCGTGGGCATAACGTTGCTGCCCAGTTTGGGTAAACTTTGGCAGAAAAATATACCCCATGCCAGTGAGATAACCGGTCAGGAAAACAGCGCTAAAATAACCCGCTGGCATATACCAGTAAAAGAATACATCTCCGACATTGACATAGAGAGAATAGAAGGCCACGCCTGAACAAATCAGTGGTAAGAACAAAGTGATGATTACACGATTAACGCAAGGCTTGTCATCATCGCGGGCAAACAAAAGCTCAAGGGAACAAAATAAAAAAGGAAGAAGCCAGCAGATCATAATAAACATATCGCCCACCAGACTCATTCCTGCCCAACCTACGGGACTCAGGTTACCGTAGAGAATGACCGCCAATATCGCCATTCCGCCCCATTGCAAAAACGCATCAGGTCGGTAAAACGAAGACTTTTTACGCGGCAGATAAAATTTCTGCATCCGTAAAAATGCCCTGCGTAAGACTCTGTTGCGCCTCCCCGTAAGGACGACCTTATCGCCTTTACGAAATAACGCTTCCAGTAATAACTGCTCTGCGGGCAGTAATACCGCATTATTTCTGGTCGCGCCTTCATTAACACGAATCAAGATTTGCTGGTTCTTGTCATACTGATCTTCCAGATGAATTTTTCCTTTCACAATCAGATTTACGATATCGGCACAAAAACCTTTATCGTCGTAAACCAGCTTCGCATCGAGACGTAACATGCCGGGCGTGTAATCTGGCGGAATGACATCGGTTTCAATCACATCTACCGGCGTAAATTGCGGCCTGCGCTTCCAGAGATATAACCATCCGCAAGCCAGGAGCAAACACGGTAACCAAATGATAAGAGACGATGTTGAGGGCCCAAAAAGATGGCTAAAAATATTCGTCGTGTGTTGTGCCGGGGCATTATCCAGCAAGGCAGGAGGCCAGCGGTAGAGAACCGTGAAATCTTCACGATAAAACGGATTGCGGGATTCAATTCTTCCGTCCTCAAGGATAAGGCCATTTCGATATGTGTCGCCCTCATCTCCGGTAAAGAGATCGATTTCACTAAATGGATTACCCGCAATATTAGAGAACTTGAGTGAAAATCGGATCTTATAGATTTCAAACGGCCAGTTGTTACCGGTCACGTTCCAGATTAGCAGGTCAGAATCATCCTCGCGCAGGAAAGCATTTTTAACCTGATAATGAATTTGATAATGATAGTCGCCTTGAGGCAAGAAACGTTGTTTATCGCCCACGACAATACTCATATACTCATTAACCCGATATGCCAGTCAAGATGCCAGAGTTCAGGAACGCCATCACGGGTGACGCCAACAATACGATAGTTCAGCAGTGCAGCATCCCCATTAGGCTGCAGCCATAGTCGGGGTAAATCACGATAAAACCCGTGCTTAATCTGCTGATTTCGCGCCTGAAAATGAATGTTCTCTTTGATGTCGAGCACCCCATCCGGTTGCAGAGTGGCTTCAACATCAAAGAGCGAGATCCCTTCTTCATATGAAGGGATCTCCGTGTTTATCGCATAACTCAACGAAGAGAAAAAAAGCCCAACTATCAACAGCAAAATGCAGCGATATATCCCTGCCATAATCTTCCATCCGTGGAACGCAATTTTTTATAAGAAAGGCTTCACATCACCCACGCCTTCACGCACCACGACCGGCGTATCATCGGTAAGATCAATGACCGTTGTCGGTTTCTGCCCGAGATAGCCGCCGTGGATAATCAAATCCACCTGTTTTTCCAGACGGTCTTTAATTTCTTCCGGATCGGATTCGGTAAATTCGCTGCCCGGTAGCATCAGCGATGTGGAAAGCATCGGTTCGCCCAATACCTCAAGCAACGCCTGCGCAATCGGGTTAGAAGGCACACGCATCCCAATGGTTTTGCGTTTTTCCTGCAACAGACGGCGTGGCACTTCCTTCGTCCCCTTCAGGATGAAGGTATAGTTGCCCGGCGTGTTGTTTTTCATTAAACGAAACGCAACGTTATCCACGAATGAATAGGTCGAAAGTTCAGAAAGATCGCGACACATCAGGGTAAAGTTGTGACCGTCCGGCAGCTGGCGAATACGACAAATACGCTCCATCGCGTTTTTATCTTCAATTTTACAGCCGAGTGCGTAGCCGGAATCGGTTGGATAAACAATCACCCCGCCTTTACGCACGATCTCCACCGCCTGGTTGATCAGACGTTGCTGCGGGTTATCAGGATGAATATAAAAAAACTGGCTCATAATTCCCTCTCTGTGGTGTTCTGCGGCTGTTCCCATAGCTGCCAGACGCCTTCAACGCCTGCGGGCAGCCAGAGTTTACGACCCAGTTCGATCCACGGGCATGGCTGATGAAAATCAGATCCTTGTGATGCCCATAAATGATGCTGGCGGGCAAGTGTCGCCAGCTGGGTACGTTCATTGGGCGATTGCTGGCACTGCGCGACTTCCATCGCGTCACCGTGGTGTTCGGCAAAATGCGCAACCAATCTTTTCAGCCATTTAGCACTAAGATTGTACCGCCCTGGATGAGCAAGCACCGCCTTACCGCCAGAATGATGAATGACATCAATAGCTTGTTCTATTGTACACCACTGTGGCGGAACGTATCCGGTTTTCCCGCGCGCCAGATACTTTTTAAAGACATCCGCCATTGAACTGGCTTTGCCGCACTCCACCAGGAAACGAGCAAAATGACCGCGCGTCACCGCACCGCCCTGCGCCAGTCGTTGCGCGCCTTCCAGCGCCCCTGGTATTTGCGCTTTTTCAAGTCTTTCGGCAATTAGCTGCGCCCGCTGATTGCGCCGTTCTGTCTGCTGCGCGAGGAACTCACACATTAGCGGATGAGTAATATCAATATTCAGCCCGACAATATGAATTTCATGATTTTCCCAGACCGTGGAAATTTCCACGCCGGGAATAAGATTCAGCGCCAGTCCCGAACGTGAAATTTCCTCTCTTGCTGGCGCGATTGCAGCTGTGGTGTCATGGTCGGTGATCGCCAGAGTGCCGACGCGCATCTCGACCGCACGGTGCACCAACGCCTCTGGCGTCAGGCAGCCATCGGAAGCTGTGGTATGGCTGTGCAGGTCGTAAATCACTGCGTAATTCGTGTCGCTCAAGGCGCACTCCCGTGTTGGATAATGTTTTTGGCGCCGACATCATAACGGTTCTGGCAAATATTCTGAAATGAGCTGTTGACAATTAACCATCGAACTAGTTAACTAGTACGTAAGTTCACGTAAAAAGGGTATCGACAATGAAAGCGATTTTCGTACTGAAAGGTTGGTGGCGCACTTCCTGAAACGGGCAGTGTATTCACCATGCGTAAAGCAATCAGATACCCAGCCCGCCTTATAAGCGGGCTTTTTTTTGAACAAAATTAGAGAATAACAATGCAAACACAAAAACCGACTCTCGAATTGTTAACCTGCGAAGGCGCTTATCGCGATAATCCCACCGCGCTTTTTCACCAGTTGTGTGGGGATCGTCCAGCAACGCTGCTGCTGGAATCCGCAGATATCGACAGCAAAGATGATTTAAAAAGCCTGCTGCTGGTAGACAGTGCGCTGCGCATTACGGCTTTAGGTGACACTGTCACAATTCAGGCGCTTTCCGGCAATGGCGAAGCCCTGCTGATACTACTGGATAACGCCCTGCCTGCGGGTGTGGAAAATGAACAAGCACCAAACTGCCGTGTGCTGCGCTTCCCCCCTGTCAGTCCACTGCTGGATGAAGACGCCCGCTTATGCTCCCTTTCGGTTTTTGACGCTTTCCGCTTATTACAGAATCTGTTGAATGTACCGAAGGAAGAACGAGAAGCAATGTTCTTCGGCGGGCTGTTCTCTTATGACCTTGTGGCGGGATTTGAAGATTTACCGCAATTGTCAGCGGAAAATAACTGCCCTGATTTCTGTTTTTATCTCGCTGAAACGCTGATGGTGATTGACCATCAGAAAAAAAGCACCCGCATTCAGGCAAGCCTGTTTGCTCCCAATGAAGAAGAAAAACAGCGTCTCACTACGCGCCTGCACGAGTTGCGCCAGCGACTGACCGAAGACGCGCCGCCGCTGCCGGTGGTTTCCGTGCCGCATATGCGTTGTGAATGTAACCAGAGCGATGAAGAGTTCGGTGGCGTAGTGCGTTTGTTGCAAAAAGCGATTCGCGCCGGAGAAATTTTCCAGGTGGTGCCATCTCGCCGTTTCTCTCTGCCCTGCCCGTCACCGCTGGCGGCCTATTACGTGCTGAAAAAGAGTAATCCCAGCCCGTACATGTTTTTTATGCAGGATAATGATTTCACCCTGTTTGGCGCGTCGCCGGAAAGCTCGCTCAAGTATGACGCCACCAGCCGCCAGATTGAGATCTACCCAATTGCCGGAACACGCCCACGCGGTCGTCGTGCCGATGGTTCACTGGACAGAGACCTCGACAGCCGCATCGAACTGGAAATGCGTACCGATCATAAAGAGCTGTCTGAACATCTGATGCTGGTGGATCTCGCCCGTAATGATCTGGCACGCATTTGTACCCCCGGCAGCCGCTACGTCGCCGATCTCACCAAAGTTGACCGTTACTCTTACGTGATGCACCTGGTCTCCCGCGTTGTCGGTGAGCTGCGCCACGATCTCGACGCCCTGCACGCTTATCGCGCCTGTATGAATATGGGGACGTTAAGCGGTGCGCCGAAAGTACGCGCTATGCAGTTAATTGCCGAAGCGGAAGGTCGTCGACGCGGCAGCTACGGCGGCGCAGTAGGTTATTTCACCGCGCATGGCGATCTCGACACCTGCATTGTGATCCGCTCGGCGCTGGTAGAGAACGGAGTCGCCACCGTGCAGGCCGGTGCTGGCGTGGTACTTGATTCTGTTCCGCAGTCGGAAGCCGACGAAACCCGTAATAAAGCCCGCGCTGTACTGCGCGCTATTGCCACCGCGCATCATGCACAGGAGACATTCTGATGGCTGACATTCTGCTGCTCGATAATATCGACTCTTTTACTTACAACCTGGCAGATCAGTTGCGCAGCAATGGTCATAACGTGGTGATTTACCGCAACCATATTCCAGCGCAGACCTTAATTGAACGCCTGGCGACGATGAGCAATCCGGTACTGATGCTTTCTCCTGGCCCCGGTGTGCCGAGCGAAGCCGGTTGTATGCCGGAACTCCTCACCCGACTGCGCGGCAAGCTGCCAATCATTGGCATTTGCCTCGGGCATCAGGCGATTGTCGAAGCTTACGGGGGTTATGTCGGTCAGGCGGGCGAAATTCTTCACGGTAAAGCGTCGAGCATTGAACATGACGGTCAGGCGATGTTTGCCGGATTAACAAACCCGCTGCCGGTGGCGCGTTATCACTCGCTGGTTGGCAGCAACATTCCGGCAGGTTTAACCATCAACGCCCATTTTAATGGCATGGTGATGGCGGTGCGTCACGATGCGGATCGCGTTTGTGGGTTCCAGTTCCATCCGGAATCCATTCTTACCACTCAGGGCGCTCGCCTGCTGGAACAAACGCTGGCCTGGGCGCAGCAGAAACTAGAGCCAACCAACACGCTGCAACCGATTCTGGAAAAACTGTATCAGGCACAGACGCTTAGCCAACAAGAAAGCCACCAGCTTTTTTCAGCGGTGGTACGTGGCGAGCTGAAGCCAGAACAGCTCGCGGCGGCGCTGGTGAGCATGAAAATTCGCGGCGAGCACCCGAACGAGATCGCCGGGGCAGCAACTGCGCTACTGGAAAACGCCGCGCCGTTCCCGCGCCCTGATTATCTGTTTGCCGATATCGTCGGCACCGGCGGTGACGGCAGCAACAGTATCAATATTTCGACCGCCAGTGCGTTTGTCGCCGCGGCCTGTGGGCTGAAAGTGGCGAAACACGGTAACCGCAGCGTCTCCAGTAAATCTGGCTCGTCGGATCTGCTGGCGGCGTTCGGTATTAATCTTGATATGAATGCCGATAAATCGCGCCAGGCGCTGGATGAATTAGGCGTCTGTTTCCTCTTTGCGCCGAAATATCACACCGGATTCCGCCACGCGATGCCGGTTCGCCAGCAACTGAAAACTCGCACCCTGTTCAACGTGCTGGGGCCATTGATTAACCCGGCGCATCCTCCGCTGGCGTTAATTGGTGTCTACAGCCCGGAACTGGTGCTGCCAATTGCCGAAACCTTGCGCGTGCTGGGGTATCAACGTGCAGCGGTGGTACACAGCGGTGGAATGGATGAAGTTTCCTTACACGCTCCGACCATTGTTGCCGAGCTGCACGATGGTGAAATTAAAAGCTATCAACTGACCGCTGAAGATTTTGGCCTGACGCCCTACCACCAGGAGCAACTGGCTGGCGGAACACCGGAAGAAAACCGTGACATTTTAACACGCTTGTTACAAGGTAAAGGCGACGCCGCCCATGAAGCAGCCGTCGCGGCGAATGTCGCCATGTTAATGCGCCTGCATGGCCATGAAGATCTGCAAGCCAATGCGCAAACCGTTCTTGAGGTACTGCGCAGTGGTTCCGCTTACGACAGAGTCACCGCACTGGCGGCACGAGGGTAAATGATGCAAACCGTTTTAGCGAAAATCGTCGCAGACAAGGCGATTTGGGTAGAAGCCCGCAAACAGCAGCAACCGCTGGCCAGTTTTCAGAATGAGGTTCAGCCGAGCACGCGACATTTTTATGATGCGCTACAGGGTGCACGCACGGCGTTTATTCTGGAATGCAAGAAAGCGTCGCCGTCAAAAGGCGTGATCCGTGATGATTTCGATCCGGCACGCATTGCCTCGATTTATAAGCATTACGCTTCGGCAATTTCGGTGCTGACTGATGAGAAATATTTTCAGGGGAGCTTTGATTTCCTCCCCATCGTCAGCCAAATCGCCCCGCAGCCGATTTTATGTAAAGACTTCATTATCGATCCTTACCAGATCTATCTGGCGCGCTATTACCAGGCCGATGCCTGCTTATTAATGCTTTCAGTACTGGATGACGAACAATATCGCCAGCTTGCAGCCGTCGCCCATAGTTTGAAGATGGGTGTGCTGACCGAAGTCAGTAATGAAGAGGAACTGGAGCGCGCCATTGCATTGGGGGCAAAGGTCGTTGGCATCAACAACCGCGATCTGCGTGATTTGTCGATTGATCTCAACCGTACCCGCGAGCTTGCGCCGAAACTGGGGCACAACGTGACGGTAATCAGCGAATCCGGCATCAATACTTACGCTCAGGTGCGCGAGTTAAGCCACTTTGCTAACGGTTTTCTGATTGGTTCGGCGTTGATGGCCCATGACGATTTGAACGCCGCCGTGCGCCGGGTGTTGCTGGGTGAGAATAAAGTATGTGGCCTGACGCGTGGGCAAGATGCTAAAGCAGCTTATGACGCGGGCGCGATTTACGGTGGGTTGATTTTTGTTGCGACATCACCGCGTTGCGTCAGCGTTGAACAGGCGCAGGAAGTGATGGCTGCGGCACCGTTGCAGTATGTTGGTGTGTTCCGCAATCACGATATTGCCGATGTGGTGGACAAAACTAACGCGTTATCGCTGGCAGCAGTGCAACTGCATGGTAATGAAGATCAGCAATATATCGACGCACTGCGTGACGTGCTGCCCGCTAACGTTGCCATCTGGAAAGCATTGAGCGTCGGTGAAACTCTTCCCGCGCGCGATTTTCAGCACGTCGATAAATATGTTTTCGACAACGGCCAGGGTGGAAGCGGGCAACGTTTCGACTGGTCACTGTTAAATGGTCAATCGCTTGGCAACGTCCTGCTGGCGGGTGGCTTAGGCGCAGATAACTGCGTGGAAGCGGCACAAACCGGCTGCGCCGGGCTTGATTTTAATTCTGCTGTAGAGTCGCAACCGGGCATTAAAGACGCACGCCTTTTGGCCTCGGTTTTCCAGACGCTGCGCGCATATTAAGGAAAGGAACAATGACAACATTACTTAACCCGTATTTTGGTGAGTTTGGCGGCATGTACGTGCCACAAATCCTGATGCCTGCTCTGCGCCAGCTGGAAGAAGCTTTTGTCAGCGCGCAAAAAGATCCTGAATTTCAGGCCCAGTTCAACGGCCTGCTGAAAAACTATGCCGGGCGCCCAACCGCGCTGACCAAATGCCAGAACATTACAGCCGGGACGAACACCACGCTGTATCTGAAGCGCGAAGATTTATTGCACGGCGGCGCGCATAAAACTAACCAGGTTCTGGGCCAGGCTTTGCTGGCGAAGCGGATGGGTAAAACCGAAATCATCGCCGAAACCGGAGCCGGTCAGCATGGTGTGGCGTCGGCCCTTGCCAGCGCCCTGCTCGGCCTGAAATGCCGTATTTATATGGGTGCCAAAGACGTTGAACGCCAGTCGCCTAACGTTTTTCGTATGCGCTTAATGGGTGCGGAAGTGATCCCGGTGCATAGCGGTTCCGCGACGCTG
The DNA here is from genome assembly GCF_963883145.1 of Escherichia sp. E4385. Lineage (NCBI taxonomy): Bacteria > Pseudomonadati > Pseudomonadota > Gammaproteobacteria > Enterobacterales > Enterobacteriaceae > Escherichia > Escherichia sp. E4385. Next base: position 92,187 of record NZ_CAWOOJ010000012.1, read on the forward strand.
AAAGATGCCTGTAACGAGGCGCTGCGCGACTGGTCCGGTAGTTACGAAACCGCGCACTATATGCTGGGCACCGCAGCTGGCCCGCATCCTTATCCGACCATTGTGCGTGAGTTTCAGCGGATGATTGGCGAAGAAACGAAAGCACAGATTCTGGAAAGAGAAGGTCGCCTGCCGGATGCTGTTATCGCCTGTGTTGGCGGCGGTTCGAATGCCATCGGCATGTTTGCTGATTTCATCAACGAAACCAATGTCGGCCTGATTGGCGTGGAGCCAGGCGGTCACGGCATCGAAACCGGCGAACATGGCGCACCGTTGAAACATGGTCGCGTAGGCATCTATTTCGGCATGAAAGCACCGATGATGCAGACCGAAGACGGGCAAATTGAAGAATCTTACTCCATCTCTGCCGGACTGGATTTCCCGTCCGTTGGCCCACAACATGCGTATCTCAACAGCATCGGTCGCGCTGATTACGTGTCGATTACCGATGATGAAGCACTGGAAGCCTTTAAAACGCTGTGCCTGCACGAAGGGATTATCCCGGCGCTGGAGTCCTCCCACGCCCTGGCCCATGCGCTGAAAATGATGCGCGAAAACCCAGAAAAAGAGCAGCTACTGGTGGTTAACCTTTCCGGTCGCGGCGATAAAGACATTTTCACCGTTCACGATATTTTGAAAGCACGAGGGGAAATCTGATGGAACGCTACGAATCTCTGTTTGCCCAGTTGAAGGAGCGCAAAGAAGGCGCATTTGTTCCTTTCGTCACCCTCGGTGATCCGGGCATTGAGCAGTCGCTGAAAATTATCGATACGTTGATCGAAGCAGGTGCTGATGCTTTGGAGCTAGGCATCCCCTTCTCCGACCCGCTGGCAGATGGCCCGACCATTCAAAACGCCACACTGCGTGCTTTTGCGGCAGGTGTGACCCCGGCACAATGTTTTGAGATGCTGGCACTGATTCGTCAAAAACATCCGACCATTCCTGTTGGCCTGCTGATGTACGCCAACCTGGTGTTTAACAAAGGCATTGATGAGTTTTACGCCCAGTGCGAGAAAGTCGGCGTCGATTCGGTGCTGGTTGCCGATGTGCCAGTTGAAGAGTCCGCGCCCTTCCGCCAGGCCGCGTTGCGCCATAATGTCGCACCTATCTTTATCTGCCCGCCAAATGCCGATGACGACTTGCTGCGCCAGATTGCCTCTTACGGTCGTGGTTACACCTATTTACTGTCGCGTGCGGGCGTGACCGGAGCGGAAAACCGCGCGGCATTACCGCTCAATCATCTGGTCACGAAGCTGAAAGAATACAATGCTGCGCCTCCATTGCAGGGCTTTGGCATTTCCGCCCCAGACCAGGTAAAAGCAGCGATTGATGCAGGGGCCGCAGGCGCGATTTCTGGTTCGGCCATTGTTAAAATCATCGAGCAACATATTAATCAGCCAGAGAAAATGCTGGAAGCACTGAAAGCTTTTGTACAACCGATGAAAGCGGCGACGCGCAGTTAATACGAGACAAACCGCCAGAAAACATCTGGCGGTTTATTGACGGGCAAATAATTAAAAACGATAACCCGCAGAGAACATAAATACCCACGGGTCGAGGCGTACGTTGTCAGAATAGCGTCCTGCAGGCAGCACTGCGCCATTGGATTTATATTTCACCTCAGTGTCGATATCCATGTACCAGACCGACATATTAAGCAACCAGTCACGGTTGATGAGATAATCCAGACCTACTTGTCCCGCCACGCCCCATGAATCCTTCAGACTAAGGTCGGATAAACCAAGACCTTCACCGGTGTCATTGAAGTCATTATTAAAAAAGGTAGTGTAGTTAATACCCGCACCAATGTAAGGACGGAATTTACTGCTGGAATCGCCGAAATACCATTGTGCCATCAGTGTTGGCGGTAAATGGTGGACTGTCGCAATATCTCCGGTTGTGGCTGTGCCAACCTTATGACGAAACGGAGATGCCGCCAGCAATTCCACACCAATGTTATCAGTCGCCATATAGGTGAAGGTCAGGCCCAGTTGGGTGTTATTGGTCACGCTAAAGCCACCCAGGCTTCCCAGAGTTCCATCCGCGCCTTCCGTTGGACGTACCGTTGCCGAACCTGCACGAATAAAGAACTCGCCTGCTTCGTGAGCATAGACGCTACCAGAGAGAAGTGTACTGACTGCCAATGCCGCCACTGTTAATTTTTTCATATTCGCTCCGTCGTTATGGTTATAAAAACGTGACGAATATACCTACATTGGAGTAACAAATGATCCTACATAGATCACATTGCATTCGCTAAATGACCATTTATTGATCTGGATTAATTTAGAAGTTGTATCGCAAATCCTGGTTAACATGATTCAAATCAATTTGAATGCTTTCCATCTCCGAAAGTATTCTTTTGCTACCTTATTGGCCTTTTAAGCAGGCGGTAAGTTGCGGTATTTATGCAAACAGCCCTTCTGCTTGTCAGGAATTTGTCGTGTCCGGAGAAAGCAATGGATCCTGTGATCGCACCCACGCACGCTGTGGATTACCTGCGCTTTACAAAGATATGCTTTTCCATACAAGTCGTGATGCTGCCACTGAAGGGATAACCAGGGTACAATTGCCCGCTAATTAACACCTGCATAAAACTCAAGGAGAGTGCATGTCTATCACGGCGCAGTCCGTATACCGTGACACCGGAAATTTCTTCCGTAATCAATTTATGACCATTCTGTTGGTATCGTTGCTTTGTGCATTTATCACAGTGGTGTTAGGACATGTTTTCTCACCCAGTGACGCACAGCTTGCGCAGCTCAATGACGGCGCGCCCGTTAGTGGCGGCGGTGGGTTGTTCGATCTGGTGCAAAATATGTCCCCGGAACAGCAACAAATTTTGCTGCGTGCTTCCGCTGCGTCCACTTTTTCAGGATTAATCGGTAACGCCATACTCGCCGGAGGCGTAATATTAATCATCCAACTGGTGTCTGCGGGTCAGAGAGTCAGTGCGCTACGCGCTATTGGTGCCAGTGCGCCGATATTGCCAAAGTTATTTATTCTGATTTTTCTGACTACCCTTTTAGTACAGATTGGCATCATGCTGGTGGTCGTTCCGGGGATTTTAATGGCCATTTTACTGGCACTGGCGCCGGTGATGTTGGTGCAGGATAAAATGGGCGTTTTCGCCTCTATGCGCAGCAGTATGCGGCTGACATGGGCGAATATGCGTCTGGTGGCACCTGCAGTACTAAGCTGGTTACTGGCAAAAACACTGTTGCTGCTGTTTGCCTCTTCGTTTGCCGCATTAACCCCGGAAATTGGTGCCGTACTGGCGAATACTTTAAGCAACCTGATTTCAGCCGTATTGCTTATCTATCTGTTCCGCCTGTACATGTTGATTCGCCAATAACCTGAAGTATTTGATTACGGAATCGTAAAATGAAGCAGTTTCTTGATTTTTTACCGCTGGTTGTCTTCTTCGCGTTCTACAAAATTTATGACATCTATGCGGCAACTGCGGCGCTCATCGTCGCCACGGCAATTGTGCTTATTTATAGCTGGGTTCGCTTCCGGAAAGTTGAGAAGATGGCCCTGATCACCTTTGTTCTGGTGGTCGTTTTCGGTGGTCTGACGCTGTTCTTCCACAATGATGAGTTTATTAAATGGAAGGTCACCGTCATCTACGCTCTGTTTGCCGGTGCTTTGTTGGTTAGCCAATGGGTAATGAAAAAACCGCTGATTCAGCGGATGCTGGGTAAAGAACTCACTCTACCGCAGCCAGTATGGTCGAAGCTGAACCTGGCCTGGGCAGTCTTCTTTATTCTTTGTGGTCTGGCGAATATCTACATCGCATTCTGGCTACCGCAAAATATTTGGGTCAACTTCAAAGTGTTCGGTCTGACCGCCCTCACCTTAATCTTCACACTGTTAAGCGGTATTTATATCTACCGCCATATGCCGCAGGAAGATAAATCATAATCTGTCTGCCGGCCCTTCGGGGCCGGCGCTGCATATCCTCTGTTCTCATTTGGAAAATCATAGTAGCATCGCGCCTGTGATTTTCCTTTTATGTCGGTTTTACCATGTCTACAACACCTAACGTCCCTCAGGGCGATCTTGTTTTACGTACTTTAGCCATGCCTGCCGATACCAATGCCAATGGCGATATCTTTGGTGGTTGGTTGATGTCGCAGATGGATATTGGCGGTGCCATTCTGGCAAAAGAAATTGCCCACGGTCGCGTCGTGACCGTGCGGGTTGAAGGAATGACTTTCTTACGGCCAGTTGCGGTTGGTGATGTGGTGTGCTGCTATGCGCGCTGTCTCCAAAAAGGGACGACATCAGTCAGCATTAATATTGAAGTATGGGTGAAAAAAGTGGCGTCTGAACCGATTGGGCAGCGCTATAAAGCGACGGAAGCGTTATTTAAGTATGTTGCCGTCGACCCTGAAGGAAAGCCTCGTGCCTTACCTGTAGAGTAATAGTCAAAAGCCTCCAAGTCGGAGGCTTTTGATTTTCTGTTTATTGAATTTCGGTGGTGCCGTTAATTTTAAACAGGATATTCACCACAATCCCACTTCCAGGTTTGCCCGGCTCATAACGCCATCTGCGCATCGCGTTTTTCACTTCGCGCTCAAACATGTTCGCCGGTTTGGCTGAAAGAATTTGTACGTTATCCACGCGACCATCCGGTGTGACGTCAAATTTAACTTTAACCTGCCCTTCAATGCGTAGTGCCTGCGCGCGCGCCGGATACTGCGGCTGATTACGGCTTAATGCCCGTGGACCAGACGCGACACTTGTGACCGGTTTGCTGGTTGCAGCCGTTGCCGTACTTGATGTTGGGCGAGCAGGTGCCGTATTTTCAAACGGTGACGCCGGACGTGACTCTACCGGTTTGACATCGCGTTTCGGCTGCTCCTGTACCTTTTTCACCGGCTTCGGTTTTGGCTTAGGTTTCGGCTTCGGCTTTTCAATGACTACCGGTGCTTCTTTTGGCGGTTCTGGTATCGGCTCAGGCTCCGGTTCTGGCTCCACCACTGGTTCCGGCGGCGGTTGAACGGCTTGTGGCGGCTCAAGTTCGGCCGGGGCAACCATGGTGACAGAAATCGGCTGCGCGGGCGCAGGTAGTTCAATAACCTGATGTACCGAGGTATAGAGTAGACCCGCCACAACAGCACCATGAATGCAGACCGAAAGTAACGTCGGCCAAGGGAAGCGGCGAGGTAAATCAAGGGTCATTGAAGTCATAATCGTTTCAGTAAAAAAACCAGGCCTCGATTTTAAATGCAAATAGCAATCATATTCAATAAGACAAGGCGATCAGGATCAGTGAAAACGCAATTTTTGGCGCTATTAACCTTACTTTTAGTGACGCCTTAACAAAGACATCATCTTTCCGTTGCAGATCTTCGCCCTTTCAAATAACGTACTTTATAACTTTTCCGAACAAGGAGTTGTGCCCGTGTTGTATGTTATTTACGCTCAAGACAAAGCCGATAGCCTCGAAAAGCGCCTTTCCGTTCGTCCGGCACATTTAGCACGTTTGCAGTTACTGCATGATGAAGGGCGTCTGCTGACCGCCGGTCCAATGCCAGCGGTAGACAGTAACGATCCAGGCGCCGCAGGATTTACTGGCTCAACCGTTATTGCTGAATTTGAATCGCTGGAAGCAGCCCAGGCCTGGGCAGATGCCGATCCGTACGTGGCAGCGGGAGTCTATGCGCAAGTTTCCGTGAAACCCTTTAAGAAAGTGTTCTGAATATCAACATCCAGGGGCGCGGTGACAGAAACCGTGCTCTTGTTTTTTCTTTATATTTACCGATACCCCCAATCCACCACCACAAACAGATAATAACTTTATCTGTATCTCCCTATATACCCTCGGCATCTCCGTCTAAAAATGACAAAATTTCTCTGCCTGATTCGGTTTTGATCAATCAAAACCTTTGATTGCTGCGGATAAAGTCATCTACTATGGTTTAACACATTCACGTGCCGCATGTTTTTCACATTCTGTACGCGTGAAGATAATTAAACAAAATTGTGGTTACAGAGGTATCAGTGAGTCACTGGGCTACATTCAAGCAAACAGCGGTAAATTTATGGGTGACCCTGCGGCACGATGTTATCGCGCTGGCGGTCCTTTCAAATGGATTGCTTATTTTTAAAACAATTTATGGCATGTCGGTCAATCTGCTCGATATTTTCCATATCCAGGCGTTTTCAGAACTTGACCTCTCCTTGCTGGCCAATGCGCCACTGTTTATGCTCGGCGTCTTTCTTGTTTTGAACTCGATCGGCTTGCTATTTCGGGCAAAGCTGGCATGGGCTATCAGTATCATTTTATTGCTGATAACGCTGATTTACACCCTGCACTTTTATCCCTGGCTGAAATTCAGCATTGGTTTTTGCATCTTTACCTTGATAATTTTGTTGGTGCTGCGTAAAGACTTCTCTCACAGTAGTGCTGCGGCCGGGACAATTTTTGCTTTTATTAGTTTTACGACGTTACTGTTTTACTCTACCTACGGCGCACTTTATTTAAGCGAAGGTTTTAATCCGCGAATAGAGAGTCTAATGACCGCGTTCTATTTTTCGATAGAAACTATGTCAACCGTGGGCTACGGCGATATCGTCCCGGTTTCTGAATCAGCGCGCCTGTTTACTATTTCGGTCATTATTTCCGGTATTACCGTTTTTGCCACCTCCATGACCTCGATTTTCGGCCCGCTTATCCGCGGAGGATTCAATAAACTTGTGAAAGGAAACAATCATACAATGCATCGTAAAGATCACTTTATTGTTTGCGGGCATTCCATTCTGGCAATCAACACGATTCTGCAACTGAATCAACGCGGACAAAACGTCACGGTTATCAGCAACCTGCCAGAGGATGACATAAAACAGCTTGAACAAAGACTCGGTGACAATGCCGATGTTATCCCCGGTGACAGCAATGACAGTTCAGTACTAAAAAAAGCTGGAATTGATCACTGTCGAGCTATTCTGGCGTTAAGTGATAATGACGCCGATAATGCTTTTGTCGTTCTGTCGGCGAAAGATATGAGCAAAGATGTTAAAACCGTGCTTGCCGTCAGTGATAGCAAAAACCTGAATAAGATTAAGATGGTGCATCCGGATATTATTCTTTCACCGCAGCTATTTGGTAGCGAGATACTGGCGCGTATTCTCAATGGGGAAGAAATTAATAATGATATGCTCGTCTCGATGTTGCTGAACTCCGGGCATGGCATTTTCAGCGATAACAATGACGACGAAACCAAAACTGACAACAATGAATCTGCGCAAAAATAGATTTTAACGGCGGAAAGATAATCTTAATGGGCACCGCGTTGGTGCCCAGAACATTTAGATATTGTAGATCGCAAACAATAACGAGTTTCGCTGTTTGTTTAGAAGGCACTTCCTGATGCTGTGGATACGCATATTTCGGCGTGACTGCCCCTCAAGCCAACGCGATTTCCGTCGGCTAGCCTGACGCTGCATGCGCCAGCGCCCCACTTCCGTTCTACTCCGCTTCATGTTAACTACTCTATGCAATAACAGAGCGGTCATTATACCCCCGGTCCCGACGCTGACCAGTGCTTTTACCGCGTTTTTATTTGCCAGATGAATCCATATGCGTAAACTCATAACAATGCGCTTTCAAAAGGATTTCTAATCTATGACAACCGTTTATACGTTGGTGAGTTGGTTGGCCATTCTGGGATACTGGTTGCTCATTGCAGGCGTAACTTTACGCATTCTAATGAAACGACGCGCAGTTCCCTCCGCCATGGCCTGGCTGTTGATCATTTACATTCTGCCATTGGTCGGAATTATTGCTTATCTGGCCGTTGGCGAACTCCATTTAGGCAAACGCCGTGCCGAACGCGCCAGAGCGATGTGGCCTTCCACAGCGAAATGGCTTAACGATCTTAAAGCCTGTAAGCATATTTTTGCTGAAGAAAATAGCAGCGTCGCTGGACCGTTATTCAAGCTCTGTGAGCGTCGTCAGGGGATCGCCGGGGTCAAGGGTAACCAACTGCAACTGATGACCGAGTCTGATGATGTGATGCAGGCGTTAATTCGCGACATTCAACTCGCTCGCCATAACATTGAGATGGTGTTTTATATCTGGCAACCAGGCGGTATGGCAGACCAGGTGGCAGAATCTTTGATGGCCGCAGCACGACGCGGTATTCATTGCCGATTAATGCTCGACTCTGCGGGGAGTGTTGCTTTTTTCCGTAGCCCGTGGCCAGAGTTAATGCGTAATGCCGGTATCGAAGTGGTCGAGTCCTTAAAGGTTAACCTGATGCGCGTATTCTTACGCCGCATGGACCTGCGCCAGCACCGCAAGATGATCATGATCGATAACTACATTGCCTACACCGGCAGCATGAATATGGTCGATCCGCGCTTCTTCAAACAGGATGCGGGCGTAGGACAATGGATTGATCTGATGGCTCGCATGGAAGGCCCTATCGCCACCGCGATGGGAATTATCTACTCTTGCGACTGGGAGATTGAGACGGGAAAACGTATTTTACCACCACCGCCTGATGTCAATATTATGCCGTTCGAGCAGGCCAGCGGTCATACGATTCATACCATCGCTTCCGGCCCTGGATTCCCGGAAGACCTGATCCACCAGGCTTTGCTGACTGCAGCTTATTCAGCTCGTGAATATTTAATCATGACGACGCCCTACTTCGTCCCCAGCGATGACTTACTTCACGCAATCTGCACGGCGGCGCAACGCGGGGTTGATGTCAGTATTATTTTGCCGAGGAAAAATGACTCAATGCTGGTAGGCTGGGCCAGTCGCGCATTCTTTACAGAACTACTTGCTGCTGGGGTTAAGATTTATCAGTTTGAAGGTGGGTTACTGCATACCAAGAGCGTGCTGGTCGATGGCGAATTAAGTCTGGTTGGCACCGTTAACCTCGACATGCGTAGTCTGTGGCTGAATTTTGAAATCACGCTGGCTATTGACGATAAAGGTTTTGGTGCCGATCTGGCTGCCGTTCAGGACGACTATATTTCTCGTTCGCGTCTGCTCGATGCACGGCTGTGGTTAAAACGTCCACTTTGGCAACGTGTCGCCGAGCGACTGTTTTACTTCTTCAGCCCGTTGCTGTAAAACGTCGCCAACAGAGATTAAACAGGTAGTGACTATGGATATGGATTTAAACAATCGCCTGACTGAAGATGAAACGCTTGAGCAGGCCTACGATATTTTTCTTGAACTGGCCGCTGATAATCTCGATCCGGCTGATGTTCTGTTGTTCAATCTGCAGTTTGAAGAGCGCGGTGGTGCAGAGTTATTTGACCCGGCAGAAGACTGGCAGGAACATGTTGATTTCGACTTGAACCCGGACTTTTTTGCCGAAGTGGTGATTGGTCTGGCAGACAGTGAAGATGGCGAAATCAACGATATTTTCGCCCGTATTTTGTTATGCCGCGAAAAAGATCACAAACTTTGCCATATTATCTGGCGGGAATAACGCTTGCCATCGGATGTGACGTAGCTGCGTCACATCCGTTCTTCCTTTTACACATCTATCTTTCCCCTCCTCCCAGTTCATTGCCACAAATACGACAATACTTCGCATCGTGTGCATGATGTTGGGTATTGCATTTAGGACAACAGAGAAGTTTTTTAGTCTGTTCAAGTTCACTGGTGAGTTGCGCAGTAATAATCCCCGTCGGAATTGCAATGACTGAATAGCCAATCAAGATTAATACCGAAGCCACCATCCTTCCTGCCGCAGTATGTGGTGTAATATCACCATAACCAACGGTGGTTACCGTCACTATCGCCCAGTATACGGCTGTGCCCAGCGAGTTAAATTCGTTTGATGCACCTTCTATGGCGTACATTAACGCCCCAGCGACGATCATCACAATGGCAATAAAAGCATAAAAAAGAATCAACTGATGGCGGGCATTATTTATCGCCCGCCATAGACTGTTTAAGGCAGGCATAAAGCGGAGCAGGCGCAAAATTCGCAACGCACGAATCGCTCTCATCGCTCGCCAGGCAAATAAATAAGTAAAACCAATTTCAGGCCATAGCCAGATGACATACAGCGGCAAAATGGTGGCCAGATCGATAAATCCCCAAAAGCTAAAAACATAACGTACCGGATTCGGCCAGCTTAATATTCGCAGGAAATACTCGATCGTGAAGACAAAAGTAAAGAAGAATTCTACCCAAACAAAGATATGCCATTCGTCGTAGGTTAGCTGGAATTGCGATCCAATACCGGATTCTATGAAGACAGCGCCAACGCTTAACAATGCGAGGAAACCAAACAGCGCCTCGCAGCGTCGCCCGGTTTTCGTATGCTGATCAAAAAGGAAATGATAAACCCGTTGGCGATACTCTGAAAGATGTGCTGTCACCTGTACCTCCCATGAAAAAGGGCCGGCAATCTGCCAGCCCTTAACACGTTATAATGGGTCTACTTTCAGGCAAGAGACGGCATGTCTGAAACTGCCTTCCAGCACCGGGCGTGTTTTGGCACACTCAGGACCGGCTATCGGGCAACGGGTACGGAACACACATCCAGAAGGCGGGTTGATGGGCGACGGTAATTCCCCTTCCAGTAACTGGATAGATTTGTTCTTCTCCAGATCAGGATCTGGAATGGGGACTGCCGACATCAATGCTTTGGTATAGGGATGCAACGGATTGTGGTAGACCTCATCATACGTCCCCAACTCTACCGCATGGCCGAGATACATCACCAGCACGCGATCGGAAATGTGTTTTACCACGGCCAGATCGTGAGCGATAAAGATTAATGACAATCCCATCTCACGTTGCAACTGCTGGAGTAAATTCACCACCTGCGCCTGGATTGACACATCCAGTGCCGACACCGGTTCGTCGCAGATAATCAGCTTCGGTTCAAGGATTAGCGCACGCGCAATCCCGATACGCTGACACTGACCGCCGGAGAACTCATGCGGATAGCGGTTAATCAGGTTAGGTAGCAAGCCGACTTTCATCATCATCACCTTCACACGCTCGCGAATTTCCTGGCGTGACATTTTCGGATGATAGGTACGCAGCGGTTCAGCGATGATCTCGCCGATGGTCATACGCGGGTTTAGCGATGCCAACGGGTCCTGGAAAATCATCTGAATATCACTGCGGACGGCACGCCATTCATCGGGCTTCATGCCCAGCAACTCTTTACCTAACCAGGCAACATGACCATCGGTGGCCTTGACCAAACCAATGATAGCGCGAGCAAAGGTAGACTTACCGCAACCTGATTCCCCTACGACGCCCAACGTTTCCCCTTCATATAACCTGAGCGTCACACCATCAACGGCCTTAAGGGTTTTCGGCGGTTGCCAGAACCACTGTTTGCCATCTTTGATCTCAAAGTGCACTTTCAAATCGGCAATTTCGAGGAGGACTTTTCTTCCTTCGGTTGCAGCATTCATAACAGTTCCTCCACCGGTTTAAAGCAGGCACGCAGTCGGCCTGGCGTGAACTCTTCCAGCGGCGGCGCGCTACTGCAAATCTCCATCGCATACGGACAACGCGGCTGGAACGGGCAACCTTTCGGCAAACGTAGCAGGTTTGGCGGGTTACCTGGGATGGTCAACATCGTTTCACCTTCCGCATCAAGACGCGGTACCGCATTGAGTAAACCGATAGAATAAGGATGAACGGGTTCATAAAAGACATCGCGCGCGTTGCCATATTCCATTGTGCGCCCAGCGTACATCACCAGCACTTTGTCACAGATCCCCGCGACTACGCCGAGATCGTGGGTGATCATGATAATGGCAGTATTAAATTCCCGTTTCAGTTCATTCAATAGCGTCATGATCTGCGCCTGTACGGTCACGTCCAGCGCAGTAGTCGGTTCATCGGCAATCAGCAATTTAGGTCGGCACAACAACGCCATCGCAATCATCACACGCTGACGCATGCCGCCAGAAAACTCATGAGGAAACATCTTCATACGCTTACGCGCTTCTGGCATTTTCACCGCATCGAGCATTCGTACCGATTCTTCAAACGCTTCGGCCTTGCCCATACCTTTATGCAGCATCAGCACTTCCATCAACTGCTCGCCGACGCGCATGTATGGATTTAACGAGGTCATCGGATCCTGAAAAATCATCGAGATTTGTTCGGCGCGCAGTTTATTAAGTTCACGTTCTGGCAGATTGAGGATTTCGCGCCCATTAAAGGTTGCCGATCCACCAATGCGTCCGTTAGCCGCCAGCAGCCCCATTAAAGCAAACGCGGTTTGCGACTTACCGGAGCCAGATTCGCCAACGATACCCAGAGTTTCTCCGGCACGAAGGGAAAAATTTAAATCATTGACCGCCGTGACATCGCCGTCCGGGGTGCTAAATGTCACTCGCAAATCTTTCACGTTCAGCAGTGCGTCAGCCTGTTGCTGTGCGAGCGGCACGGTTGCAGTTTCAATTACGCTCATGGCTGCACTCCTTAACGATCTTTCGGGTCGAGGGCATCACGCAAGCCATCGCCGATAAAGTTGAAACAAAACAGTGTCACCACAAGGAAACCTGCCGGAAATAGCAGCAACCACGGAGAGACTTCCATCGAGTTCGCGCCATCACTGAGCAATGCGCCCCAACTACTTAATGGCTCTTGCGTACCCAGTCCCAGGAAGCTAAGAAAAGACTCAAAGAGGATCATGCTGGGCACCAGCAGAGAGGCATAGACCACCACCACACCAAGCACATTCGGCACAATGTGGCGAATCACAATGCCGGGCGTAGATACACCGCCAACTTGTGCCGCCTCAATAAACTCTTTGCGCTTCAGACTAAGTGTTTGACCACGCACGATACGTGCCATGTCCAGCCAGGAAACCATCCCAATCGCTACGAAAATCAGCAGGATGTTTTGACCGAAAAAGGTCACCAGCAAAATGACGAAGAACATGAACGGAAAGGAGTTGAGGATTTCCAGCAGGCGCATCATTACGGAATCCACCTTGCCGCCAAGATAACCGGAAAGTGAACCGTAAAGCGTTCCTACGACTACTGCCACCAGTGCTGCAGCAACACCAACCATTAATGAGATGCGCCCACCAATTGCAACGCGCACCAGCAGATCGCGACCGGAAGAGTCGGTACCAAAGTAGTGGCCAGATTCCATATCCGGGGCGCTGGACATCATCGCCCAGTCGGTGTCGTCATAGGCAAATTGCGAGAGCATCGGCGCCAGGATAACAAACAGTGCAATAAGCACCAGTACAATCAGACTGGCCACTGCCGCACGGTTATGCATAAAACGTCGACGTGCGTCCTGCCATAAACTGCGGCCTTCGACCTCCAGCTTTTCACTGAAATTCTCCAGCGTCTCGCTGTTTTTCTTACTTAACATCATCGCGAGCTCCAGTATCAGTAACGGATTTTCGGGTCGATAACCGCATATAGCACATCGACAATGGCATTGAACAAAATGGTTAAAGCACCAACCAGAATGGTCAGGCTTAACACCAATGAATAGTCACGGTTCAAGGCACCATTAACAAACAATTGTCCGATGCCCGGCAAACCGTAAATGGTTTCGATAACCATAGAACCGGTGATAATGCCAACAAATGCGGGTCCCATATAAGAAAGTACCGGTAGCAACGCAGGTTTTAATGCGTGGCAGAAAATAATGCGCCGCATTGGCAGACCTTTCGCGCGTGCGGTACGAATGAAGTTGGAGTGTAAAACTTCAATCATTGACCCACGGGTAATACGCGCAATACTGGCGATATAAGCCAGTGATAAGGCAACCATCGGCAGGATCATAAATTTCAGCGCCCCACCATTCCAGCCACCGCCCGGTAGCCAATGCAAAATGATCGCGAATATCATGACTAATAATGGCGCAACGACAAAGCTTGGTATAACCACTCCCGTCATAGCCAATCCCATGACGGTATAGTCCCATTTGGTGTTTTGTTTTAATGCGGCAATAACGCCAGCACTAACGCCCAGTACCACTGCGAGGAAAAATGCAGCAGCTCCCAGTTTTGCTGAAACGGGAAAACTGGATGCGACCAGGTCATTGACCGAATAATCTTTATATTTAAATGAAGGGCCGAAATCGCCATGAGCAAGTTGTTTCAGATAGCTGAAATACTGCGTCATGATGGGATCGTTAAGATGATATTTCGCTTCAATATTGGCCATTACTTCTGGCGGTAATGTACGTTCGCCGGTAAAGGGACTTCCCGGCGCGAGGCGCATCATAAAGAACGAAATAGTAATAAGAATAAATAGCGTCGGAATCGCTTCCAGACAGCGACGTAGAATAAATTTTAACATTGCCGTACCTTCTGGCCTGTGCCTTCTGTAATGCGATAAAAAGCAGACACCGTGGAGCAGGATACACCTGCCCCACGCATTGCCATTAGTGCTTCACAATGTACATATTTCGGGTGTAGGTATTATCCAACGGATCTTTACCGGTATAACCCCCAACCCACGGTTTTACCAGACGCGCGTTCACGTAGTAATAAACCGGAACAATGGCCGAATCTTTATCCAACTGTTGCTCTGCTTTCGTGTACAGCGCCGTGCGCTGCGCCTCGTCTGTAGCTTTCAGGGTTTCCGCCATAATGCTGTCAAAGGCCGGGCTCTTATAATGCGCGGTGTTCATCGAACTGTTCGACAGCATGGTGTTCAGGAAGGAAGTTGGTTCATTATAGTCTGCACACCAGCCTGCACGGGCCACATCGAAAGTACCCTGGTGGCGGGTATCGAGGAATGTTTTCCATTCCTGGTTAACCAGTTTAACGTCCACGCCGATATTTTTCTTCCACAGTGAAGAGGCGGCAATCGCCAGCTTTTTATGCAGATCGGACGTGTTATATAACAGATTAATCGTTAGCGGTTTGTCTGCGGTATAGCCCGCTTCTGCCAGCAGTTTTTTCGCTTCTTCGTTACGTTTTTCCTGGCTCCAGCCAAACCATTCTGGTTGCGTCAGTTTTGCGCCATCGGTATATGGTGGCGTGTAACCATAGGCCGGCATATCGCCCTGCGCTTTGACTTTATTAACAATGATATCGCGATCCATACCCAGTTTCAGTGCGGTACGCACACGCACATCATTGAATGGCGGTTTCTGGTTGTTAATCTCGTAATAGTAAGTGCACAGGTATGGATCAACGTGAACTTCGTTCGGGATTTCTTTTTTCAGTTTCTGGAACAGTTCGATCGGCATGTTGTTATAAGTCATATCGATTTCGCCGCTACGATAACGGTTAACATCGGTGACTTCAGAAGCGATCGGTAAATAGGTCACCTGGTTAATTACCGTTTTAGCGTTATTCCAGTAGGTCGGGCTGCGCTCAAGAACGATACGTTCGTTAACAACCCAATCTTTTAATGTATAGGCGCCGTTAGTAACGATATTGCCTGGCTGGGTCCATTTTTCGCCAAATTTCTCAACAGCGGCTTTTGGCACCGGGGAAGTAGATGGGTGAACCAGTAACTTATAGAAATACGGAACAGGTTCACTTAAGGTGACTTCTAATGTGTGGTCATCGAGGGCTTTAACACCGAGATCGGTAATTGGTTTCTTCCCTTCCAGTATTTCATCAATACCCGCAATATGCCCGTATTGTAAGTAGCTTGCGTAGGGAGAAGCGGTGTTCGGATCAACAGAACGTTGCCAGCTATACACAAAGTCTTGTGCCGTGACTGGCGTGCCGTCAGACCATTTCGCATCTTTACGCAGGTGGAACGTCCAGACTTTAGCGTCTTTGTTATCCCAGGATTCAGCCACGCCAGGGGCCGGATGACCATCAAGATCGCTAACCAGCAAACCTTCAAACAGGTCACGGCTGATATTAGACTCAGGAACCCCTTCAATTTTGTGCGGATCTAATGACTGAACTTCAGAACCATTGTTGCGAACCAGCGTTTGTTTTTCCGCTAGTGTGACTCCTGCGGGTACATCAGCTGCCAGTGCGATATTCCCTGCCATAAGCGCAGCCAGAACGCCTGCTGCCACTAAACTTCTCTTGGTGATGTTGGTCATTGTGTTTTGGACTCCCTCATTATAATTACTGGTTTTTACCAGCATGTGTAATCCCGGATTAGGATACCTGTACAGCTCGGAGACTTTTTGCTGCCAGGTTGCTTTATCGTTACTAATTGCTATCACCGACTTTATTTATTCTGGTGATTCAGATGACCACCTTATGTCGATTCTTACTGTGTCTCCCCTGTCGAGACACATTATTTTTTGCAGCGTCTTTTAATCGCAAATCATTCTCATTGCCAATAAAAATCGCCAAACGGTTGGCCGAAAAGTATCAAATGCCCTTCTTGCCAGCCAATACATTTTGCAAAATTGTTACGCAATTCTCTTTTACTAACCATACCAGTACGTATACCCCTCGTTATCCAATCAATAAAATAATTTAAAAACAAAGGGATATAACTAAAGAAAGCAATACTGCCTTTTCCGGTTATAGTCCAGATAGAAAATACGCACAATAATTTAACAAATGAATGCTATTTAGCACTTTTCTCTGCCAAAGCCAGTAGAATTACTAATATCATTTCAATTATTCTTCAGCAAGGCCCAGGATTATGATGTGATGAAAATAACATGATGTTGTGGATCGCCAGATAAGGATAGTCTTATAACTATCTGTAAAATGGGGATAAAATTATCTATTTCTTTTGTTAACTACGTTGGCTTGCAGTAAAAATAATGATGAAAGAAACGGAGCATCATGACTCCGTTTCATATGAAAGGAATTAATTGAGCAGACCCGGGAAAATCCCTTTGATACCATTGACGATAAATTCAATCCCTAATGCCATTAGCAAGAGCCCCATAATACGGGTAATGACGTTGATGCCTGTCTGACGCAGAACCCTCACCAGCCAGGGTGCCATGCGGAATAAACCCCAGCAACATAAAGCGAACAACGCGATTGCTACAAAAAAACCGAACAGATAACCAATGCTGTGATAACGCGTTCCCCATACGATAGTTGAACTGATTGCCCCTGGTCCTGCCATCAGAGGTAATGCGAGCGGTACAACGCCAATGCTTTCACGAATTGCGGTTTCTGATTTTTCTTGTTTGTTCTGTTTATCCTCGCCAAGCTTACCGCTGATCATCGACATTGCAATTGTCACGACCAGTATGCCGCCCGCGATGCGGAACGAATCAATAGATATTCCAAAAAGTTGCAGAATCGTGTCGCCGAGAAACAGTGCGATCCACAAAATAATGGCTACAGACAAGTTGGCGGTCAGATTTGTTTTGTTTCTCGCTGCCGCAGTCTGATAGCTGGTCATACTGATGAACACGGGGATGATCCCTACCGGGTTAACCAGCGCAAATAACCCGATGAAAAACTTAAAATAAACGGGAAAATCAAAAAGTGTCTGAATCACGGTTAGCTCCGAAGCAAAAGCCGGATAATGTTATCTTTAAACAAGGGTAAAAATACGTGCTGACAATACGCCTTTTGTCAGCATTTTTCACCTCCTAACTATCTAAAATTACTATCATTCATTATTGTTATCTAGTCGTACAAAACATGCTAAGGTAGCCAACAATTAATACTACAATTTATTAACTATTAGCTATTATGGCTAAAAGCGGAGCTGAAAGGTGTCAGCTTCGCGAAATTTTGATCTGGATCACTTAATCGGTACCCAGAAGTGAGTAATCTTGCTTACGCCACCTGGAAGTGACGCATTAGAGATTAATGACTCTAATGTTTAAACTCTTTTAGTAAATCACAGTGAGTGTGAGCACGAGTAAGATTTTGATTTTCAAAGGTTAAGCAAATCATCATCGCACTGACTATACTCTCGTATTCGAGCAGATGATTTACTAAAAAAGTTTAACATTATCAGGAGAGCATTATGGCTGTTACTAATGTCGCTGAACTTAACGCACTCGTAGAGCGTGTAAAAAAAGCCCAGCGTGAATATGCCAGTTTCACTCAAGAGCAAGTAGACAAAATCTTCCGCGCCGCCGCTCTGGCTGCCGCAGATGCTCGAATCCCACTCGCCAAAATGGCCGTTGCCGAATCCGGCATGGGTATCGTTGAAGATAAAGTGATCAAAAACCACTTTGCTTCTGAATATATCTATAACGCCTACAAAGATGAAAAGACCTGCGGTATTCTGTCTGAAGACGACACTTTCGGTACCATCACTATCGCTGAACCAATCGGTATTATCTGCGGTATCGTTCCAACAACTAACCCGACTTCAACCGCTATCTTCAAATCTCTGATTAGCCTGAAGACCCGTAACGCCATCATTTTCTCACCACACCCGCGTGCTAAAGATGCAACCAACAAAGCTGCTGATATCGTTCTGCAGGCTGCTATTGCTGCTGGTGCACCAAAAGATCTGATTGGCTGGATCGATCAACCGTCTGTTGAACTCTCCAACGCACTGATGCACCACCCTGACATTAACCTGATCCTTGCGACCGGTGGTCCAGGCATGGTTAAAGCAGCATACAGTTCCGGTAAACCGGCGATCGGCGTAGGCGCAGGCAACACCCCAGTTGTTATTGATGAAACTGCTGATATCAAACGTGCAGTTGCATCCGTACTGATGTCCAAAACCTTCGACAACGGCGTAATTTGTGCTTCTGAACAGTCTGTTGTTGTTGTTGATTCTGTTTATGATGCTGTACGTGAGCGTTTTGCCACCCACGGCGGCTACATGCTGCAGGGCAAAGAGCTGAAAGCTGTTCAGGACGTTATCCTGAAAAATGGCGCGCTGAACGCAGCTATCGTTGGTCAGCCAGCTTATAAAATTGCTGAACTGGCAGGCTTCTCTGTACCAGAAAATACTAAGATTCTGATCGGTGAAGTGACTGTTGTTGATGAAAGCGAACCATTCGCTCATGAAAAACTGTCCCCGACTCTGGCAATGTACCGTGCGAAAGATTTTGAAGACGCGGTAGAGAAAGCAGAGAAACTGGTTGCTATGGGCGGTATCGGTCACACATCTTGCCTGTACACCGACCAGGATAACCAGCCGGCACGCGTTTCTTACTTCGGTCAGAAAATGAAAACTGCCCGTATCCTGATCAATACCCCGGCTTCTCAGGGCGGTATCGGTGACCTGTACAACTTCAAACTCGCGCCTTCCCTGACTCTGGGTTGTGGTTCCTGGGGTGGTAACTCCATCTCTGAAAACGTTGGTCCGAAACACCTGATCAACAAGAAAACCGTTGCTAAGCGAGCTGAAAACATGTTGTGGCACAAACTTCCGAAATCTATCTACTTCCGCCGTGGCTCTCTGCCAATCGCGCTGGATGAAGTGATTACTGATGGCCACAAACGTGCGCTCATCGTGACTGACCGCTTCCTGTTCAACAACGGCTATGCTGACCAGATCACTTCTGTACTGAAAGCAGCTGGCGTAGAAACTGAAGTGTTCTTCGAAGTTGAAGCTGACCCGACTCTGAGCATTGTTCGTAAAGGTGCAGAACTGGCGAACTCCTTCAAACCAGACGTGATTATCGCGCTGGGTGGTGGTTCCCCGATGGATGCCGCGAAGATCATGTGGGTTATGTACGAACACCCAGAAACTCATTTCGAAGAACTGGCGCTGCGCTTTATGGACATCCGTAAACGTATCTACAAGTTCCCGAAAATGGGCGTGAAAGCGAAAATGATCGCAGTCACCACAACTTCCGGTACCGGTTCTGAAGTTACACCGTTCGCGGTTGTAACCGATGACGCAACTGGCCAAAAATATCCGCTGGCAGACTATGCTCTGACCCCGGATATGGCGATTGTTGACGCCAACCTGGTTATGGATATGCCGAAGTCCCTGTGTGCTTTCGGTGGTCTGGACGCAGTAACTCACGCCATGGAAGCATATGTTTCTGTACTGGCTTCTGAGTTCTCTGATGGTCAGGCTCTGCAGGCGCTGAAACTGCTGAAAGAATATCTGCCAGCGTCCTACCACGAAGGGTCTAAAAACCCGGTAGCGCGTGAACGTGTTCACAGTGCGGCAACTATCGCAGGTATCGCGTTTGCTAACGCCTTCTTGGGTGTATGTCACTCAATGGCACATAAACTGGGCTCTCAGTTCCACATTCCGCATGGTCTGGCAAACGCCCTGCTGATTTGTAACGTTATCCGCTACAACGCGAATGACAACCCGACCAAGCAGACTGCATTCAGCCAGTACGACCGTCCGCAAGCACGTCGTCGTTATGCTGAAATTGCAGACCATCTGGGTCTGAGCGCTCCGGGCGACCGTACTGCTGCTAAGATCGAGAAACTGCTGGCATGGCTGGAAACGCTGAAAGCTGAACTGGGTATTCCGAAATCTATCCGTGAAGCTGGCGTTCAGGAAGCAGACTTCCTGGCAAACGTTGATAAACTGTCTGAAGATGCATTCGATGACCAGTGCACCGGCGCTAACCCGCGTTATCCGCTGATCTCCGAGCTGAAACAGATTCTGCTGGACACCTACTACGGTCGTGATTACGTAGAAGGCGCAACCGTTGCTAAAGAAGCAGCTCCGGCTAAAGCAGAGAAAAAAGCGAAAAAATCCGCTTAATCGGTAGCTCTGTATAACATCATAAACGGTCCCATTCGGGGCCGTTTTTTTGTTTCAGGCAAAGAACGGCTATGTAAACTCAAATAATCCAGCTGTATTAATTCATCATGTTTGCATTGTCGGAAAACGAGCACAAAGCGAGATTGTCGACAAATAACTCTACCTCGTAGGTAATGAGGCATCGACGCACTAAAATCGTTCTGTGGTACGTTGAGTGATGATTAAGAATAGAGAAAGGATGATGACTCGGAAGAAGTTAGTAAAACGGACTGACAGGATAAAAGCGCCCTATTCACCCTGTCAGTAAAGAAAAATTTATTAGTCGTGCCGATGATTGTCCTGAATCGCCGTCAAAGAGCCGATCTCTAACGCTTCTTTATAGTGTTTACGGCAAACCGAGACGTAACGCTCATTACCACCAATAACCACCTGCTCACCTTCGTTATAAGGTCTACCCGCCAGATCAAGACGTAGCACCATGCTTGCTTTGCGGCCACAAAAACAAATAGTTTTTAATTCGACCAGTTTGTCTGACCATGCCAGTAAGTATTGGCTACCAACAAACAATTCACCGCGAAAATCGGTACGCAAACCATAACAAAGTACGGGTATATCGAGTTGATCGACAACCTCCGATAATTCATATACTTGTTGTCTGGTTAAAAACTGGCATTCATCAACAAGTACGCAATGAATTGTCTGCTGTTCGTGTTCCGCACGAATCTCATCAAATAATGATGAATTTTGGTTAAATAATTTTGCAGGTGATGACAAACCTATACGCGAGCTGACTTTCCCTGCCCCGAAACGATCATCAATTTCCGCCGTATATACGACAGTGCGCATACCGCGTTCCTGGTAATTGTATGAAGATTGCAACAATGCCGTAGACTTACCCGCATTCATTGCGGAATAGTAGAAATATAGCTGCGCCATCAGCCACAGGCCCTCAATGATATGAAATAAAGTTGGCAGGAGTTTATCATAATTCGTCAGTTTTACAGCGTAACAGTGCGCACAGAAGTAGTATATTCGTCATCCATTACGAATGACTGGCATAATCCTTCAGAGCTATCTTTACCACGGCCTTGCTTGTTATAAACGCGTAAATGACTCTTGGTAACTATTCACAATCTTTAACCTGTTGCGCACGTAATAACCCTGTTGGCCTCCAGGAAAGAGCAATACGAAGTCCTTGCATTTATTGCGACTGTTCTACTTTTCATCATTCGCTTAATAGGGGATTTTCATAAACAGGGCTAATACCCAAGAGTGAAAAGGTTCCAGCGCATGTTAATCTCCACATAAAATGTGACATGAATCAGGAAGTTTTAACCTTAAGTGATGTCAAAGCATCGATGTAAATAGGGCTATATGCCACGTCATTTCTGGCTAATTTTATGAAAAGATATTTATTGTCGGTACGAAATAAAGAACATTTTTGAATTCCTTACATTCCTGGCTATTGCACAACTGAATTTAAGGCTCTATTATTACCTCAACAAACCACCCCAATATAAGTTTGAGATTACTACAATGAGCGAAGCACTTAAAATTCTGAACAACATCCGTACTCTTCGTGCGCAGGCAAGAGAATGTACACTTGAAACGCTGGAAGAAATGCTGGAAAAATTAGAAGTTGTTGTTAACGAACGTCGCGAAGAAGAAAGCGCAGCTGCTGCTGAAGTTGAAGAGCGTACTCGTAAACTGCAGCAATATCGTGAAATGCTGATCGCTGACGGTATTGACCCGAACGAACTGCTGAATAGCATTGCTGCTGTTAAATCTGGCACCAAAGCTAAACGCGCACAGCGTCCGGCTAAATATAGCTATGTTGACGAAAACGGCGAAACCAAAACCTGGACTGGCCAGGGCCGTACTCCAGCTGTAATCAAAAAAGCAATGGATGAGCAAGGTAAATCCCTCGACGATTTCCTGATCAAGCAATAATCTTTTCTTGATTCTGTTTGCTTAAAATCCCGCCATTGGCGGGATTTTTTATTGTCCGTTTTAAGACTCGCTGATAAGAATACGCTATAAAAAAACGGCATTGATCACTCAATGCCGTTTCGTAGAAAACGTCGTGATAGATGTTACTTCTTAATGCCTATCTCTTCTTCAAGCCAGGCTTTAAATTCAGTACCCAGAGTGTTGTGGCGAATACCGTATTCAACGAAGGCCTGCATGTAACCTAATTTATTACCGCAGTCATGGCTCTTCCCTTTCATATGATAGGCTTCAACCGTTTCTTTTTCGATCAGCATATCAATCGCGTCGGTGAGCTGAATTTCATCACCTGCTCCCGGAGGGGTTTTTGCCAGCAGCGGCCAAATATCAGCACTGAGAACATAACGGCCGACAATAGCAAGATTAGACGGCGCTACATCTGCTTTCGGTTTTTCTACCACGCCGACCATCGGTACACTTTCGCCAGGCGCTAAATCCACACCTTTGCAATCCACAACACCATATGCCGTCACATCAGCAACAGGCTCCACCATTATCTGGCTGTGACCAGTTTCATCAAAGCGACGAATCATCTCTGCAAGGTTATCCTGCGATAAATCGGATTCATATTCATCCAGAATAACGTCAGGCAAAATAACAGCCACAGGTTCATCACCAACTACCGGATGGGCACACAATACTGCGTGTCCCAAACCTTTCGCCAGCCCCTGACGAACTTGCATAATAGTCACGTGTGGTGGACAAATGGACTGCACTTCATCAAGCAACTGGCGTTTTACACGTTTTTCCAGCATTGCTTCCAGTTCAAAACTGGTATCGAAATGGTTTTCAATAGAGTTTTTAGATGAGTGAGTGACCAGCACAATTTCAGTAATGCCAGCCGCAATACATTCATTCACGACGTATTGAATTAATGGCTTATCGACAAGCGGCAGCATCTCTTTCGGGATAGCTTTCGTCGCCGGCAACATCCTGGTTCCTAATCCCGCAACGGGGATAACGGCTTTTTTGACTTTCGTATTAATGGCAGCCATTTAAATTCTCCTGGACTGTTCGTGTATTGAACGTGTTCATATTTCTGTGTCGCATCCCAGTATATCAGTACCCTGGCGAGGCCTGGTTCTGAAAAGGAGGCGAGTTAACATAATTAAGACAATTACTTAAACGAATGGCGACGATAGTACCACCAGCCGACACCAGCGCGTAATGCAATTTTATCCCATATAATCGTTTGCTCATTCCGCAGACAACATCAAGCGCAGTCTTCCACCTGTTCCCCAAATTTGACATTGCCAGGCATCACATCGCTGGCTCAATTGATTCAAATAGGCGTTGCCTAATGTTCCTAACGGAACGCCATTACTGATTTGAATCTGGTGTTCACCAGCATTTAACGTTGCATTCAGGCCAGCGGAAACCAAAATGAGATTTTTTAATTCACGATGATAATAGCCGACTAATAGCGGGAACTGGCCAGGCAGATTGGCCTGCCGCAGTAAATGATTTACCTGCTTCAATAACGCTCCCAACTCTGGCAATCGCTGATTTTGGTGGGCAATCTGTTCCTGTAATAACCCATTAAACAGCGCGCGTAATAACAAGGCGGCAAGGACACCATTATGTCCGGCGCGAGTTACATCGAGACAATAAAAAGCCAGATCGTTTTCCGAAAGAGCTGCAATATCAAGCACCAGCCCCGGTTTATCAACGGCCACCAGTTGGCGATAATTAACCCGGCAATGGGAAATCACCTGCTGAACCGGAGGTTGTAATTCTTGCAATAATTTAGCAGCCGCAGTGGGATTATCCACCATCGCATCCCAGTCGCGAAAAAGCCTTTCTTCTTCCTCTACACGCGAATTAAACATGCTGGGATAGAGACACGCAAAAACCATCTCGCGCAGACGGTTGAGATCTTTAACTGGTTTTAGCAAAACATCTTCCACGCCCAGACGTAACGCTTTCGCAATATCTGCCATGTTTTCCGTAGCGGAAATCACCAGGACTGGTGTTTGGTCACCCCGGTTGCGAATATGTTCCAATAGTTTCAGGCCGTTCATTCTCGGCATTGCAATATCACATATCATTAGATCGGGTGTGAAACCTCCCAGTAGCTCAAGGGCATCCACCCCATCAGCCGCCAGTACCGTTGTCGCTCCCAATGAGGAAAACCACGAATCCAGAAGCGAGCGAAATACCGCCTCATCTTCAACTATGAGAATCTGTTTTCCGACCAATGGCTGCGTCATGTTCTCTCCCCTGACTGGCTTTATTCAATAGTGGCATGCTATTGCCATCAGTGCCTGTCAGAATTAACTTAAGTGTAGATAAAAAATCAGGTCAAAACGTTAGTTCGAACTAGCGGTAAAAGCTCATCCATTTTCTTCTCAACCGCCAATTGTCCTGCCGAAATGGCAGCCTGCGCACGATGAAAATCGAGCGTGGAAATCTGTGGGCAAACGGGTTGAATCAGAATATCAGGCGGGTCCCCTGCCATACGGTTTCTTTTAAGGCGGTTTTCCAATACCTGAATAGAGGTAGTCATAATCTCTGTTGCTGTCGGTGCCATGACGCCTCGACGCGCAGTAATGCTACTTAGCCGCTCTTTCAGCCGCGCATGCCCGGGGAGATCATCTTCACTCTCGCCATTTTCAGCACCGACATTAAATGAAAGAAGATCTTGCTGCATTAGGTGAGCGTCGTGCTGGAGATCAACCGCAATTACGATATCTGCGCCCAACGCACGAGTAAGAGAGATAGGAATGGGATTAACGACTGCGCCATCAACAAGCCAGTAGCCGTTATGCGCGACCGGTGCCATCAAGCCCGGAATACTGCAGGATGCACGAATAGCGAGATGGAGATCACCTTCGGTAAACCATAATTCACGCCCTGTGCTTAGATTGGTGGCGACTGCAGCGAAGCGGCGTGAACAATTCTCGATTTCTGTTTCTGGCATTATTTCACGATATCGATTGAACACACGCTCACCGCGCAGCAGTCCACCGCGCTGCCAGGAGAGGTCCATCAGTCGTAAAACATCCCAATAGCTAAAAGAGGTAACCCACTCTTCCAGCGCAGATAATCGACCACAGGCATAGGCTGCGCCTACCAGCGAACCAATTGAACATCCTGCGACGATATCAATTTCAATGCCCATTTTTTTAAGCGCGTTAATGACGCCAATATGCGACCATCCTCGTGCAGCACCGGATCCCAGCGCCAGCCCTATTTTTACTTTTCTCATTGTTCCTGAAAGCGTCCCCTGGAATGCAGCCGTAGCCACATCGCTACCGCTCGGTTAACATAGTGCTACTCCGGCGGTTAAAACGCCGTTATTGTTTCCAGGGAGATTATTTGTGTCTAAGCTTTGTCCCTGTGGTAGTGCTGTCGAGTATAGCCTATGTTGCCACCCTTATGTGTCTGGTGAAAAGGTTGCACCAGATCCTGAACGTCTCATGCGTTCGCGTTACTGCGCTTTTGTGATGCACGACGCAGATTATTTAATTAAAACCTGGCATCCATCCTGTGGCGCCTCGGTGTTACGCGCTGAATTAATTGCCGGATTTGCACATACCGAATGGTTAGGTTTGACCGTATTTGAACGTTCATATCACGAAGGTGACGACGTAGGTTATGTCAGTTTTGTCGCTCGTTTTACTGAGAAGGGTAAATCCGGGGCGATTATTGAGCGTTCGCGATTTTTGAAAGAAAACGGTCAATGGTACTATATTGATGGTACACGTCCGCAGTTTGGTCGCAACGATCCCTGCCCTTGTGGTTCAGGTAAAAAATTTAAAAAGTGCTGCGGCCAATAAAGGTTGACGGTACGGTTTAGCAAACACTCTCAACAAGGTTTTTCCAGCAATGCATTCACTCCAACGTAAAGTTCTGCGTACTATTTGCCCGGATCAAAAAGGTCTGATCGCGCGTATTACTAATATTTGCTACAAGCACGAGTTAAACATCGTGCAGAACAATGAATTTGTTGACCACCGTACCGGGCGCTTTTTTATGCGCACGGAACTGGAAGGTATTTTTAATGATTCCACCCTGCTGGCGGATCTCGATAGCGCATTGCCAGAAGGTTCAGTGCGTGAACTGAATCCCGCAGGTCGCCGCCGCATAGTCATTCTGGTGACTAAAGAAGCGCATTGCCTGGGCGATCTGCTGATGAAAGCCAACTACGGCGGACTGGATGTTGAAATCGCTGCGGTTATTGGTAACCACGAGACTTTACGTTCTCTGGTGGAACGTTTTGATATTCCGTTTGAATTGGTGAGCCATGAAGGGTTAAGCCGCAACGAGCACGATCAGAAGATGGCGGATGCCATTGAAGCGCATCAACCTGATTATGTGGTGCTGGCGAAATATATGCGCGTGCTGACGCCGGAGTTTGTCGCGCGCTTCCCGAATAAGATCATCAATATTCACCATTCGTTCTTGCCTGCGTTTATTGGCGCACGCCCCTATCACCAGGCTTATGAACGCGGCGTGAAGATTATTGGCGCAACAGCACACTATGTAAATGACAACCTGGATGAAGGTCCAATCATCATGCAGGATGTCATTCATGTGGATCACACTTACACAGCCGAAGACATGATGCGTGCAGGTCGTGATGTTGAGAAAAACGTATTAAGCCGCGCGCTTTACCAGGTTTTGGCACAGCGTGTATTTGTTTACGGTAACCGGACGATTATTCTTTAATCGCTGGCAAAATAGAACTGGTTGGCTTTAATCCGTTACGGATGAAAATTACGCAACCAGTTCATTTTTCTCAACGTAACCCTTTACAGCGGCGTGTCATTTGATATGATGCGCCCCGCTTCCCAGTGAGGGAGCAGGCCAGTAAAAAGCATTACCCCGTGGTGGGGTTCCCGAGCGGCCAAAGGGAGCAGACTGTAAATCTGCCGTCATCGACTTCGAAGGTTCGAATCCTTCCCCCACCACCATTATTCACCACAGCGATGTGGTAACTTCGGTGAGATTGTTAATGTTTGCACTCATCGGGGAAGGGTGAGAACCTTCGACTAAGGTTCGACTCGAGCGAAAGCGAGAGAACGTTGCCGCAGGCAACGGCCCGAAGGGTGAGGAGCGAGGCGACGAATAATCCTTCCCCCACCACCATCTCAAGCATTACCTACAATATGAATTACCCCTGGTGGGGTTCCCGAGCGGCCAAAGGGAGCAGACTGTAAATCTGCCGTCATCGACTTCGAAGGTTCGAATCCTTCCCCCACCACCATCACTTCCTGATAAAAACTCATTTCAAACTTATCGATATCGTTTCATATTCTGCCCATACGGGGAAGGACGAGAAGCTTCGACTAAGGTTCGACTCGAGCGTCAGCGAGAGAGCGTTGCCGCAGGCAACGACCCGA
The DNA here is from genome assembly GCF_963883145.1 of Escherichia sp. E4385. Lineage (NCBI taxonomy): Bacteria > Pseudomonadati > Pseudomonadota > Gammaproteobacteria > Enterobacterales > Enterobacteriaceae > Escherichia > Escherichia sp. E4385. The sequence continues at coordinate 120,098 of NZ_CAWOOJ010000012.1, forward strand.
AGGGCGAAGCGCGCAGCGCTGAGTAATCCTTCCCCCACCACCATCACTTCCTGATAAAAACTCATTTCAAACTTATCGATATCGTTTCATATTTTGCCCATACGGGGAAGGACGAGAAGCTTCGACTAAGGTTCGACTCGAGCGTCAGCGAGAGAGCGTTGCCGCAGGCAACGACCCGAAGGGCGAAGCGCGCAGCGCTGAGTAATCCTTCCCCCACCACCATCACTTCCTGATAAAAACTCATTTCAAACTTATCGATATCGTTTCATATTTTGCCCATACGGG